>JAAYOH010000073.1 GCA_012520375.1 Clostridiales bacterium
CCGCTGCGAATCATGTCCGCCAGGAAGGGCACGTCCGCCTCCATCAAGCCGTCCCCCCGCCGGGTGATCCCTACCGCGGGAAAAGCGCTACCGCTCATCCCGAAATGGGCGGCGATCCGGTCGTTCACATCCTGGTGGATGCGCAGGCATTCATCGGGATCGTCGTGGTGCACGATCAAGCCATGGTTGCGCAGGAAGATGGCGGCGGGGCGCACGCCCGTCTTCTCCTCCACCCTTTTCAGTTCATCCCGGATGCCGAAGGTCAGACGGGCGCCCGGGTCCGCATAGGCCACTTCGCCCCAAACATAGTCCGCCCCTTCCAGGGCCTGCCGGAGGATCCGGGTGCATTCCACCGCGCAGGCCGCCAGATTGCCGTACACGCTGTGGCTGTGGGCCACATATCTGTCCAGCACCGAGTGGAAGCCCGCTTCCACGCTGGGGCGCAGCCGGGCCAGCCCCTGGATCTCCTTGGTGTTTTCTTTTGCCTTGGCCGAGCCCGCTTTTTCCACATCCTCAAAGTCGCCGGGCTCGCTGCCGAAGTAGAAATTGCGCAGCGCCTCGGAATCCAGCACGGCGTAGGCTTTGTCCGGCTCGATGTCCTTCAGGCAAAATCCGGAAGCCTTGATGGCCATGAGGCCCTCCCCCAGCTTTGCCGAGGTGTTGCCGCCGCCGCCCTGGACGTAGTCGGCCCGGGCGCCCACCGATTTGGATACCCTGGCAAAGTGCTCCAGCCGTTCCCGGTTCCTTTCAAAAAATCCCGCCATCGTTCCCTCTCCTTTCTTTGTGTTCCAGATACCACAAAACCGAAATGTATGCAATGCTTGCGATAGGCTGCCCACTTGCTTGATCCATGTTTGCACCAGAACCGCCGGGCAAAAACTATATGAGAGAAAAGCCCGGAACGCCCATCGGCGCCCCAAACCCCGCCCCATGGGCGCTACACATAATCCTCCCATGCCCCCGTGCCCGTCCCGTGCAGACTGCCGCAGGCGGACAGGCCGGGAAAACCGTTTTGCCGGAGGGCCTCGTACAGCACGATGGCCACCGAATTGGACAAGTTCAGGGAGCGGGCCCCGGGCGCCATGGGGATGCGCAGGCATCGGTCCATGTGACAGGCGAGCATATCCTCCGGCAGGCCCCGTGTCTCGCAGCCGAACACCAAAAAGGCGTCCCTGGGATAGGCAACTTCGCAGTAGCTCTTACGGGCCTTGGTGGTCAGGAAAAAGAACGCCGCCTCCGGGTATTTTGTCCGGAAATCCTGCCAATCCTCGTACAGTTCGTAGTGCATCATGTCCCAGTAATCCAGCCCCGCCCGCTTCAGGTAGCGGTCGGACAGGGAAAAACCCAGGGGCTTGATCAGGTGCAGCCCGGCTCCCGTGGCAGCGCAGCTTCGGGCAATGTTGCCGGTATTCTGGGGGATCTCCGGATGGACCAGCACGACGTTCATGGGGCCTCCTCCCGGGCAAAGGGCGCTTTTGACTCCACGGCGATCCCGCCGTACTCCAGGCGCACGCACCAAAGCATGGGGCTCGAAATGTGCCAGCGCTTGTTGAAAGCCCGGTCCCCGTACTTGTCGTCCCCCAGGAGGGGGCAACCGATATGGGCCAGTTGGGCGCGGATCTGATGGGTACGCCCGGTCATCAGTTCCACCTCCACCAGCATCCGCTCCCCCATGTGCTCTATGGGCTTCCAGTACAGTTCCGCCTGCCGCGCTCCGGACCCCGGGCTGTCCAGCACGGTCACCCGGGCCGCCCGGGCATCCTTTCGCAGGTAGTGCACCAGCCTCCCCCCGTTTCCGGCGCAGGCCTTCACCATGGCATGGTAGGTCTTCCCGACGCGCTGTGCTGCGAAGGCCTCCCGTAGCTCTGCCTCCGCCTCTTCCGTCAGGGCCAGCAGCAGGGCGCCCCCCGTCCCCGTGTCCAGCCTGTGACACAGCCGGGCTGCAGGATATTCCTTCACGGCCCGGGCCAGCAGGGTGTCCACCCCGATGCCCAGATCGTCCACGTCCACGGGCAGCCCGGCGGGCTTCTCCACCGCCAGGATCCTGTCGTCCGCATACAGCTTCCTGAGCGGCCCCGTCAGATACCCGTCCCGGATATAGAGGCGCAGCAGGTCCCCTCCGCGGACCGCCGCTTTGCCGTCCCAACGGGCCCCGTTCAGCCGGACGTCCTCTTTTTTGATGGCATACCCCGGCAGAAGGGGCCAGGCGCGCTGCAAATAGCGTGGGAGCGACATGGCTCCCACGCTATTTGGTACATGGTGTTCGGTCACAGCTTCAGGACCCAGCCGAACCTGTCTTCCTCCCGGCCCCACTGGATGCCGGTCAATTCGTCGTACAGGCGCTGGGTAACGGGGCCGATCTTGCCCCCGGACAGGATAATTTTCTTGCCGTTCCAGCACAATTCCCCCACGGGGGACACCACGGCGGCGGTACCGGTGCCAAAGGCCTCCTGGAGGCGGCCCTCTTCGGCAGCCCGGACGACCTCCTCGATGGCGATGCGCCGCTCCTCCACTTCGAAGCCGTCATCCGCAGCCAGCTGCAGGATGGACTTGCGGGTGATGCCCGACAGGATGGAGCCGTTCAGCGCGGGGGTGACGATCTTGCCGTCCAGCACGAACATGATGTTCATGCTGCCGACCTCTTCCACGTACTTCAGCTCCACGCCGTCCAGCCACAGCACCTGGGCATAGCCGTTCTGATGGGCTATCTCCCCCGCTTTCAGGGAGGCCGCATAGTTGGCCGCGGTCTTGGCGAAGCCAAGGCCGCCCCGCACGGCGCGGACATACTGATCCTCCACGTAGATGCCCACAGGAGCCAGGCCGTTGGCATAGTAGGCGCCCACGGGGCTCAGGATGATGCAGAAGAGGTAGGTGTTGCTGGCCCGCACCCCCACAAAGGGATCGGTGGCGATGATAAAGGGGCGGATGTACAAAGAGGTATCCCGCTGGCTCGGCGCCCAGTCCTTCTCGATCTCCAGCAACTTCAGCAGGCCTGCCATGGCGTCTTCCACATCGAAGGTGGGGATGGACAGCCGCTCTGCCGAAGTGTTCATGCGCTCGAAGTTGTCCCGGGGCCTGAAGAGCTGCAGTCCGCCGTCCTCCCTGCGGTAGCACTTCAGGCCCTCGAATATGGCCTGGCCATAGTGCAGTACCATGCAGGAGGGCTCCAGGGAAAGGGCGCGATAGGGCTCCACCTTCGCGTCGTGCCAGCCGTTCTCCCGGTCATAGCGCATGGTGAACATGTGATCGGTAAAAATACGCCCAAAGCCCAGCTTGCTCTCGTCCTGGGGTTTGGCTTTCAGGGTCTGTGCCCGAACAAATTGGATCTCCTGCATCATGATCCCCCTCCGTGTAATTTATATACCCTTAAGTATAGCCGCAAAATGTTATGATTACAAGCACGTTTCTTCCCATGGCAGATACAACGCCTCCACGGGGACCAGCTGGGCGCGACCGTCGGTAACGCCGGACAGCCCCTCCTCCAGCAACGCCCGGTCCGCGCACTTGCCGATCAGGGTCAGAGTGACCCGGTCGGTAAAGCTTTTGTCCTCCACGATCACCGGCTGGTCCTTCAGGAAGTGCTCCACCCTGCCCAGCAGGCTGTATTCCAGGTCCACCAGGTACCGGGTGCTTAAATGCATCTCCCCCACCCCGGCGGCGTCCAGAGCGGCGGCAGCCCCCTGGGTGTATGCCCGCACCAGACCGCCCGCCCCCAAGAGAACGCCGCCGAAATAGCGGGTCACCACCACACAGCAGTCGGTGACCTGCCGGGCTTTCAGCACCTCCATCATGGGAAGTCCGGCGGTTCCCCCGGGCTCTCCGTCGTCACTGTAGCGCATGATGCCGAAATTTTTGCCCAGCACATAGGCATAGCAGTTGTGGGTGGCGTCCCGGTACTTCTCCCGCACTTCCTTCAAGAAGGCGAGCGCCTCCTCCTCCGTGGATACAGGCGCTCCCTGCCCAATGAATCGGGACTTGTTGATGACAAAGCTCTCTTCGCCCCTCTTCATCAGGGTGCGATACGATGCAAAACTCACTTGCCCAGCACCAGCAGGCAGTACTTTTTCTTGCCAGCCCGCAGCAGCAGCCCTTCCGCAAGCTGCTCCTCTTGGATGCGGCTGTCCACATCCTGCACTTTTTCGTCCCCGATGTACAGGGTGGTGCGCCGGGCCTCGCCGTTGGACTTCACCAGCCCGGCAAGCACCGCCAGGCGGCACACCCGGTTGTCCTCGGCGAACTGCTGAGGGGTGATCTCCACCCGGGGCGCCGAACCCGCCGCCCCGGCCCCGGAGAACAGGGCCTCGGCCGCTTTCCGGGCCCCGAGGGCCTCTTCTTCGCCGTGGATCAGTTTGGTGACTTCATAGGCCAGCACCCGCTTGGCCTCGTTGATGGCGCTGCCCTCCAAGGCGCCCAGGCGGCGCACCTCCTCCATGGGCAGGAAGGTGAGCAGGGCCAGGCAGTTCTCCACATCCGCGTCGTCCACGTTGCGCCAGTATTGATAGAAGTCGTAGGGGCTGGTCTTCCCGGCGTCCAGCCACAGGGCGCCCTTTTCGGTCTTGCCCATCTTGCGGCCATCGTGGGTGAGGAGTAGCTTGAAGGTAAGGGCAAAGGCAGGTTTTTGTTCCTTGCGGCGGATCAGGTCGGCGCCGGACAGGATGTTGCTCCACTGGTCGTCCCCGCCGGTCTGCATGATGCAGCCGTACTTCCTGAACAGCTGCAGGAAGTCGTAGGACTGCATCACCATGTAGTTGAACTCCAGAAAGGTCAGCCCCCGCTCCAGCCGCTGCTTGTAGCAGTCCGCCGCCAGCATACGGTTTACGGAAAACAAGGCGCCGATTTCCCGCAGGAAGTCCATGTAATTGAGGTTGCGCAGCCAATCCGCGTTGTTCACCATGATGGCGCCGTTGGGCTTGCTCTGGTCAAAATCCAGGAAATGGGCCATTTGCTTTTTGATACAGTTGGCGTTCTCGTCGATGGTCTCCACCGTCATCATCTTGCGCATGTCGCTCTTGCCGGAAGGGTCCCCGATCATGGCGGTGCCTGCGCCCATCAGGGCGATGGGGCGGTGCCCAGCCTTTTGCAGGTGCGCCATGGCCATGATGGGGATGTAGTGCCCGATGTGCATGCTGTCCGCCGTGGGGTCGAAGCCGGTGTAAAAGGTGATAGGCTCGCCGGATTCAAAGGCCTTTTCCAGCTCTTCCTCGTAGGTGACCTGGGCCACAAAGCCCCGCTCCCGCAGGATCTCCAGTCCATTTTTCATGTTCTTTCTCTCCAATCTGTCAGGCCTTGGACTTTTCCAGGATCAGGTCTTTCAGGATTTCCATGCCCTGCCGGATCTGCTCCGGCGCGCTGTTGGAAAAGTTGAGCCGCAGGGTATTGTGGTGTCCGCCCTCGCAGTGGAAGTGGGTGCCGGGCACGTAGGCCACGTTCCTGGCCACCGCTTCCCGCAGCATGTCGGTGGCGTTCATCCCCTCGGGGAGCTCGGCCCACACAAAGAGACCGCCTTCCGGCTTTGTGAAGGCAATGCCCGGGATGGCTTCAAGCCCCTCCAGCATCAACGTCAACTGCTTTTTGTAGTCGCCGCAGATGCGTGCGATGTGTCCCGGCATATAGCCTGCCCGCAGGTATTCGTCCACGATGGCCTGGTTCAGCAGGGGCGAGTGCACGTCGGCGGACTGTTTGCCGATCACCAGTTTGCGGAACAACGTGGGGTTGTCGCTCATGGCGTACCCCATCCTCAGCCCCGGGGAGATCAGTTTGGAGAAGGAGCCCATGTACACCACCCAGCCCTCTTTGTCGAAAGACTTGATGGCGGGCAGCGCCTCTCCGCGATAGCGAAGGTCCCGGTATGGGTCGTCCTCCGCCAGCACCACCCCGTACCCGGCAGCCAGTTCGCACAGCCTCTGGCGGCGCGCGAGGCCCAGGGTCTTGCCGGAGGGGTTCTGGAAGGTGGGGATGATGTACATCAGCTTGGGATGGTGTGCCTTGATCAGGGCTTCGGCTTCCTCCACGATCACCCCTTCCCCGTCGCTGGGCAGGGGCACCAGCTTCACACCGTAGGTCAGAAAGGTCTGCAGGGCGCCCAGGAAGGTGGGGCTCTCCACCAGCACCACGTCCCCCTCGTTGCAGGTAGCCTTCACCAGGAGGTCCAGGGCCTGTCCTGCGCCCTGACAGGGCAGGATCTGGCTGGGCTGGGCCTTGATGCCGCTGGATTCGATAAAGTGGGCGATGGATTCCAGCAAGGGTCCGAAACCCTCGGTGGCGCCGTATTGCAGCAGCCGCCAACCATGGGTTTTCAGCACTTTCTGGGCGATATCCGAGATCACATCGGGTTCAAGGGCAGTGACGGCGGGGTTGCCTCCCGCAAAGGAGATCATGCCGGGCTTGCCCAGCAGGTGAAAAATCTCCCGGATGGCGCTGCCCGTGAGGGGCTGCATATGCCGGGACAACATGGTCTCATCGTACAACATGAATCTTCCTCCGTTCCGGTCCAAAAAAACCTTCCGCCCCGGTCCCGGGGGGAAGGCGGAGATCAATTCGGAGTATAGCACGGCATGAGATCCTTGTCAAGCGCGGCCGCGTTGTTTCAACACCCATAAATCAAATAAACCGCCGGTTGAAAGCCGTATGCCCGTGGGACACAGGCCTTGACGAAGGCAACAGGAGGCGATATAATGGAGCCGCTCCAAGGGGCGGATGCCCGTTCCAGCGAACTTCCCTGTCGAAAGGTTGAGTGCGTGCAGCTGTGAAAAGGCGTGAAAGGCGGCAGAAAAACCGCGCTGTTGTTCCCATCATCGTTCTCGTGCTCCTTTTTGCCGTTGCCGCGTTTGCTGTGCTCGCTCTGCGCATTTCCCGGGATCGCCAGGCAAAGACGGATCCGGTCCCCCCTTCCATATTTGATGCGCCGGCGCCTACCCTTGCTCCCGATGCGGCCAAGCCTGCCCCGGACATCATGCCAACGTTTGAACCCGAGGCGTTTGCGCCGCCCTCCCCGATAGAAGGATTTCCCCCGAACGGGGTATGCTTGTCCGACAAACACAAAAACGCGTTGCCCTATGGCATCTACGTCTCCAAAAATAGCTTTACCATCGCGATACTGGGCATCGACGAAGAGGGGAAATACACCCGCTGCCTGCGCACCTTTCGCACCGCGATCGGCACGGGCAACAAGACCCGGGCGGGCAAATACACCATTTTGGAAAAGTACGATTGGTATCCGTTTTCGGATACCGCATACACCCCGTACACCGTCCGCTGCACGGACAAGATGCGCATTCACGGCCCGCTGCACGGCGAGACCAACTTCAAAACGATGCACCGCACCGACAATTATGGAGAAATCGGGCAAGCCGTGACAGCGGGCTGCCTTCGCACCACCTGCGCCGCCGCAGCGTGGATCTATTACAACTGTCCCGTCGACACGCCCATCCGGATCGCCAATGACGCAGAATACACCTCCGAAGAACCCCCGCCGCGCAAGAGCGGCACGCGCTACGACCCGACCAATCCCGCCATCGACAATCGCTTCGAGATCCCCGTATCCTATTTTTCCGTGAACGCGGAAATCCTGCGCTTATCTCCCGGAGAGACGTGGCAATTGGCGGTCGGCGAGATCCTGCCCGCCGACAATACCTCCGACGGATTCCTTTTCGCTTCGGCGCAGGAAGGCGTGGCGACGGTGGATCAGGACGGATTGATCACGGCGCATGCTCCGGGCATGGCGCATATGCTGGTCCAATCCAAGGACGTCAACGGCGCGTACCGCCGCGTCGACGTCGTCGTTTCCGATGTTGCATAACGGCTTTTCATCCATCATGTCCGGGAGGTGACGCAGGATCATGCAGAGGTTCGTATGGATGGTTCTCGCGCTGGCATTGCTCTCTTCTATCCCAACGCAAGCCCAGGCTCCGGAAGCAGCGTCGGCGTTTACCCTGGAAGGGGATCTGGGCGTAACGGTGGAGGGCGCGTTTTATCCCATCCTTTCGCCGGTGGACGCGCTTCTTTCCGCATTGGGGGAACCGATCCAGGCCGCAAGCGCGCCCGCCTGCGTATACGAGGGGCTGGATTGGGAATATACGTACGATGCGGGCAGCCTGTACACCTGTCCCATGGACGGGCATGACGTGTGGTACGAATTCTATATCACCGCACAGGGCGCATCAACGGCACGGGGCATATCCATTGGCGATCCGCTGCAGGCGGTATATGACGCGTATGGCGAGGACTATTACGACGAGGGCGGCGGCATGATCACCTATTCCGTCTCCGGCATACCCGGCGATCTGGCAAGCCCATGCATTATCTTCGGCATAGAGGAAGGCGCGGTGGTCCTGATCGATGTGTATTACCCAATCAATATCTGATCAGCCCCCATCGCTCTGCTTTGCCGTTTCAGGCGGAGGGGAAGCACCGAGGATGGCGATCGGCGACTCCGCCAGCTCCATGAGGCGCCGCTCTGCGATCTCCAGCACGACGATGTCATAGTTTTCCGAGGCGTCGATGACGGGAGGCCATGCGCGGCTGTAGCATACTTTGTCAAAGGCGTTGGAAAGATAGGGGATCAGGGCGTCGCAAAAGGAATCCCGCAGGACGAGTACGTGGAGGTTTTCCGCGCCGCCTGCCGTTCGGATGGTGATGTCCTCGTTGCTTTTGTACCGGCCAACCGCCTGGTACCGTTCCTCGTCATCGGCGTATGCGACGCGCGGTTCTGTCGGCGTGTGTATGGGGAAAAGCATCTTTGCCAAATCGCCCGTATGTTCTCCCGCTGCCATGCAGGCTGCCAAGGGGTCGGGAACGGGCGCCTCGCTCCCGCACAGGGCGTTGATTTGTTCGATGCATAGGGCCGCCGCAATGCGCGCCCCTCTTTCGTTCCAGTGGGTGTCGGTTTTGTAATACAGTTCTTCTTCCGCCCTCCCGCGCAGCGCTTCTTCCACGGCAATCCGCGGCACGCCACAGCGCTCCTCCGGCGGATATGGGCTTCGGGCGGCGCGGGGGTATGCGCCGGGCATATACTCGGGATAGATGCTGTTTTTATTTGGCGCGACCAGCACGGCAAAGCGCGTCCCTTCCGCTTCCAACCGTTTCCCCACATCCTCCAGCATTCGCCGGATTTGTCGCCTTTCCCCCTCGTCCGGGGCCCCGACGCCGGTATAATCGGGAAGGGTCGGGGCATAGTATAACCATCCGTCTTTGCCGATGATCACCTGCTCGTCCGCCGAAGCGCCCAGCCTGTACAAGGCCTTTGCATAGGCCTCGGCATAGTGCGCGCGCAACCCGATATGGTCGTCCAGCCATGCCTCAAACTCTGCCGGCCATGATGGATTTGGGCGGCCGTCCCGCACAAGCGGCGGAAACGAAGCCAACCGCCTGTTTTCGCTCGTTTCGTCTTTGCCGGCAAAGGGCATCGCCAGCACGCCAAGCATACACAGGATCAAAAACGCGGCGATGTATGCCCGATACCACTTGTTCCCCATACAGCTGCCTCCCCACGGCGGATCAGAATCGAAAATAGATGAACGGATTGTACGTCTGGGACGCCAAGGCGAAGAGGCTCAAAAGGAGCAGCCCCAAAGAGCACAGGTACGCGCAGGGTTCAAAGAAGTGCCCGGCGCCCATGGCGGCGAAACCCCGCCGCAATGTCCCCGCCCGGTTCCCCGCGCAGACCGTCGCCATGGCCATCGTCAGGATCATATGGCCGTCGAATAGCCCTGCAATCAGCACCCGCTCCGCATCCGTCGCACCGGCCGGCCATGTCCACATGCGGGAAAGGTAGGCCGCAGCATGGCCCAGGGAATCCGCACGGAATACGACAAACAGGCAGATGCACGCAACGATGACGTACAGCCGTCCGACGCCCCACAGCGGCCTGGATCGCTCATCCGGCGCGATCAGGCCCTCGATCGCCACCAAAATCCCGTTCCCCAGCCCCCAGACGAGAAATGTCCAATTGGCGCCATGCCATAGCCCCGTCAGGAGAAACACAATCAGGCGATTTGCCGCCGTGCGCAAAGGCCCCCGTCGGTTGCCGCCCAGGGGAATGTAGACGTATTCGCGAAACCACAGGGACAAACTGATATGCCATCGCCGCCAAAACCCGCGCATGGAGGATGCGGCGTACGGATGGGCAAAATTTTCGCGAAAGCGAAAACCCAACGCCAGTCCGATGCCGATAGCCATGTCCGAATATCCCGAAAAGTCGTAGTAAATTTGCAGCGCATATGCGGCCGCGCCAAGCCACGCGATCGCCACGCTCATATCTCCCGGCGCAAGGGCAAAGGCCGCGTCCGCTGCCTTTGCCAGTACGTTCGCGACCAGAACTTTCTTGGCCAGGCCCACGCAGAAGCGCCGGAATCCCCGGGCAATCTCTTCTGCGGAGGCATGCCGGTCATCCAGGTACGATTCGATATCGCTGTATTTCACGATCGGTCCGGCGATCAGCTGGGGGAACAGCGCGATATACAGCATCAACTTGGACAAGCTGCGCTGCGGCCTGCACACGCCTCTTTTGACGTCAAACACATAGCTCATGGCTTGAAAGGTATAAAAAGATACGCCGATGGGCATGTGGACGTGCACGGAAAAAGACCTGCCCGTCAAGGCGGAGATCGTCTCCAGGGTAAAAGAAAGGTATTTGCAACCGTAGAGCAGCCCCAGGTTCAGCAGCAACGCCAGGGCCGTGCCCAGGCGCGGCCGCGCTTGGATAAAAAGGGCGATCCCATAGTTCGCCAGAATGGCGGCGACGAGCAAGGCGACGTATACCGGCTCTCCCCACGCATACAGCAGCAGGCTGAACACGATCAGCACGGCGTTGCTCACGCGGGAAGGCAGCTTATGGTTTACCAAAAAAACGATGGGTAAGAAGAGAGATACGAAGACAAAAGAACTGAATACCACGTGCCTTTCCTCCGCGTTCCAACCGTACGATAGCACGATGGATTATATCACTGCGCCGGAAGCGCTGTCAAGCCGGACCTCCAACCGGAAAATTAACGCATAAGCCGTTCGTTCGCCTTTTTTGAAATGACAAAAAAGGTATGGCGCATGATATAATCTTATCAATTGGACAATGATCTAGTAAAAAAGAATCGAGGGGGATCCGATGGAGAACATCTATTTGATCACGGGAGCCGCCGGGCATCTGGGCAGCGTAATCACCCGGCAGTTGGTCAACAGCGGGAAAGAAGTCCGCGGGCTGATCGTGCCAAACGAAAAAAATCCCCCCGAAGGGGCGCAAATCTACGTGGGAGATATCTGCGACAAAGAGAGCGTGAGGCCCTTTTTTGAAAACACGGACGGGCGGCCGCTGGTGGTGATCCATTGTGCCGGGATCGTCTCGATCGCCACAAAATACAATCAGGCGATATACGACGTAAACGTGACGGGCACAAAGAATATCGTCGACCTGTGCAGGGAATACGGGGCATCCAAGCTGGTTTACGTAAGCACGGTACATGCAATTCCGGAACTGCCCCACGGCGCCACGATAACCGAAATAACCGAATTTGATCCGGGCCGCGTTGTGGGACTGTACGCCAAAACGAAGGCCGAAGCCACGGCATACGTCCTTGACGCTGCAAAAAGCGGGCTGAACGCCTCCGTCGTGCATCCCTCCGGGATCGCCGGCCCCTATGACAAAGGATGCGGTCATCTGACAACCCTGGTGATCGATTATTGCAAACGCAGATTGACTTCCGGTGTGATCGGCGGGTACGATTTTGTGGACGTCCGGGACGTGGCTAGTGGGATCATTTCGGCTTGCGCCAGAGGGGCCAGGGGCGCGTGTTATATCCTCTCCAACAAATACTTCCAAATCAAAGAGATCCTTTCCATGCTGTACAACGTAACGGGCGTGCGGAAAATCAGGTCGTTCCTGCCCATTTGGTTCGTAAAACTCATCGCCCCCCTGGCTGAATTGTACTATAAAATACTGAAGCAGACTCCGTTGTTCACAGCCTATTCCATTTACACCCTTGCTTCAAACGCGCAATTCTCACATCAAAAAGCAACCGCTGAATTGGGATACACCACAAGGGATATGAAAGAAACTTTGATTGACACGATAAACTGGCTCAAGAAAGAAAAGAGGATTTAGGATTTCTTGCCCCTACCGATCAAAAAGGATTCGGAAACCGGACAGGGAGCCATCTGAGGCAAAAGAGCATAAACCATTTTTGCTCAATGAAAGGGAGCCCGAAAGAAGGAACTCTACCAGGTGGAAAATACTGATTATTGACCACACATCCGCAAAAGGCTACGATATAGCTTTGGCGACGGCAACGTTGCAACCATCACCATCATATCGACCACCTACTCAAATGTGCGAAAGATTCTTGACACAACCTATGGCTTTAATGTGTCCCAATTACGATAAGCGTTCGGAGAAACACCGGTCAGGCGTTTAAAGACTTGAGAAAAGTATGTAACATCCGGATAGCCAACCTGGCATGCGATGTCTGCAATGGAGTTGTTCAGATCCTTCAACAGCGGTTTGGCGGCTTCGACCCGAAGCTGTTGAATATATCCTGTCAGCGTAATGTTCATGCTTTTACTAAAGAGGTTGCTCAGATAGACTGGCGTTATATGCACATGCTCGGCGATGTCACTGAGTGTCAGCTTGTCCGCATATCTGTTTCGCAAATAATCGATAACTTCTCGTATAATCTGGCTAGGCGCACTGGTGGAGTGGATCATCGAGAGCGCAGAAAAGGATACCTCATGCAGTGCCTTGCGAATGGATGAATCGGCGTTGGCGTAATTCAAGTCTTCCAAACCGCGAAGAGGCTTTATAGACAACCCGTAACTCGAAAGTACGCGGCAAATCCCCGCGTATAGTATCAAAAAGCAGTGGTAATACTTATAAATACTCGGGTTGTTTGTGTTTGCAACGTTCAAAAAATCGTCTACGAGGCCCGGGAGAGTTTGCGCGTCGCCTGCCCTTATACAACCAATAATCGCTTGCTCTTGCTGGTTGGGATAGTGAATGCAGCCATGATCAGACAACTCCCGTGAAAAGCCGTCAATACTTACGTCGCCGCGATATTCCCCGGTAATCATCTGGCTCACAAATGCGGTGCGCGATATGGTTTCCTGCAATTTAAGAAGCAATTGGTCTGGATTAAACGGTTTGAGCAGGTATCCGTCTACCTTTAGATGAATCGCCGTCTGGGCGTAGGTGAAGGTGTCATAGCCGCTAATGATGATGAAGGAGGGGAAAAGCACGTTTTCATCGCGCACTCTACGAATCACGTCTAGTCCCGTCATTACAGGCATGCGGATGTCAATCAATACGATGTCCGGATCTTTCTCATAGATCATTTTGTAGGCGCTGGCACCGTCGTTGGCTACACCGACGATTTCAAAGCCGTACCTTCCCCAGTCGATACATGCAATCATGTTCTCACAGGTTTCTAGTTCATCCTCCGCAATCAAAAGCCTGAACACAGATTATCTCCCCTTCCGCTGTGCGCTTCGTCCGGTTTCTCTGGGAGTTCGATGCGAATGTGCGTGCCCTGTCCGACGGCACTGTCGATAGAAAACACATAGTCCCGTTTGTAGATCAAAGAAAGCCGTTCATCGATATTCTTCAGGGCGTAACCGCTGCTGTATTCACCCCGCGGACGATAATCTGCTGGTAACTGCGCGAGAATCTCCTTCGGAATACCTACGCCGTCGTCGTCAACCAACAGGACAATGCGATTCCCATCCTTCTCAACACGCACGGCAATAGATGTGGTGGCCGCGTGGTTCTCTGCACCATGCACCACACTGTTTTCCACCAAAGGCTGGATAATCAACTTGGGAATAAGCGCACTCCGTGCCGATTGGTCAACATGGACAGAATAGGTAATCCGCTCCCGATAACGTACCTTTTGCAGTTTTAGATAATAGGCAACCATTTCACATTCTTGCTCTACACGGATCATACCGCTGCCACGGTTGAGGCAGATGCGCAACATCTGTCCCATAGAGTATGCGATTTCGGCAATCTCCTTATCGCCGCGCCGAAGGGCGCTCCATTGGATAGAGTTGATTA
>JAAYOH010000074.1 GCA_012520375.1 Clostridiales bacterium
ATTACTTCTTTGCTCGCTCTTTGTGCATTGTTCCTCTAATCTTCATCCTCTTCACTAGTTTGCCATACTTATTGCACCCTCCCTCGTTTTCTTTGACACTACTGCATTTACTTTGGCTATTGACCTAATTAACTGAGCGGATGAGAATGGTCTTGCACCCGACCCACCCGAACCAGACAGTAAACATATACCATATTACCGATTTTTAGCTTGACATGGTGTCCGGTATCCGATATAATTAAATAGTTGCCAACAAATCGGCAGCCTGGCTATGAATGGCTTGCCGCGGTCAAACTGCCACTGCGGCGATTCATGATATGCAACAGAAAGGATGTATGCGAAATGAAACGTACCTTCCAGCCCAAGAAGCGTCAAAGGAGCAAGGTGCACGGCTTTCGCGCCCGCATGATGACCAAGGCCGGCCGAAACGTGCTCCGGGCTCGCAGGGCGCGCGGGCGCAAGAAGCTGTCTGTCTGATTCACGTGGTTCCCGATCGCGCGGCAGCAGACTACCGGCTTGGCAGGCGCTTCAGCCTGGGCCGCAACAAACAGTACAGAATCGTCTACCGCCGTGGGAACTCCTTTCCCGGAAGGCTGATGGTTCTCGTCTATATGCGGGATCGTGCTCTGCGCGTGGGTTTTTCGGTGACGTCCAAGGTGGGCGGCGCGGTACTGAGAAACAGACTCCGGCGCTGGATGCACGAAGATTTCCGGATGCTGCGCACCCAGGTCAAACCAGGTCGGTATGTGTTCGTTGCCCGAACAGCAGCGGCCCAGGCCGACCATCAAGAGATGAAGGCGGAAATGATCGCCCTGCTGGAGCGGGCACGTCTGCTCCGGCCCGACCCATGATTGCCCGGGCCTTGGTAGCGCTTATCCGCTTCTACCAGAAGCGCATAAGTCCCTATGTCAGGCCATGCTGCAAGTACTACCCCACTTGCTCCTGCTACGCGCTGGAGGCCATTCACAGGCATGGCGCCCTGAAAGGCGGCGCGTTGGCATTGTGGCGCATCCTGCGCTGTAACCCATTCAGCAGGGGTGGGTATGATCCTGTGCCTTAGGGATTTGGTTTGGAGGAGAGAGTACAGCCATGTTTTTTATCAGTGCTTTCTTGAAGGATATTCTGGAATATATCGTTCAGTTTGTGGGCAATTACGGCTGGTCCGTGGTGGTGTTCACGCTGGTCATCCGTATCGCCCTGCTGCCCCTGGACATCAAGAGTAAGAAGTCCATGCGCCGCATGACCGAGCTGCAGCCCAAGATGGAGGTGCTGCAGAAAAAGTATGCCAACGACAAGGAAAAGCTCAATCAGAAGTTGTCTGAGTTATACCGCAAGGAAAAGGTTAACCCTATGAGCAGCTGTCTGCCCATGCTGTTGTCCATGCCCATTCTCTTTTGTATGTGGGATGCCATGCGGGTGGTGGCCAACGAGCACACCGTTAAAATGCTGCTGGCTATGCGGGACGGCGTTTTTGATCCTGCCAACATGCAGAGTTGGCTGTGGATCAAAAATGTATTCCAGCCTGATTCCTTCATGGCGACCATCGTGCCCACGGTAGGGGACAAGCTGAGCGGCATCGCCGAAGTATCGGGCACCTTGCTTACCAAAGAGAACCTGGATGCCGTGCGGGAGTTTCTGACGACGCCGGAATACGCCGCCATCGCCGCCCAGTTCGGCGCGGACAAAACGATATACTCTGCCCCCGCGCTCTTTTGGACCATCAACATCCCAGCCCAGTTCAATGGGCTGTTCATTCTCCCTATATTGGCCTTCGTCAGCCAGTATTTGACGACAAAACTGACCTCTGCAGGCCAGCCCCAACAACAGAAACAGAACGCCATGATGACCTGGATGTTTCCCATTATGTCGCTGTTTTTCTGCGCCAGCTACAATGCGGCTTTCGCCATTTACTGGGTGGCGGTCAACGTGTTCATGCTGGCACAGCAAGTGCTGCTTACCTGGTACTATGATAAGAAGTCCCCCAAACAGGAGGTTGTAAAAGCTTGATTACCATCGAAAAGAGCGGAAAGACGGTGGAAGACGCTGTCGAAGCCGGTCTGCGGGAGCTGGGGAAAACATCCAGCGACGTCACCATAGAGGTGCTGCATTACGGTAGTCCCGGCTTGTTCGGCATGTTCGGCAAGCTGGCCAAGGTACGCCTGACCGTCAAGGAAAAAGATGCGGATTTCGACTTTGACATGCCCGTGTTCACCCTGAACCAGCAAGACCCACAAAAGGGGAAAGAGGAGTCCAAGAATCAGACCAGGCCCAAGTCTGCTTTGGAGCCCAAGGCGGCGGCAGAGCCAAAGCCCATGGCCGGAGCAGAGCAACGGCCCGAAACTGAGCCAAGGCAAGTGGCTGGCTCTCATCGAAAGAAAGAGACCAGACTTGAACCTCAAGAGAAGCCGGAACCCCGATCCGGGTTCAAGTCCGAACGCAAGCAAAGATCCGAATCCCGGAACAGGGGCGAAGGGGAACACCTTTCCAGGGCCCGCGAACGGGATGCCCGGGAGGATTTGCCTCCGACCGATCCCGATACCCTGGGGCCGGAAGCCCGTTGTGCCTACGATTTCCTGAGCCAATTGACCACCCTCATGAATGTGCCGGTGGAGATCCGGGTACAAGAGGGCGAGGGCTTGCTGAAGATCCAGATGCTGGGGGATACTTTGGGCGTGTTGATCGGGCGGCGGGGCGAGACCCTGGACGCGTTGCAGTACTTGACAAGCCTACAGGTCAACAAAGGGCGGGAAGGTTACATAAGGGTCACCCTGGATACCGAACACTACCGGGCACGCCGGGAGGAAGCCCTGTGCGGGCTGGCTCGGCGCATGGCAAGCCGAGCACGCCGTACCGGGCGGCGGGTTGCCCTGGAACCTATGAATCCCTACGAGCGGCGGATCCTCCACTCAGCGCTTCAGGACAACCCCCATGTGACAACCCACTCCGAAGGGGAG
This sequence comes from Clostridiales bacterium, assembly GCA_012520375.1. GTDB lineage: Bacteria > Bacillota > Clostridia > Christensenellales > Aristaeellaceae > Excrementavichristensenella. Next base: position 2,955 of record JAAYOH010000074.1, read on the forward strand.
GAGCCCTACCGGCGGGTCATCATCACATTGAAATAACACGAGAATTGAAACAGAAGCACAAA
>JAAYOH010000075.1 GCA_012520375.1 Clostridiales bacterium
CCGTAGGGCCTACGCATTCGCTGACCCAAAACTTGTTTTTTCGAGGATCGACGATAAATTTGTTGAGTTGATGCCCATGGCCACCCTGCATCGCATCATGGCCGTCAGCCTCAATGCATCGAAATCCATGGAGGAGGACATCGTCGTCAACCTTCAGCTGAACGACGTCAAGAGGAATGACCCCAAGGCGTCAGATCACTACACATTGAACGTTCGCAAGGGTATCCTCGAGGTGGATCCCCCATCCGCGGGCAAGGGCCAGCTCGAGATCGCGACCGACTCGATGACCTGGAAGCAACTGGTTCTGGCGAAGCTCCATCCTGAAGACGCCGTAGCAAACGGAAAGCTGGTTATTTCCGCAGGAACTCCAGAAAGCTTCTATTCTTTCATGGAACTTTTTCATTAAAGAAAGATACGGGAGCGGATCAGCGACCAATCCCCATCCAAGAAGCAGGAAAAGACAAAGCCAAGGAAATCTCTGACCATATGGTCAGAGATTTCCGGAACCATTTATTCCTTGTAGGAATTGTCCTTGTCCTGTTCCTGCTTGTGGGCTGTGCTTCGCAGATGTTTGCCGTGCGGGAAACCGTCACGGTCACGATCCGGGAAACCAGCGATTTGCATGGCTCCATTGCTTCCTACAACTATGCGACGGACGCCCCTGCTGTTATGGCGGGTTGGTCAGTGACGGAATCATCGACGAAAAGGACTTGGTGTTTGACCCAACCATTGATATGCCCGACACGCCCGCCGTGCGCGACATGATTTCCCTGTATGCCCGTCAGATGGGGGAACTGACGCCGAAATGCGACGAAAACTGGAAGACCGTGGGCGCGAAACCTGGACCATCCCGATGCCGAAGCCATCTACAAGTTGGTGCGTGAAGGCGTTATCGTCATCCCTGCAAGCGAGGACGGACGAACGCCCAACGTGAAGAGCCTGAATGCAGAAGAGATCAGGCGTGAGGGCTTGCTGGATGAAAGGGACGAAACCATCGAATTGTTGTCATAACAAGAAAGGTGTGAATACAAATGACAAAACAAGTGCTTCCGATTCTGCTCATCCTGGTGATTTCCCTGTGCGTTTGCGGGGTTTCCGCTCAAACACCGGAAGGCGTGTTCAACCTGATACTGTGTGCCGATTTTTCGAACGGTTCTTCCGCTGGGACCGTTGAGGAAAATCCTATAGCCTTGCCGTTTGAAAGCGAACCTGCAGCACCGTCCCAGATAGCCTTTGCGCTTGCCGACGGATTGAAGGAATGGACGGGTCTGGCCTTTAACGTAAACGACGTATCCTTTCCGGATGAGGAGAGCATCATCGTCGATTGGTCCAAAGACTCCACGCTGATCGCTGGGCTGGACGAGCGTGAATTCAAGGAAGGTTTCCGCTTTGATGATGCCGTCAGCCTGAATTGGTTCATGATGGACAGCCTTGCCACCACACTCAAGCGCAACATGGAGGTCACGACTGTCTATTACCAGTCGGAAGGGCAGCCCCTCACCTTTACAAACCCGGAAGATATGGCGGGGCAAGGTCTGCCTGTACTGCCGATAGATCAGCCCTATGAGGGCAGCGTGTTCTTTGTAAGCCATGCGGGAGGCATGGGCGAAGAGGGCGCGGACTACGGCGATGGCGACTTGATGACCGGTGAACCGATAGCCGAGGGGGTTTTTACAAATTCTCTTTTGCAAAGCGATGCCGGGGAAAACATGTCCCCCTATGATGCCGCCTGTGGGCTGTTCAACCTTGTGCTGAAAGACAAATTGGTTCCGGGCACGGATTACAGCGCGAATGCGCCGATGTATATCACCTGCGTGGATGTGACGGAAATCGATGGGGAAGAATGCTACCTGTTTTCAGTCAGCGGCGTGTTCAACACCAAAGCGTGGGAATACGCCGTAGGCTATGCTGCAAAGCAGGATGTTTACCTGATGTCCGGGGCGGAGAACCAATTGCTCGGCTCCTTGCTCGACCTTGCCGGAGAGGACATGACGGGGGGATAAAACTTCATAGGATAAGAATCCAGGGTGCTGTGCCCGAAGAGAAGGGTACAGCACCCTGTTTTGAATGGCAAACCTTATCGAAAAACAACTCATATCCTGCACATGCACCATTTCTGTTGCCCCAAAGCCTGCCCTTGGGATGCCCGCCGAAGCAGAGTTTGATATGACAGAAAAAGACTCATCTCCTCAATTTCTTCACGAGATGATTTTACAAACCGTTCCGGAGGACAAGCCATACTTCCCCCAAAATGCAAGGAGCCGCTGCAATCATCCGCAGCAGCTCCTTCGATCGTGGGGGTTATCAGACGTACTTCTCCCGGACGGTGTAGGTGGTGTGCAGCAGCTCGTGGGCCTTGTGGGAGTTGGGCTCGCCCAGGTAGTCCTTGTAGATCTGCTTGATCTCGGGGTTCTCGTGGGACTTGCGGATGGATTTTCCGGCATCCTCGTCGTACAGGGCCTTGGCGCGCAGGATCCGGGGATCGTTCTTCTCCCGCTCGGCGGGGGATACGTGGGGCTGGCCGCCGCCGTTCACGCAGCCGCCGGGGCAACCCATGACCTCGATGAAGGTATAATCCTTTTCGCCGGACTTGACCATATCCAGCAGCTTGCTGGCCATGCCGGTGGAATGGGCCACGGCCACATTCACCTTCAGGCCGTCCAGATCCAGGGATGCTTCCTTTACTTCGCAATCCCCCAGACCGCGGACCTGGGTGAAGTTGACGTCTTCCAGGGTCTTGCCGGTGATGACTTCGTAGGCGGTGCGCAGGGCAGCTTCCATAACGCCGCCGGTGGCACCGAAGATGACGGCTGCGCCGGTGGACTCGCCCATCAGCTTGTCGAAATCCCCATCGGGCAGCGCGGCGAAGTCGATGCCGCTCTGCTTGATCATGCGGGCCAGTTCCGCGGTGGTGATGACCACATCCACGTCCTTCATGGCGCCCTGGCCCATTTCCGGGCGCTGGCACTCGAACTTCTTGGCGGTGCAGGGCATCACGGAGACCACGTAGATCTTGGCGGGATCGATGCCTTCCTTCTCGGCGAAGTAGGACTTGATCAGGGCGCCTTCCATCTCGTGGGGGGACTTGCAGGTGGACAGGTTTGGCAGGAACTCGGGGTAGTAGGTCTCGCAGTACTTGATCCAGCCGGGGGAGCAGGAGGTGATCATGGGCAGCACGCCGCCGTTCTTGACGCGGTTGACCAGCTCGGTGGCCTCCTCCATGATGGTGAGGTCGGCTGCGAAGTCGGTATCGAACACTTTGTCAAAGTGCATGCGGCGCAGGGCGGTGACCATCTTGCCGGTGACGGAGGTGCCCATGGGGATGCCGAATTCCTCGCCCAGGGCAGCGCGTACCGCGGGAGCCGTCTGCACCACCACATACTTATCGGGATCCGCCAGGGCGGCGAACACCTTCTGGGTATCGTCTTTCTCGGTGAGGGCGGCGGTGGGGCATACGGCGATGCACTGACCGCAGTTGATGCAGGGGGCATCGGCCAGGCTTTCGCCCCAGGCGCACTCGATGCTGGTTTTGAAGCCGCGATACACGGGGCCGATGACGCCCACGTTCTGCACCTTGGAACACACGGCCACGCAGCGGCGGCACAGCACGCACTTCAGGTTGTTGCGAACGATAGAGGGCGAGATCTCGTCGATCTCGTGGGCGGTAATATCGCCCTGGTAGCGGTTCTCGTCTTCCACGCCGTACTCTACGCACAGAGCCTGCAGCTCACAGTTGGTGGAGCGCACGCAGCTCAGGCACTTCTTGTCGTGGTTGGACAGGATCAGCTCCAGGTTGACCTTGCGGGCCTCGCGGACCGCGGGGGTATTGGTCTTTACGTTCATGCCTTCGCTGACGGGCACCACGCAGGCGGCAGCCAGGGCGCGGCCGCCGGCGTCCACGACGCACATACGGCAGGCGCCGATCTCATTGATGTCCTTCAGGTAGCACAGGGTGGGAATGCGGATGCCCGCGGCTTTTGCGGCTTCCAGTATGGTGGTGCCGGCCGGGACGGATACCGCGATGCCGTCGATTGTCAGGTTGATCATATTCATGGCTGGTATCCTCCTTACTGCTTAGAGATGGCGCCGAACTTGCACTTTTCCATGCAAGCGTTGCACTTGAGGCACTTGGCGGGATCGATGACGTGAGGCTCTTTCACGTTGCCCGTGATGGCGTCTGCGGGGCAGACGCGGACGCACAGGGTGCAGCCCTTGCACTTGGCGGGATCGATGACGTAGCGCAGCAGCTTCTGGCATACGCCGGCGGGGCAGCGCTTCTCATAGATGTGGGCCTCGTACTCTTCGCGGAACTGGTGTATGGTGGACAGCACGGGATTGGGCGCGGTCTGGCCTAGGCCGCACAGGGCGGTAGCCTTGATGTTGTCCGCCAGGGTCTCCAGCTTTTCGATGTCACCTTCTTCGCCCTTACCGTCGCAGATGCGGTTCAGGATCTCCAGCATGCGCCGGGTGCCCACGCGGCAGGGGGTACACTTGCCGCAGCTCTCGTCCACGGTGAAGTCCAGGAAGAAGCGGGCGATGTCCACCATGCAGTTGTCTTCGTCCATGACGATCATGCCGCCGGAACCCATCATGGAGCCCGCAGCGATCAGGTTGTCATAGTCGATGGGGGTGTCCAGCAGGCTGGCGGGCAGACATCCGCCGGAGGGGCCGCCGGTCTGAACGGCCTTGAACTTCTTGCCGTTGGGGCAGCCGCCGCCGATGTCGTAGATGATCTCCCGCAGGGTGGTGCCCATGGGGACTTCCACCAGGCCGGTGTTGTTGATCTTGCCGCCCAGGGCGAAGACCTTGGTGCCCTTGGAATGCTCGGTGCCCATGGAGGCGAACCACTCGGCGCCGTTCAGGATGATCTGGCACACGTTGGCGTAGGTCTCCACGTTGTTCAGGATGGTGGGCTTGTCGAACAGGCCCTTTACCGCGGGGAAGGGCGGGCGGCAGCGGGGCTCGCCGCGCAAACCTTCGATGGAGTTCAACAGGGCGGTCTCTTCGCCGCAGACGAAGGCGCCGGCGCCCAGGCGCAGTTCGATGTCGAAACTGAAATCGGTGCCGAAGATGTTCTTGCCCAGCAGGCCGTATGCACGGGCCTGGTTGATGGCGAGCTCCAGGCGCTTCACGGCGATGGGGTACTCGGCGCGGACGTAGATGTAGCCCTGGTCGGAGCCGATGGTGTACCCGGCGATGGCCATGGCTTCCAGTACGGCGTGGGGATCCCCCTCCAGCACGGAGCGGTCCATGAAGGCGCCGGGGTCGCCCTCGTCCGCGTTGCAGCACACGTACTTTTTGTCGCCGGCGCTGTTCATGGCGAACTGCCACTTCCGGCCGGTGGGGAAGCCCGCGCCGCCGCGGCCCCGCAGCCCGGAAGCCAGCAATACGTCGATGACGTCCTGGGGCTTCATCTCACTGAGCACCGTGTACAGGGCTTTGTAGCCGTCGAAGGCGATGTATTCGTCGATGTTCTCGGGATCGATGACGCCGCAGTTGCGCAGGGCGACGCGCTTCTGTTTTTGGTAGAAGTCCATATCGTCCAGGGCGCGCACCTTGCCGGTATCGTCCAGGGAGCCCCGGTGCAGCAGGCGCTGCACGATGCGGCCCTTGACCAGGTGCTCGGCCACGATCTCGTCCACGTCCGGCACGGTGACATGGCTGTAGAAGGCGCCTTCGGGATATATGATGACGATGGGGCCGGCTTCGCACAGACCGAAGCAGCCGGTGCGGACGACCTTGACCTCGTCCTGCAGTTTGTTTTTCTCAAGCAGCTCTTCGAAGCGATCGATCAGCTTGCCGGAGCCAGAGGACGAACAGCCTGTGCCGCCGCAAATCAACACTTGGGAACGAAAGAGAGCCATAGTCGTTTACCTCCTCGTATCAATGGGTTGCCTGTCGTTATTCCGCGGCGCCGATGGTGTATTCGTCCACGGGATTGTGGTTGACCACATGCTCCTGCACGATGCGGGGCACCATTTCGGGGGCAACCTTGACATAGGTCACCTTGTCCTGACCGGGCACGGAGATCTCTACGATGGGCTCAAGGCGGCACATGCCGATGCAGCCGGTCTGGGCGACGGTGACGTCCAGCAGATTGCGTTTGGACACCTCGTCCAGGAAGGCCAGCATGACGGGGCGGGCGCCGGCGGCGATGCCGCAGGTCGCCATGCCCACCACGATGCGGGTTCCTTCGTGTTCACGGCGCAGATTGACCTTATCCAGCGTCTTTTGACGGATAGCTTCCAGGTCTGCAAAGGATTTCATGGATAGTCCACCTCCAAATGATTATAGGGTCGTCCCTTGAACTTCGGCCATGCCCTGGGCGATGTAGCCGGCGATCCAGCTCAATATGTCGGGCTCTGCCAGGGAGAGCCCGCCCAGGGCCTGACGGACTTCGCGGGTATCGAATGTGAAGCGTTGTTGGCCCATGGAGTATTCCAGCACGAATTCGGGCTGGTCCGGCGCGCCCAGGATCAGGGAACGCATGGTGCCGGGCAGATCCCCCATGGGGGGGAGGTCGATACTGCTCATTTTGAATCTTGCCGACAGCGTGGTGCCCTTGCCTACCTGGGATCGGAGGGAGAAGGCGCCCTCGCACAGTTCCGCCAGTTGCTTGAGCATGGGGATGCCGAGTCCGACCTTTCTGGTCGTGCGGGTGGTGGCGAAGGGGCTTGTGACCCGTTGCAGCAGGGCTTCGTCCATGCCGCACCCATCGTCGATCAGCTCTATCAGCAGGGTGTCGGCGTCCGGGTCGTAGGCGATGCGGATGGTTACCACCGTCGCTCCTGCCCGTACCGAGTTTTGGACCAGATCCAGGATGTGCAGTGACAACTCAAACATACTTACATTGCCTTGTATTTGGCCAGGATGCCGGGGATGTCGTCGGGCACGAGGCGGCCGTACACGTCTTCGTTGATCATAATGACGGGGGCCAGGCCGCAGGCGCCCAGGCAGCGGGTATCCTTCAAGGTAAATTTCAGGTCGGGCGTAGTCTGGCCGGGCAACACGTCCAGCTCATTCTCGATGCGCTCCAGGATGAGCGCGGAACCTTTGACATAGCAGGCGGTGCCCATGCACACGCCGATGATATACTCGCCCCGGGGTTCCAGCGCAAACTGGGAATAGAAGGTGGCAACGCCGTACACTTCGCTCAGGGTCACGTCCAGGCCCTTGGCGATGTACATCTGCACATCCTTGGGCACGTGCTCGAAGATATCCTGCGCCGACTGGAGTGTACGCATCACCGCACCGCGCGTTCCCTTGTTGGCGGCGATTACCTCATCCAGTTTCTGCAATTTGTCCTTGTGATCAAGAACAGACATAGGTAAACCCTCCCTTGGATTATAATACTGACGACAGCCAGAAACGATTTGCCGGCAGCAACGTTTAATATTATAACACAAAGGCGGGAAATACGCTACATATTTGTGGAGAAAATTTACCGGAGATCTTTCAATATTCTTCGAGAACCCGGCGGCTTGGCCTCTGGTTCCGGCGATCCCGGCGTTTTTTACCCGGCTGCCCCTGTTCAAGGGGCGAAAAGCGTGGTATAATGGCGTGGATATCAGTAGTGAAGGGGGCTGTCCGCGTGGAAAACCAGACCCGTGCAAGCAATTTTATCGAAGAGTTTGTGGAAGAAGATCTCGCCTCCGGGCGTTTCGACTATGTGAAGACCCGCTTTCCGCCGGAGCCCAACGGGTTCCTGCACATCGGTCATGTCAAGGCGCTGTGCATCGATTTTGGCATTGCCCAGAAGTACGGAGGGACCTGCAACCTGCGCTTTGACGATACCAACCCCGCCAAAGAGGATACCGTCTTCGTGGAGGGGATCCAGAAGGACATCGAGTGGATGGGTTTTCACTGGGACGAACTGTACTTCGCCTCAGACTTTTTCGAAGAATTGTACGAGATCGCCTGCGGCCTGATCAAAAAGGGCGTGGCCTATGTGGACGACCAGACCAGCGAGGAGATGCGGGAGAATCGGGGCACCCTCACCAGCCCCGGGGTCAACAGCCCCTACCGGGAGCGATCGGTGGAGGAGAACCTGGATCTTTTTGCCCGGATGCGGGCGGGGGAATTCCCGGACGGAAGCCGGGTACTGCGGGCCAAGATCGACATGGCCTCCCCCAACGTGCTGATGCGGGATCCCACCCTGTACCGCATCAAACGCCACCACCATCACAGGACCGGGGACGCCTGGTGCATCTACCCCATGTATGACTTCCAGCATCCCATCCAGGACGCCATTGAAGGGATTACCCACTCCCTGTGCTCCCTGGAATACGAGATCCATCGGCCTCTGTACGACTGGATGGTGCAGATGGCGGGCTTCGAACGGCCGCCCCGGCAGATCGAGTTTGCCCGGCTGAACATCTCCCGCACCATTATGAGCAAGCGCCACCTGCGCCGGCTGGTGGAAGGGGGCTACGTGTCCGGCTGGGACGATCCCCGGATGCCTACCCTGGTGGGCATGAGGCGGCGGGGCTACACCCCCGAGGCCATCAAGGATTTCCTGGCCCGGGTGGGGGTGGCCAAGGCCGATTCCACCGTGGACGGCGCCCTGTTGGAAGCCTGCGTGCGGGACGCCCTGGGCCATGAGGCGCGAAGGGCTATGGCGGTACTGAACCCCTTGAAGGTGGAACTGACCAACTGGCCCGGGAACTTTGTGGATGAGCTGACCGTGGAAAACCATCCCGACCGGCCCGAATTGGGGGAGCGCACCCTGCACCTGGGCAACACCCTGTACATCGACGCCGAAGATTTCATGGAGAATCCCCCGAAAAAGTTTTTCCGCCTGGCCCCCGGCCGGGAGGTGCGGCTGAAGAGCGCTTACATCATCAAGTGCGAGGGCGTCAAGAAGGATGCGGAGGGCAATATCGTCAAACTCCTTTGCACCGTGGACCTGGGCAGCCGCTCCGGCAGCCCGGGCGCCAACAGGAAGGTGAAGGGCACCCTGCACTGGCTCAGCGCCATCGATGCGGTGCCTGCCCAGGTGCGGCTGTACGAGCCCATCCTGCTGGAGGAACAGCCGGAGATGGAGGCGGATCTGCCGGAAGACGAGGAGATGCCGGAGCAGGCCCCCGTCCGGGACTTTATCGAGTTGCTGAACCCGGACAGCCTGAAGGTGGTGGAGGGCGCCCTGGTGGAGCCCGTCATAGCCCAGGCCGAAGTGGGACAGCGCTTCCAGTTCCTGCGCACCGGCTACTTCTGCAAGGATCCGGATTCTACCCCCCAGCGCCCCGTGTACAACCGGATCGTGCCCCTGCGGGACAGCTGGGCTAAGATCAACAAATAAGGACGAAACGAGCGGCCGATTCCCCGGCCGCTTTTTCCTGGAGGCATCATGCGGGAATATTTCTGCCCCGTGTCCCCCGAGGACGCGGGGCGGCCCATCAAGCGGGTGATCCGCAGCCGGCTGGGCCTGTCCCACCGGCAGTTCGTGTTGCTCAAGTATCAAGGGGAGATGCTGCTGGACGGCCAGCCCGTCCGCGCGGACAAGGCCGTCGGGGCCGGGCAGATCATCACGGTGCGGCTGGCGGAAAAGGACCGGGCAGCGGAGGGAAGGCCCGGCCCCCTGAACATCCTGTACCAAGACGAGGATATCCTGGTGCTGGACAAGCCCGCTCCCCTGCCTTGCCAAGCTTCTTCCCGGCAGGAGGGGGACGCCCTGGAGCACTATCTGGCCTGGCGCTTCCGGGAGCGGGCCGGCGCCTATACCTTCCGCCCGGTGAACCGTCTGGACAAGGGCACCAGCGGGCTGATGGCGGTGGCCATGAACGCCCACGCCCAGATGGTGCTGAGCGCTTGTCTGCACACCCCCGCTTTCCGCCGGGAATACCGGGCGATCGTATCGGGGAGTCTTCCGGAGCCTGAGGGCCTCGTGGAAGCGCCCATCCGAAAAAAGCCCGGCCCTACGGTGTGCCGGGAGGTACATCCCGAGGGTCGTCCCGCCGTCACCCGGTATAAGGTACTGCGGAGCGACGGAGCCCGTTCCCTTGTCCAATTGGTGCTGGCCACGGGCCGCACCCACCAGATCCGGGTACACCTGGCCCACCTGGGCTGCCCGGTGCTGGGGGACTACCTGTACGGCACGGAAGACCGGGAAAGGCTGCCCGGCCGCTTCGCACTCCACAGCAGCCTGCTGCGCCTCCCCCATCCCCAGACGGGCGAGGAGCTGGAATTTGCCTCGGAATTGCCGGCGGAGATGACGGCGCTGCTTCCGGACTGCCCCTAAACCGCGAAATGATGATTGAAGATGTGCGCGCTCATGCCCCGGATGCCCATGTGTGTCTCCTCCCGGCAGATCCCGAAGGTTAGGTCCCGCAGGTGACCATCGGTCACCCGGCAGCGGATGCGCTCGATCAGCAGGTCCCGGTTTTCTGTCCCAAGGTTCCGAACCAGCCGTCCGCTGAGCAGCACGATCCCGGGATCGTACAGATTGACGGCGGTGGAAATGGCCATGGAATAATAATCCAGCAGCGCATCGTCCACCTGATTCCCGTTTCGCATCAAGTGATACCGGACGACGGCTTCCAGGCAGCCCCTTTGCCCACAGGAACAGGGAACATCTTCGGGCAGTTTGATGTGGCCCAACTCGCCGTGCATATAATTGTGACCATGCTGACAATCGCCCCGGACCACAACCGAAGCGCCGATCCCCTCGTTTTCCATGAGCACCAGCAGGATGTGGTTGAACGTACGGGCCATTCCGAACTCAAATTCCCCCAGGGCGATCATGTGGGAGGTGCGCTCGAGAAAGATGTTGTTCCCGAAGGCTGTCTGAAACAGCGAACACATGTCCACATTGCGCCAGCCCAGTTCCACCGAATGGAGCACGGTTTGACTGCGGCTGTCGATCAGACCGGGCATGACCAATCCAAGGCCCAGCAGGGCTTCCGGATCCACCGGATGCTTCTTCCGCAGTTCCCCGATGCCCTGGAGCACCACCTGGGCAAAGCCGAGGGGCATACAATTTGGCGGGAAAGAGAGCTGCAGACTGTCCAGGATCGAAGCCCCCAGATTCACCAGACAAAGGGTACGGCTTCCCCACTCGAAGATATACATCAAGCGGGAGCCCTCATTCAGACACAGATAGCGGCTTACGCTGCGTCCCTTGCCGCGCCGCCGGGCTTCGGACCGTGGCGCCGGGACTTCGGTGATCAAACCGCTCTCCTGCATCTGTCGGACGATCATAGTGACCGATGCGCGGCTGATGGCCATGGATTTCCAGATATCGGTACGCGAAACCCTTCCTTGGCTTCGGATATAGCGGAGCACCAGATTTCTGTTCAGCAGTGCCGCATCGGAATGGGAGAGGAACGCATCGCTCATGAAGTGACGCCCCTTTGTCTATAGTATTCTGCTTATTATATCAGGTCTGTCCGGCAAGCGACCCCGTTCGGCAAGTTTTTACAGATCACCTCAAGTCGTGCCGCGCTTGTCGCTGAGGTAGAAAACGCTCTTGATGAAGCCGTCCTCCCGCTTGACGGAATCTGCCATACAGCGGGCAATGTGGGCAGCTTCGTACTTGTGCGAAACCAGAAGAGACAGGTCGAAGACACCCGATTGCATCATTTCGATGGTCATGGGCCAGTAGCGCTCGTACAGGCGACCGGTATCGGTGGCCGGCGTGGTATGGATCAGGCGCTGTCCGCGCAGGTGTCCCAGTTTGAAATCCAGCATGCGGGGGGTGCGGTGCCAGCCGAAGAGGTATATGCTGCCCGCCATGCCGCACATCTGAACGGCCAGATCCATGCCGCCCTGGCTGCCTGTGCACTCAACGACTGCATCAAAATGTCCGGGCCCCCAGACCTTGAGCCGATCTTCTCCTTCATCGCTCCCGATCAACAGGGTTTCCCACGCGCCGCAGCGCCCGGCTTTCTTGAGACTGGAGGGCTTAAGGTCTGCACACACGAACTGCGCCATGGGATATCCGCGCAGCATTTGGGTCATGAGCAGCCCCATAAAGCCCGTGCCGATGAGTAGTACTTTCATTCCCGGTTTGATCTCCATATACTGCCCGGCATTGACGATGGAGGCGACGGGTTCAACGACCCAGTGGGCGAAGTCATCCATGGTATCGGGCAGTTTGTACGCCACATCAGCCGGCCCGATCACCCGTTCCGCCCATTGTCCCATGTACCAGCAAGCTGCACAGTAGTCGCCTTCTTTGAGATGGGTAACGCCCCGGCCCACCCGGGTCACCTGGTGGACCGCCTCGTGCCCGGGGATCATGGGATAGCGGGGATGGGTCAGTTCCCCCGTGAAAAGGGAGACCTCGTGGGTGCATACGGCGCCGCATACCGCGCGGGTCTCGATTTCGCCTTCTTTGGGGTCGCCGAAGTGGCGGGTGACCACCCGGGTACCGTGGTCGATTTCCTCCTGTCGGGTGGGCTTGTAATCGTCAGTCGGCGTCAGTTCACGCCAGCTGATTTCGCCAATGCGCTCGATGCATACCGATTTGGCCATGGTGACCTGCCTCCTGTTCTGTCTCGATGTGGGTGGGGCTGCCGCAAAACGGCAGCCCCGAACGGTATTGGATCGGTATTGCCCGACTTAGTCCGCGAAGTACCAGGCCTGGGTCTCCATCATGAAGGCGGCAGCTTCTTCGGGGGTGCAGCCTTCCACCAACAGCTTGTAAATGGCCTCGCTGATGGCGGCGGTGTAATCCGGGCTCTGGTCGGACAACTGCTGATAGGGCATTTGCTGGAAAAAGTTCACGCCCTTGCCGGCTTTCAGATCCTGGATCTGGTTGAAGATGTCCAGGGCATTCTCATTTTCCAGGGAGGAGAAGATGTTGGAAGCGGCATACTGGCCGACTACCAGGTTGGTGAACATCTCGGAAGCCTCGACGTCGCCCAACCAGTTCAGATAGACCTTGGCTGCATCCAGTTTTTCACCCTCCAAATTGGAATTGATGCCGTAGCCCATGATGATCCCTATGTTGATGGAGGTGGGTTCCTCGGCGGTCTCGCCGGGCATGAAGAACCAGCCCAGATCCAGCTCGGGGTTGGCGGCTTCGATCACGCCCAACTCGAAGGAGCCCACGGGATAGATGGCTGCCATCTCGGCACAGAACATCATCTGCATGTCATCATAGCCGATGCCCTCATATCCCTCGGGGAAGAACTGGGAGATCTCCTTGATCCACTCAAAGTGCTTGATGAAGCCGGGATCGTTGTAGTCCACCTCTTTGGCCATCAACTTGCCATGCCACGCGGAGCCGCCCGTTGTCATGGGCACGATGGTGGAGGACAGATATTCGGCAACCATCCAACTGTCTTTGATGCCGAAGGAAATGGGCGTATAGCCCTTGTCCGCGATGGTCTGGCAGGCTGCCATGAACTCGGACCAGGTGGCGGGAACCTCTACGCCGCAGTCCGCAAAGATGGCCTTGTTGTAGAAAAAGCCGCCGTAACATACCGAGCCGGGCATGCCGTATACCACGCCCTCCTCGGTGGTCCAGGGATTGGTCATGGCGCCGTCCATGTTGGCCAGGTTGGGGATTTCATCCACGCTCAAGGGATACACATACCCGGCGTCGAAGATCTGACGGCCGGTCCCGAAGGCGCGAAGGAACATGAGGTCTTCTGCATTGCCCGAAGCCAGCTTGGTTTGCAGTACGCCGTCATATTCGGTAGCGGTCACGGGCAGGAATTCCACAGTGATGTCGGGGTAGGATGCCGTGAAGGCTGCGTTGATCTGATCCCATAGTGCTTTGTCATCGGTGCGCCAGCTGGTCATGGTCAGATTCACCTGTGCAAATGCGTTGCAACACAAGAAAGCCATCGCCAGTACGAGAACCAGGAACTTCTTCATGGGGGACTCCTCCTTTATTTCTATATATATCGCCGCAGCGATATGTTCTCAAAACGAAATTTGGTTCAGAAACTAAATCAAAAGAAAAGGGGGAAACTTGCCATAAAATTCATAATTTCACCCGTATTGTAACGCAGGCCGCCGGGAATGTCAAGGGAAAAGTGAAAAAAATCTCCGTTTAGATGAAAATTCAGCCTTTACAAGTTAAGAAAAAACTGCTATACTCTTCAGTGAATGAACTTGAATGAGCGAAAAAAGGATGTGAGCGATCTATGTATGAAAACTACAGAGCCTTGGCGGCAAAGGCGCGCGCCCATTGCCTGAACATGGTGTACATCGGTCAGAGCGGACACATCGGCAGCATGCTTTCGGCAGCGGACGTGCTGGCAGTGTTGTACGAAGGTATTTTGCGTGTGGATCCGGAGAATCCGGAATGGCCCGAACGGGACCGCTTCCTGCTCAGCAAGGGACATGCGGGGGCGCTCGTCTACGCCATTTTGGCGGAGAAAGGCTTTTTCCCAAAGGAATGGCTGAACACCTATGACCAGAATGGCGGGAAACTGCTTGGCCATATCAGCCATCATGTTCCCGGCGTCGAGTTTTCCACCGGTTCGTTGGGCCATGGCCTGTCCATTGCCTGCGGTATGGCCAAGGTGGCACGGGAAAAGCATCAGAAGCATCGCATCTTTGTCATGACCTCGGATGGGGATCTGAACGAGGGATCTTCCTGGGAGGCCATCATGTTTGCCGGACAGCACCATCTGGACAACCTGATTGCCATCGTGGACTACAACCGGATCCAGGCCCTGGGCTTCAGCAAAGACATTTGCGACCTGGGCGACCTTGATAGCCGGGTATCCCCCTTTGGATGGACCTGTGTGTCCATTGACGGACATGATTATGGCCAGATCGAAGATGTGCTGAAGAGTGTCCCGCTGGTGCCCGGAAAACCTACCATGGTCATCGCCAATACCATCAAGGGCAAGGGAGTTTCCTTCATGGAAAATCAGGTGCATTCCCACTACTGGCATGTGGGGGACGAAGACCTGGACAAGGCACTGAAGGAATTGGCTGGCGGTGTGCCCGCTGAGATTGCGGAGTGTCTTCCGCAGGGGGTGAAAGCATGAGAAAGGTATTCAACAAAACGCTTGTGGAGTGCGCCAGAAAGGATTCTCGCATCCATCTGGTGCTGGCGGACATCGGCTATGGAGAGATTGAACCCTTCGCCCGTTCCTTTCCGGAGCGCTATATGAACTGCGGGGTCATGGAGCAAAACATGACAGGGGTGGCCTGTGGGATCGCCATGGAAGGCAACATCGCCGTCACCTACTCCATCGCCAACTTCCCAACGCTGCGCTGCCTGGAACAGATCCGAAACGATGTATGTTACCACAATGCCAATGTCAAGATCGTCATCATCGGCGGCGGCGTATCCTACGGTCCCCTGGGCATTTCACATCATTCCACGGAAGACATCGCCATCATGCGGGCGCTGCCCAACATGGTGGTGCTGGCTCCCTGCGACAAACGGGAAGCCGAGGCAGCTACCCGGGCCATGCTGGCATATGAGGGCCCGGTCTACTTCCGCTGCGGCTACGTAGGGGAAAAGGACATCCATCACGGCACCATTGATTTTCAGATCGGCCGATCCATTGAAGTGGAACAGGGCGACGACTGCTGTGTGATTTTTTCCGGTCCGCTGGGCTACGAGGTGCAAAAGGCAGTGCTTGCCCTGCGCGAAGAGGGGATCCGGGCTCAGCTCATCTCCATGCATACGATAAAACCCATAGATCGCGGGGCCATTGTCCGTGCGGCAAAAGAGACCGGCAACATCCTGACGGTGGAGGAACACAACCTGTCCGGAGGCCTCGGCAGCGCCGTCGCGGAGGTGCTGGCAGACGAGGGTTGTCTGGACGTCAGATTCAAACGCATGGCTTTGCCCGATGTGTTCGTCCACGAAGTGGGATCCCAGCAATGGCTGAGGGATCAATATGGTTTGGGTTTGGAGGACGTCAAACGGGAGATCCGGTCGTTGCTCGCTCCCGCGACCGGAACGTAAAGGGGAGGATGGTGCAGTGAAGCGATCCCGATCCTCTTTTCTGGCATTGGTGGCGCCGGCTTTCGTGGTTTATACCGCCTTTATGCTGGTTCCGTTGATCGCCTCATTGGGACTGAGTTTCTATGAATGGTCAGGATATGGCGCAAAGAACTTTGTCGGGGCGCGCAATTTCCTGCGCTTGTTTTCTGACGCCAATTACAGTACCCGCTTCTGGAATGCGCTGGGAAACAATACCTACTTTTTTGTCATCACCATGCTGATCCAGAACGTGACTGCACTTGTGCTGGCCGTACTGCTGGAACGAGGACTGAAAGGAAGCAACCTCTTCCGCACCATTTTCTTTGCGCCCTCCACCATCTCGGTGGTCATTGTAGGGTACCTGTGGCTCCTGATCTACAATCCGATCTGGGGCGCGCTGAACAAGGTGTTGGGACTTATTGGCATCAACATGAAAAATTTTGCCTGGCTGGGCAACGAAGGCACGGCACTTACGGCTGTAGCGGTCGCCAATGCCTGGCAATACATCGGTATTCCCATGATGCTTTTCATTTCGGGCATCAATACCATCCCGGAAGAACAGTATGAGGCGGTTTCCGTGGACGGAGGCGGGGAATGGCACAAGTTTTGCTATGTTACGTTGCCCAATTTGAAACCCATCCTGTTCATCGTTTCCACCATGACCTTTGTGGGCAATTTTTCCTCCTTCGAAATCATTTATGCCATGGAGGGGACGCTGGGCGCCCCCAACTATGCAACGGATACCTTGGGTACCTTTTTCTATCGCACCGCTTTCGGCGCACGAACCGGCTCGCCCCCGGAGATGGGGATGGGAGCGGCGATTGCCGCCGTGATGACCCTGATCATCGGGGTCGGCGTTGTGGCATGGCTGCGCTTCAATGCGGCGGGACGGGACGATTGAGGAGGGAAGCGCTATGAGGAGGACAAGACTTCGGCTTTCAGATCTCCTCATCTATCTCGTGCTGGGCATTATGGCGCTGATCGTGGTGGCGCCCATCTTTCTTATGCTCATGACCAGTTTGAAAGGCAATCTCCAGTTTATGAAGCAGCCTCTTGCCCTTCCGGACGGCATCCACCTTGAGGGATATATATCGGTTTTCACGGAGCACAACTTCCTCCGCTATGTGGGGAACAGTCTGTTTGTGACCTTGATCTCCCTTTCCGTATCCCTGGTATTTTCGGTCCTGCTGGCATACGCCCTGTCTCGTTACAGGGGCAAGTGGGTGACGCGATTGTATTTTTACTTCCTGATGGGTATGATCATTCCCATCCGACTGGGCGTTCTCTTCCTGAATGACCTGTTGAACAGGATGGGGCTGCTGGATTCCCTGTGGGGCCTGGTGTGCATTTATACAGCCATGAGCATTCCTTTTGCCATGTTCATTTTGACGGGCTACATCAAAATGGTGCCGGCAGAAATCGATGAGTCGGCCACTATCGATGGCTGCGGCACGGGCCGCATCATCACCCACATCATCCTGCCCCTTATCCGCCCTGCCATCGCAACGGTGGCGATCTATAATTTCATGCCCATTTGGAACGATGTGTATTTCCCCCTGGTGTTCATTTTTGACCAGAGCAAAAAGACCTTTATGCTGCACGTGACCATGTTCTTTGGGCAATACAGCAAAGACTACAACCTGATCTTTTCGGCACTTTCCTTTGCCGCACTGGTCAGCCTGATTTTCTATGCGTTTGGAAGCAAACAGCTCATCAAGGGCTTGACAGCCGGCGCACTCAAGGGATAGGAGGCGGTATCTGTGAACAGACTGGATGACAAGATCGCGGCCATTACGGGGGGCGGCGGTGGGATCGGTCGGGCGGCGGTGGATATTTTTTCTGAAGCGGGCGCCACCGTACTGATCCTGGAAATGGATGAGGCTACGGGACGCGGCGCAAAGGAAGCCGTGCTGGCTTCCGGCGGGCAAGCCGAGTTCTACCAGGTGGACATCTCGGAGCATCAACAGGTCCGCGCCGTGTTCCACCGCATTGAGGCTGAGTATGGCGGCGTGGATGTCCTGTACAACAATGCATCGGTATTCTGGGGGAAGAAGGACGCACCGCTCGATGTGCTGGATATGGACGTGTTTGAGCGCATTCTGAGAATCAACCTGTTCGGACTGGTGTATTGCTCCAAGTACGCCGTTGGGCAAATGAAGAAGAGGGGCGGAGGCGCCATCATCCATACCGCATCCTCAGCGGGCGTCATTGGGATACCCAAGTGCGATGCGTATACCGCGGCCAAAGGGGGAACCGTTTCACTGACCCGTTCGATGGCGGTGGAATTCGGGCCCTTTGGGATCCGAACCAACTGCATCGCGCCTGCTGCCATTGCCACGCCCATGGTCGTCGAGAGCAACCTGAGCGATCCGGATTTTGATGAGGACCATTTCCTGAACCAGGGGACGCCCCTGCGGCGCTGGGGAACGCCCGAAGAGATCGCCCGGACTGCACTTTTTCTGGCCAGTGAGGACGCCTCCTACATAAATGGCGCCATCCTGGTGGCAGATGGGGGCATTACCATTTCCTGAGGAGGATGAGATATGAAAAAGATCAGGTGGGGCATTTTGGGGGCAGGCGGGATAGCGGATCGGCGCACCATGCCCGGGATGCAGCTGGCTCCCCATGCCAGGATCGTCGCCGTGATGGAGGTTGATCCGGAAGTGGCTGAGGGACTGCGGCGGAAATACGGTGCGGACCGCTGCTATACCGAGGACGTCGCGCTGCTGGCGGATCCCGAGGTTGATGCGGTGTATATCGCTTCCCCTGTTGCCTTCCATGCAAGACAGGCTATGCTGGCCGCTGATGCCGGCAAGCATATCCTGATCGAGAAACCCCTGGCCCTGTCCTCCCGGGAGGGCCAGTCCATCGTGGACCACTGTGCGAAAAGAGGCGTACAGATAGCAGCCGGCTTGATGATGCGCTTTGGCAGCTATGTGAATGCCATGCGGGAGGCGATCGCCCAGGGAAGGATCGGCGAGGTGGTCTCTTGCTTCGCCCATTTTACTTGCTGGTATCCCGATATCGAGGGCAGTTGGCGCCAACGAAAGGAAACGGCTGGCGGAGGCGCTCTGATGGATATGGGTATCCACTGCATCGATCTGATCCGTTATGTGACGGGACAGGAGGTGAGGCAGGTGGCCGCCATGCACGACACCCTCACCTTTGACTACGAAGTGGAGGACAGTTCGACGTTGCTCATGCGATTGGAAAAGGGGACGCTGGCCACGGTGCAATCCAACTTCAACATCCCGGACGAGGCCTCCCTTTGGCGTCTGGAATTCTTCGGGACCCGGGGTCGTCTGGCCGGCCGGGGCGTCATCGGGCAGGTGGACGGCGGCAGCGTGGACGCGGTCTTTCTGGACCGGGGTAGTGAGTACAATGCAAAACAGGACCATGGGGACTCTGTATCTGCAACCTGCCTGGAAGCCCAATTGGGCAACATGTATGCGCGGGAGATCGAAAGTTTCTGCCTTTCTTTGATTGAGGGAAAACCGCTTGAAGTGCCTGCACAGGAGGCAGTTCAGTGTCAGCGCATCATCGAAGCAGCCTACAGGGCAAATGATACGGGGCGTTACGAGAACCTTTTCTGATGTGAGGATCCCCAAAACGGGTTCTTCACGGAAAGTTGAGGGATGGGGGATTGCGAGCGGGCAGTGCAAGGCAACGCATGAGGGCGAAGAAGCAAACGTCATCCCTAGCCGTGGACAATGCGCGTAGCGACCTGGTTCTTGCCATTGAAATCTTCCGGCTTATCCCCGGGACCAGAGAAAAGAGCAATGATTGTTGGATACGGGAAGGTGGTATAGTGGTTCCTGGTATCCGGCGCCGGGGCGTTTTTTCTTTTTTGCCTTGACATGAACCGTTAATACGTTTATAATACGAGAAAGAAATGTACAGGAGGGTTTTTTATGAAAAAGAAAGTCCTTGTTTTCTTTCTCCTTGCGATGTGCCTTACCGGTTTCGCGCTGGCGTCCACGGTTTCTTTGCCTGCGGATTCCTATAAGGACACTTTTCCGGACCAGTACCAGAGTTATTTGAGAAACGCGGAAAACGATGAGAACTACGACTATGTCCAGGCTCATCCCCAAATCGCGGTTTTGTATGAAGGCTTCGGCTTTGCGCACTCGTATTTTTCCGCCCGCGGGCATGAGTATACGCTGGAAGATGTGAAAAACATCGGGAGGCCGCATCCCCTGGCCAACTGCCTAACCTGCAAATCCGGTGATTACACCGCAATGGTCAATGAGATGGGCATAGAAGCGTACAAACTGCCCTTTGATGAAACCTTTGCTGAGCTCAAAGGCGGGATCAGCTGTTTCAATTGCCATGGCGAAGAACCCGGTGTTCTCCAGGTCACCCACCAATACCTCAAGGACGCGGTGGGGGAGGACAGTGGTGTCAACCCTGCGATCCTGGCCTGTGCGCAATGCCATGTGGAATACTATTTCCCGGCCGACACCAAGGCGACGGTCCTGCCGTATGAAGGCTTGGAGAACGCCACCCCTGAAATGATCTACGCGTATTTTGATCAACTGGGCTTCTCGGATTTTGTCAACCCGCGCACCGGCACCAATATGATCAAAGTCCAGCATCCCGAGTTTGAGACCTATACCGGTGCCGGAAGCGTTCACAAGAGCACGCATTCCTGCGCGGACTGCCATATGGGCAAGGCCGTCAATGAGGCTGGCCAAAGCTTTTCCTCCCATTACCTGACGAGCCCGCTGAAGAACCCGGCCGTCCGGGATTCCTGCGTGCAGTGCCATGCCGATCTGGATGAGTTTGTCAAAGGGATACAGGACAGGACCGAAGAGCGTACCTATCTGATCGCGGACAAACTGGTCGACCTGACCAACGCCCTGGCGGACAAGGTTGCCGCCGGCGCCACAGATGAGGAACTGGCTCAGCTGCGCGCGCTCAACCGTGAAGCGCAGTTTTACTGGGATTTTGTCTTTGTGGAGAACAGCGAAGGCGCCCACAACAGCAAATTGTCAACTGCCTGCCTGGACAAGGCGGAGCTGCTGGTAGACCAGGCCCTGGAGCTGGTCAAGCAATAAGCGGCGCGATGACGGAGGCCTGCCGCGCTTGTGGTGGCAGGCCTTTTCTTTGGAAGGAAACCTGCCTATGAAAAAAATGCTCCGTGTTTTTTCCTCCATGTACCTGGCCCTGGTTCTCCTGGGCTTGATTGTACTTTCTTGTGTGCTGGGCGGCATCATTCCACAGGGCGCCCTTCCGCAGGATTACAGGGACCTCTTTGGTGAGACATTTTCCCAAGTGATCCTGTTTGCGGGATTTGACCGGGTATTCACAGCCTGGTGGTTCATCCTTCTGATGGGATTGCTGCTGATCAATCTATTCCTGTGCAGCTTGATCCGTTTTCCTTCCACCTTGAAACTGTACAGGGAGGGCTTCACGCTCAACAGCTGTCTGCTTCAGACAAAGCCCAGTTTCGACCTGTGCCTTTCCCCTGGAAGAGCCCGGGATTTCTTACAACAACTGGGCTTTGCAAAGCCCCTTTCCCAAACGGTAGACGGGGTCCATTACCTGTATCAAAGCCGCAGGCGCCTGGGCGTCTGGGGTTCCTGGCTGTCTCATCTGGGGATGCTGATCATCGTGGTAGGGTTTGCGCTGGGCCAGCTGCTGCATGTGGATACCAGCGTGTATGGCGTTCCCGGGCAAACCAAGCAGGTGCCGGGGCATGACATCGCAGTTCAGATCGACGCCTTTGATATTATCCTGCGGGATGATCACACGGTGGAACAGTACATTGCGGATCTTACCATCCACAATACCAAGGACAACACCTCTGTCAAAGGGCAAAGCAAGGTCAATCACCCTCTTGAGGCTTACGGCATGAGCTTCCTGCAAAACGCCACCGGCTGGGCTGTGAATGTGTCCAGTTTCCGGGGGGAGGAACTGCTGGATGAACGGATTGTCTGCGCAGGGGAAAGCGTGGAGTTAAAGGATCTGCATGAGGACTATATGGATCTGGCCCTGGTGGTGCATGCCTTATACCCGGACGTGATCATGACGCCCGCGGGTCCCAGGACGGCAAGCCCGCACCTGAACAACCCGGCTGTCCTCTTTTCCCTTTATTACCAAGGCAAACTGGTGGACCAAAACCTGGTTGGCATAGGCCATGACATCAAAGCCTCGGATTACCGTTTTGTCCTGTCCTCCCCGCAGCCCTATACCTTGATCCAAATCGTTTCAGACCCTTCCCTGCCCCTGGTCATGGCTGGCGGCGTGCTGATGCTCATCGGGCTATTCCTGGCCTTTTACGTAAGGCCGCAGCAGGTGTGGGTGCGTTATGAGGAAGGACAGGAACGGGTTTATGGCTATGCAAAAAAAGGCGCGGACTTGTTTTCGGACAAAGCCGTCATGCTGACGAAGGAGATGAATACCACAACATGAATTATTTGCAGGCGGAAACCATCCTATTTTCGATCACGGCTGTCGCCTACTTGATTTCGGCCGTGTTGTATATCCTCTTTTTTGCCCTGAAAAAAGAAAAACCGGGCGAACTTGCCGGCTATGTGCTCCTGGCCGCTTTCATCCTCCACACAGCAGCCCTGGTTGTCCGTTCCATCGGGGCTGGACGATTGCCCCTGTCCAACCAGTATGAGTTTGCCACCAGCTTCGCCTGGGGGATTGCATTGTCCTATGTAATTTTCGCGCGGAAAAAGAAATACAGGGCGCTGGGCACCTTTGTGGCTCCGGTCATCTTCCTGATCATCGGGTACGCTGCCATGCAGTCCCGCGAGGTCAATGAACTGATGCCGGCGCTGCAGAGCAACTGGCTGGTCATCCATGTATCCACCGCCATCATCTCCTATGGAAGCTTTGGCGTCGCCTTTGGCGGCTCTCTTATGTATCTGTTGCGCGACCGCATTCATGAGAACGAGTTTACACGCCATTATTTCCCCGAAAAGGAGCGCCTTGATGTTCTGAATTACCGGATGATCTCCTTTGGCTTTCTGTTTTTGACCCTGGTCATCGTTACCGGCGCCATCTGGGCGCAGAAAGCCTGGGGGCGCTACTGGACCTGGGACCCCAAGGAAACCTGGTCACTGGTTACCTGGATTATTTACGCCATCTACCTGCACCTGCGCATCACACGGGGCTGGCGGGGCAAGAAGGCCGCGTGGTTTGCCGTCATCGGGTTTATCTGTGTGATCTTCACCTACATCGGCGTCAACACCTGGATCCCAAGCATCCACAGTTACGCGTAGGAAGTTGGTATCTGCTGAACAAGGCGCCCCCTATGTAGCGCCGGTTTGGCGCAGAGAACCCGTGGTGATGAGCCTGCCTGACGTCTTGCAGATAGGGATAAGATTGAAAATGTTTGCAGTTGATTCGAAAATAGGCCATGTCAGGAAAAGAGCCCCCCGGAACGATCGTTCCGGGGGGCCTGGCGACCAGGAAGGGGCTCGAACCCTCGACCTCCAGCGTGACAGGCTGGCATTCTAACCAACTGAACTACCTGGCCATACATGGGCCCTCAGGGACTTGAACCCTGGACCGATCGGTTATGAGCCGACTGCTCTGACCAACTGAGCTAAAGGCCCACGCTCAATGCCCCTTGGGCGCCGGCGCACCCTTTGGGTGCGCCGGGAAGCGACCTCTAGGGGATTCGAACCCCTGTTACCGCCGTGAAAGGGCGGTGTCTTAACCACTTGACCAAGAGGTCTCGTTCTGGTCGGGGTGACAGGATTTGAACCTGCGACCCCATGCTCCCAAAGCACGTGCGCTACCGAGCTGCGCTACACCCCGATGGGATCGGAAAGCGGCATATCGAATTATAACAAAGCCTGCCCCGTTCGTCAAGGGGCCCCGGGGGACTTTACCGATACTTTACTGTGTGCCGGGCCAAGAGGCGCCGTTGTTTTTGGTGTATCCCTATGGTATACTGCCCTGCATGGAAATGGGGGTGCGGCACAATATGGATTGGCCCTTTTCTTTCCTTGGAAACAGCGCGCTGTTGGGCGTGGGCCTGGCCATGGATGCCTTTTCGGTCTCCCTGGCCAACGGCTTGAATGAACCCGGGATGGGCGTACGGCGGATCTGCCTCATTGCGGGGATCTTCGCCCTCTTTCAAGCCCTCATGCCCATGGTGGGTTGGCTGTGCGTCCACACCGCCCTGCAGTGCTTCCGGGCCTTTGAGCCTTTCATCCCCTGGATCGCCCTGCTCCTCCTGGGCTTCATCGGGGGCAAGATGATCGCCGGGGCCATCCGGGGCGGGGAGGAGAACCGGGCAGCCCCGAAATTGGGCCTGTCCGCCCTGTTGCTCCAGGGGCTGGCAACCTCTGTCGACGCCCTGTCCGTGGGCTTTACCATCGCATCCTACGGAACCTTCATGGCCATTGGCGCCTCCCTGGTCATCGCCCTGGTCACCTTCCTGATCTGTTTGGGGGGCGTGTTGATCGGCAAGCGCTTCGGGATCCGGCTGGCCAGGAAGGCCGGCTTCCTGGGGGGCGGGATCCTGCTCTTCATCGGCCTCCGGATTTTTGTGCAGGGCGTCCTGCTGCGCTCTTAACATCCCCTCTGTTTCATTCCCCCGGGGGGCTGTGATACAATGGCGTGGAATGTAAGAAGGGTCCGTTTTGGATCCGGGATCGAGGTGCGATGTGTCCATCCGCAACAATTACAACCACACGTTGTACGCCAGTTATGTGGGGTACATTACCCAGGCCATCATCAACAACTATGCGCCCCTGCTGTTCGTCACCTTTTCCGGGGAGTTCGGGCTGCCCCTGGATCGCATGTACCTGCTGGTGACGGTGAATTTTGGTCTGCAGTTGCTGGTAGACCTGCTGGGCGCCCGGTATGTAGACCGGATCGGCTACCGCAAGTGCGTCGTGGCGGCTCACGTCTTTGCCGCAGCGGGGCTCGCGGGAATGGCTTTGCTGCCTATGGTCATGCCGCCTTTGACGGGGCTTCTGATTGCCATCGTGCTGTACGCCCTGGGGGGCGGGCTGCTGGAGGTGCTGCTGAGCCCCATTGTGGAGGCCTGTCCCCACACCACCCATAAGGCTTCTGCCATGAGCCTGCTGCACTCCTTTTACTGTTGGGGGCATGTGTTCGTGGTGCTGGTTTCCACCGCCTTTTTTGTGATCTTCGGCCGGGAGAGCTGGCGCTTTCTGGCCCTGGTATGGGCTTTGGTCCCCCTGGCAAATGCCCTTTATTTCAGCCGGGTGCCCATCGCCCAATTGACCGAAGACGGGGCCAGCATGCCCATAAAAAAGCTGCTGACAATGAAGGTGTTCTGGGTCTTCATGCTGCTGATGGTGTGCGCCGGGGCCTCCGAGCAGGGGATGAGCCAGTGGGCCTCCGCCTTTGCGGAAAAGGGGTTGCAGGTGGACAAGACCCTGGGGGACCTGGCGGGGCCCTGCATGTTTGCGCTATTGATGGGCCTTGCGCGGCTGCTGTACGCCCGATTCGGTGCGCGGTTGCGCCTGAAAATGGTTATGGCGGCCAGCGGATGCCTGTGCGCGTGCAGCTATCTGCTGGCGGCTTTTGCCCCCCATCCCGTCCTGGGCCTGGTGGGCTGCGGGCTGTGCGGCTTGTCCGCAGGCATCATGTGGCCGGGCACCTTTTCTTTGGCTGCCGCAAGATGCCCCACAGGGGGCACCGCCATGTTTGCCCTGTACGCCCTGGCGGGGCATCTGGGCTGTACTGCCGGGCCTACCCTGGTGGGGCTGGGTTCCGGGGAGAGCCTGTCCCAGGGGATGCGGCTGGGGACGCTCTTCCCTGTGCTGTTGCTGGTCGGGTTGCTGTTGTTGGGCCGCGAGGGGGAGGCAAGGTGACCCCTTTCCTCCTGACGGCGGATACCGGACCCCTGAAGGATCCCGGGCTGTACGATGCGCTGTATCAAAAAGTTGCCCCCTGGCGCCGGCAGAAGATCGAGGGGCTGGCCAGGCGGGAGGATCGGGTTTTGTCCCTGGGGGCGGGGCTGCTGCTGGGGCACGCCCTGACGCTGGAGGAAGCAGATCCACACCAGACGCCGCAATACGGGGAACACGGGAAGCCCTATTATCCCGGGCTTCCCTCCCTGCATTTTTCCCTTTCCCACTGTCCGGGCCGGGTGCTGTGCCTGCTGGCGGACCGGGAGGCGGGCTGCGATGTGGAATCGATAAACCGGGGGGATATCCGGGTCGCCGCCCGCTATTTTGCCCCGGAGGAATATGCCTGCATCCTGGAGGCTCCCGACGAGGCCGCCCGTTTGCGCATGTTCTGCCGTTTCTGGACCCTGAAGGAGAGCCTGATGAAGTGTACCGGGCTGGGTTTTGCCCTCATCCCCTCCTCCTTTGAAATCAAATTGGGTGAGCCCATCCTTTGGAACGGGCTCACCTATGACGCGTACGAATATGATCTCGGCGGGCATCACTGCGCTTGTTGCCTGAAACGAGAGGGAGAGACCCCGGGAAAACCGCCCTCCCTGCGACAGGTACAATTCGGCGAGAAACCCTTCTGCTGAGCTTTTGTTCCAAGGGCTTTCGGGAAAACCTGGGATTGAAGCCTGCCGGCGGACGTGGTAGAATGGCATAGAGGGGAGACCCCGCAACATATGAAAGGATACTTCCATGAGCAAAATGGCAAATGTGATCAACTGTCTGGTTCTGGTCCTGGGTGTCCTGATGATCCTGTACTACTTTGCCCTGGGCATCTTCGTGCGCTTCGGGCAGTCCCTGCAATTCCTGTGGCTGCTGGCGGGCGGCGCCTGTGTCCTGCGAAGTTTGTACTGGCTGTGGGCGGCGCGAGTGGGAAAATGTCCCGGCGGGCGGCTCGTGTGGATCCTCCGGATCCTCCTGGCCCTAGGCCTTCTCCTCTTCTTTGTGGGGGAAGTCATCATCCTGCGGGCCGGGTGTATTGAGGCCCCCGCCGGACTGGATCACATCGTGGTGCTGGGGGCCAGGGTGAACGGGCGGGAGCCCAGCGGCGCCCTGCGCAACCGCATCGAAGCTGCCCGGGATTATCTCCGGGCAAATCCCGGGACCGTCGCGGTGCTTTCCGGGGGCCAGGGGCCGGACGAGGAGATCAGCGAGGCCCGGTGCATGTACGAGCACCTGACCGGGGAAGGCATCGAGCCCGATCGGCTGATCCTGGAGGAGCGCTCCACGGATACGGGAGAAAACCTGTCCTTCAGCCGGGCGCTGATCCCCGAGGGCAGTTCGGTGGGCCTGGTCACCAACAATTTCCACATCTTCCGCGCCCTGGCAACCGCCCGGGCCATGGACTGGAAGGTGGCGGGGGTGCCGGTGCCCACCAGCCTGATCTCCATCCCCCACTATTACATGCGGGAATTTGTGGCGGTGGTGGTGGACGCACTGAAGGGGGACCTGGCGTTTTAGGACAGCCGCAAGAAAGACCCGGCGTTTTCTGACGGACGATGCTCCGGCAAACCGGATTGGAACCGGAGCCGGAGCATTTTATCTTTCCCCAAGAGCGCTGCAACGTTCAAAACCATTGGCAGCCTGTCGTTCCTGTCGGATCAGGGATTGAGCCAGTTGACCGGGTCCTTCCCGTTCATGACGTCGATGATGACTTGCGCATTGAAATAACTTACGGCATCAAAGGTTTCGTGGGTATCGGCGGCTTGATGGGGAGTCACGACCACGTTGTCGAGGGCAAAGAGCGGATTGTCCGCGCTTGTCGGCTCTACCGTGTAGACGTCGAGACCTGCCCCGGCAATTTGACCTGTGGTCAGCGCGGTATACAGGGCCTTCTCGTCGACGACAGGTCCCCGCGCCACATTGACCAACACGGCAGTATTTTTCATTTTCTCAAAGGCACGGCTGTCGATCATGCCGGTTGTCTGGGGGGTACAGGGCACATGAAGGGAAATGATGTCGGATCGCTCCAGAACGGTATCGAGATCGGCAATGGTCACGCCCAGCTGTTTGGCCGCTTCCATGTCCGGATACAGATCAAAAGCAAGAATCCGTGCAGGCTCAAAACCCTGCAGGAGCTTTGCAACATTGCGGGCAATGGCTCCAAACCCAATCAGGCCATAGGTCTTGTTGCGGATAATGCGACCGGAATAGCGCATCCAACCGCCCTTGCGTGTGGTTCGGTCCAGGTTTATCAAATTGCGCAGAACGGCAAGGACATGCAGGATGGTCATCTCGGCGACGGAATCGCTGTTCATGCCCCGCGCATTGACCACTTTTACGCCATGACGCTTCGCGGCTTCCAGGTCGATGTTTTCGACGCCGATCCCAAAGCGGCTAAGGACTTTCAACTTGGGACAGGCGGCAATGACGTCCTCTGTCCACTGGTCACAACCGACGATGGCACCGCAGATATCAGCGCCTACGGCTTTGATCTCGTCAGCGGTCATGACGGATTCTCCCTGGTAGGTTATGATCTCGAAGCCGTTTTCCTCCAGAAGTTTTTGTGCGCGTTTGCAATATGTGGAAAAGAGCGTCTTGGGAATCGTATTCAGAACCTTGTTTTTCATCATAGTTTGCTCCTGTATCATTGATATGGAATCATCCCTTGACTGCGCCGGCAGTAAGTCCAGCAATGATATATCGTTGCAGGAAGAAGGAAATGATAATGATCGGCATAGTGATCACGACGGATGCAGCCATGATCCCGCCCCAATCCACATTGGAATAGGAAATGAATTGATAGATTGCCAAGGGCAATGTCAGGGTCCTGCTGGAAGAAAGAACCAGCGCGAACATGAAATTGTTCCAGGAGAAGATAAAAGCCAGGATACCGCAGGTCAGTATGCCGGGCGACGAAAGGGGGAGCATGATCCGCAAAAATGATCCTGCTTTTGAGCAGCCATCTATCCAGGCGGAATGTTCAAGTTCCAAGGGCAGGGTTTCGAAATATGGAATCATGATCCAAATAATCAGGGGAAGGGATACGATCAGATGGCAGAGGATCAGAGAAGTAAAAGTACCCGCCAGATTCAGTTTGGAAAAGAGGGTATACCAGGGAACCAGGAATGAAATGGCGGGGACGATCCGAATCATGAGAATGATGCCTGAAAAGATGTGCATCCTTTCCCTGGCGATGGAATAGGAGGCGGGAAGCCCCATAATCAGTGCGATGATCGTTGAAACGAAAGAGATGATGAAACTGTTGACGAGGGGCCGCTTGAAGTTGTATTTCACAAATACACTGAAATAATTTTTCAGCGTAGGCGTGAACCGGAACATCCTTTTCACGTTCAAGATCTCTGCATTGGTCTTGAATGAAGCCAGCAGCATCCAGATCAGGGGGAACAGGACGAGCAACAAGACGACGGCCAGGAAGAGATAGAAGAGTATCTGACGGCGCAGCTTCTTCGAGGGAGAGGAAACACCATACTCCATTACATGTCCACCTCCACTCTGCTTTTGATCTTGATCGTTAAGGCGGCGATCCCCATGACGATTAAAAAGAATACGATCAGGGTAGCCGAGGCTTCTCCGAACTCCATAAACTCAAAGGCTTGCCGGTACGAGAGGATGTTCATCGTCTCCGTGGCGAATCCCGGACCGCCCTGGGTCATGGAATACAAGATGTCAAAGGTTTTCAGGACGTCGATCAAGCGCAGCAAAACTGCCGTGAATATGGTGGGTCTGAGCAGGGGCAGTGTGATTTTGGTCGTCAACTGCAAACGGGAAGCGCCGTCCACGAGGGCGGACTCGTAGGATTCGGTGGGGATGGCCGACAAGCCGGCCAACAGGATCAGCATCACCATGGGCGTCCATTGCCAAATGTCCACGATGATCAGGGAGTACAGGGCATTGGAGGTCGAACCGAGCCAGTCAATCTTGGGCCCCCCGAGAGAGCGGATCACATAATTGAGGATTCCGATGGAGGGCTCGTAGATCAACTTCCAAACCATGCCGACGGCTACGGGTGTCGCGACCATGGGCAAGAGGAATGCGGTCTTTGTCATATTCTTGCCCCAGAAGGAACGATTCAGGATCAATGCCAGAAAAATCCCCAACGACATTTCGAAAAAGAGAGCGATGGCTGCGAAGAGGAACGTGCGCCAAACAGCCATCGGGAAGCGGGTGCCTGTGAACATTTGCACATAGTTCTGCATACCCACCCATTCCCATGGAACGTGTACGGACATTCTCCAGGAATGGAAACTCAGGACAAGGGTGTACAGGATGGGAAAAAGAACCATGCACAGAACAAAAATGATCGTGGGAACGGTAAAGATGTACTTGAGATTTTTATCGGCCCAGTTTCCGATTTTCTTCATCGGAAATGATCCTCCTTTCATTCGCTCGGGCTGTTTTATATGGCCAAGTCCGGTGCTGCCGGCGAAGAAAAAGACCCGGGCGAAAAGATGGGGCCGCGCAGGCCCCGAACAAAAGAGACAGCGCGGCCCTCAAACATCTGGGATTACTTTTCGCTGTCGAGCAGAGCCTGCATTTCTGCATTCTTCTGGTCGGCCAGCGCCTGAATGTCGGCATTCCCTTCAATGGCGGCGACGATGACTTCGCCGATGATGTCCCGGGCCTTGGCTACATTGGTCATGTAAGGACGGTCGGTGGGGACGGCGACCTTTGCCGCAGCATCGGCAACTGCCTGAAGTTCGACCGGCCAGCTGGAATAATTCTCCGCCCATACACAGGCACGGGGACTGGAGCCGCCGCGCTTCTGGGTCTCGATCTGCATCTCGGGGCTGGATGCCCAGTTCACAAAGGTCCAGGCAGCTTCTTTGTTCTGAGAAGCAGAGCTCACGCCCAACGCCCAGGCAGTGATCAGGAAATCGCCATGATCGCCTCTGGGGCCCACGGGGATCTGGAAGAAACCGATCTCGTCCAAGGTGATCAAGGAGTTGTCGGGATCCCAACTGCCCATGTTGGTGTCCGCATCCAGACGCATAGCCGCCTTGCCTTGGGTGAACAGATTCCAGGTATCGGTCCAGCCCATGTTCAGCACGCCGTCCGGCCCATACTCCCGGAGGATCTTTCCATAGAACTCAAAAGCTTCGACGGCTTCGGGGGTATTGATGCAGGCATTGCCCTGCTCGTCCAGGAAGTCGGCTCCGAAAGCGCGCAGGAAGCAGGAGAACTGGGTAACGGCGGGGTTGCCGGCGCCGCGGCAGGCAAAACCGCAGATGTCATTGTCGGGATCGTTCAAAATGGCCGCCAGCTCATACATCTCTTCCATGGTGGTCGGCGGGTTCTCAATGCCCTTTTCGGCAAACAGCGTTTTGTTGTAGAACACGACGGCGCTCTCGATCATCAGGGGCAGGCCGTGGATGTCGCCGGTTCCCGCCTGCTTGGACAGCTCCAGCGAAGCGGTATAGTAATCGTCGACCAGTGCGGCTTCGGGATCTGCATCGATGTAAGGCTGCAGATTTTCCAACCACCCGTTGCTGATAAAGAGACGGGCCTCGTCCAGGGGACGGAACATAAAGGCATCGATATCGCTTCCGCCTGCCGCAAAGGAAACGGCCAGTTTGTTGGAAGCTTGTTCGTTGCTGAACTGCTGGAAGTTCAGGCGAATCCCGTACTTCTCATACAGCTCATCCTGGCGCTCCAGGATCACATCGGTGATGACGTTATTGACGCCCACAATATTGAGGGTGACGTCAAACTTTTTTTCTTCCGCAAGGCCGGTCACGGTTCCTGCCAGCATTGACACCAGCATGATCACAGCAAGAAGCAGAATTTTCACAGACTTGGTACCCTTCACAGAAAAAACCTCCTTATTCAAAATTGAACGACTACATATATATTGTATCACATTCTGAAAAACTATGCAATTCGATATTGCGATGGATTTATTCGGCTTGGGAATGGGGAGAGCTTATTACAACAGGACGGATGTGTCGGTGTAGTGCAGTGCCTCGATGGCGCGGAGGAGTTCCTTTTCCTCCTGCTCCGTCAGCATGCGCAGGGGAGAACGCATGGCGGCAGAGCGAATGACGCCCCGGTGTTTCAGGCAGGCTTTGTACCGGGCCATGTTGTTGGGACCGCTGATGTGGTCGATCAGCAGATTGACCTTCTTCTGCAGTTTGCGCCCCAGTTCGTAGTCCCCCGCTTTGAAGGCTCGATAAATGGCGGCGTAGTGTTCGGGGATGACGTTTGAGTTGCCGGAGATGACCCCGTCGCCCCCGGCGCACATGTGGACGAAGAACAGGTCGTCTGGGCCTGCCAGCACCGAGAAAGCGCCGTCGTTCACGTTCAGGAACTTCATCAGGCGGGGCATATCGGGATAGCTATACTTGATGCCGATGACGTTGGGCGCCTTTTTCGCGATGCGCTGGGCAAGGGCGGGGGTGATGTCGTTTACTGCCAACTGGGGAATGCCATAGAGGTAGATGGGGAAATCCTCCGGGACGCTGCGGGCTACTGCAGTGAAATGCCCAACCAGTTCATCTGCGTCCAGCTTGAAGTAATAGGGGGTCACGACGCCCACGCCGTCCGCGCCGCAGGCGTGGGCGTGACGGATCAGCTCGATGGTCTCCCGGGTGGTGGGTGCGCCCACCATGGAAAAGACGCTTACCCTGCCATTTGAAACTTCCACACAGCATTCCAGCACCTTCTTCCGTTCCTCGGTGGTGAGGTATGCCATTTCTCCCGTGGAGCCGTTGGGGTACAGACCGTCCATTCCTTTTTCGATCAGGTATTCGCACAGGCTTTTCAGGCTTTCGTAGTCGATCTGCTGATCCTCCAACATGGGGGTAGAAACAGGGGTGTTTACGCCAACCATTTTCTTCATGGTAATCCGATCCTTCCTTCCATAATGGTTTCGATATCCCACTGGTATCATATGTCACCCTGGGGGAAATGTCAATTCAAATTGGTCAACGACCGATTCGGTTTTCAAATTACGATCAGAAAACGAACAATTCCCTCTGGCATAATTCCGAGATAGATGTATAATAGAAGGGGCGTGCGTCCCTTTTGTGAAACCGGAGACGTCGGTGGACGTTTGTCCATTAAGGGGGGATCACCATCGATTTATTCCAGATCCGCTATTTTATTTCGGCTGCAACCATCGGCAGCTTTTCTGCTGCTGCAATAGAAAACAACATTTCCCAATCATCCTTTTCAAAGCAGATCATGTCCCTTGAGACCGAATTGGGCGTCAAACTCTTTTCCAGAGAAAAGAGGGGCGTTCGCCTGACGCAGGCGGGCATTTGTTTCCTGGAGCATGCCTATGACATGATTGAACAGTACAAAAAAATGAAAGACAGCATGGCGCGTTTTGCGACTGCATGCTCAGAGGTCATCAATCTGGCCTCCATCCCGGTTATGATCCAGTATCATCTGACGGAGATCATCTCGGAATTCCGAATGCTATATCCGAACATTTCCTTCAACCTGATCGAAGCCGAAAGTGAGTCCGTCATGATGAGTCTGCGCAAAGCGGAACGGGACTTTGCCATTGTGCGGACGGATTATCTGGAGCAAGAGCAGTACAATATCCGTCCCCTTGTGGAAGACCGGCTGGTGGCATTGGTATCGGAGAAGCATCCCCTCGCCCAACGTACGTCGGTGTCTCTTGGTGAATTGCGTAAAGAGCGCTTTATTTTGCCTACGACCCAATCGGATCTATATCGGATCTGCGTGAACGCCTGTGCGGGAGCGGGGTTCATGCCCAATATCGTATATGCCATTAGTGGAAAACCCGAAATCACACAGCGTTTTGTGCGGAAGGGGGATGCAATCACCATCGCCATGGAGAAGGTGATGAGTTTCAATCTCCTGGATGGATGCAGGATCCTGCCGATTTCGGAACAGATTATCAGCACGACGGCGCTTGTGTGGCCTAAAACCGCCAAGCTGCGACCTGTCTGCAAGGTATTTGAAAACTACCTGGCCTTGCACATCCAAATTTGATTTGAAAGGCCTGCTTTCAAATGAAATCGGGGGAAAAACAAAATGGATCGTATTCGTTTGACGGAAAGGCAATCCCGCAAATATGTGAGCGGACTGTTTCAGCACATGGGCTGCTCTCCTGCACAGGCAGAGATCATTGCGGATCACCTGACGTGCGCGGAGATGCGGGGCCTTGCTTCCCATGGCTTAAGCCGCATCCCATTTTACATCCGGAAATTGCGAAACGGCGGATACAATCCCACGCCCAACTTCAGCGTCCTGAAGGAAACGCTTTCCACGGCGCTCGTGGATGCAGATGACGGTATTGGCCTTGTTTCTGGAAGCTTTGCAATGCAGATGTGCATCGAGAAAGCGCGGAGCACAGGCTGTGCGGCTGTCAGCGTGACCCATGCAAACCATATAGGTTATTTGGGATATTATTCCATGATGGCTGCTCGCGAGGACATGATCGGCCTGACCATTTGCAATGCGGGCGCCAGTACGGCTGTGTGGGGGACCACCCAGCCCGTGCTGGGAACAGATCCCTTGGCCATAGCTGTCCCGACCATGGACAGACCCATGCTGGTTTTCGATGCGGCAACCAGCGTGGTGGCACAGGGAAAGGTTGCGGTTGCACAGATCGAAGGGAGACCCATTCCCGGGCACTGGGCTTTTGACCAACATGGGCAGCCGACAACCGATGCATCAGAGGCACTGCGGGGAAGCATGCGCCCCTTTGGCGACTACAAGGGTTCCGGACTGGCCATCATGATCGCGCTGATAACCGCTGGGCTTGGGGATGTGGCTTTCGACATGGAGGAGGACAATTTGCGCAGGATCCTGGATGATTCCGCGGGTTCGGACCTGGCCGACCTGTTTGTCGCCATCGACATCTCGGCTTTTGTTGATGCGGATCGGTTTAAACGGCGGGCGGATCAATTGATCGATCGGATCAAAGCCTTTGCGCCTGCCCCCGGTTTTGAGGAGATCCTGATGCCTGGAGAGATCGAACATCGGAAATATCAGGCGGCACAGGCGGAAGGGTTTACGATAGACGACAAACTACGGACCCTGCTGGAACGGGTCAACAGTTCCGAGGGCTTTTCATATGATACGAACGCGTGGCCCATTGACGGGCAGCAGATTTGAACAGGGGGGACGATCAATGGACCTGAACCACGTCCGGCTCGATATGCATACGCGATTGATACCGATTGTCGGTTTTCCCATGGATCATAGCAGTGCTTCCTACGTCTATAATTACCTTTTCCAATGCTATGAGATCAATGCTGTCATGTGGCCTTATGAAATACAGCCTGAACAGCTTGCTGCTTTTTTGCGCGCCTGCGATCTCATGCACATCGACCGTTTTACCCTGACGATGCCCCTCAAAACGCCGATCATCCCCCTGCTGGACGAAGTGGACGCCTGCAGCCGTCTCTTCAAATCGGTCAATGTCGTCAAGAAGGTCGACGGTCGGTACGTTGGTTCCGGCTTTGACGGGAAGGGCTGCATGGGCGCCCTTCAGGATGCCGGGATTTCTGTCGCCGGAAAACGGGCGCTCATTCTGGGGGCAGGGAGCATCAGCGGGATCATCGGTTACGAGCTGGCGCGATTGGGCGCTGGCAGGCTGTCCATTGCGAATCGCACCTTTGAGAAGGCATACCATATTGCCCAAACCCTAAAGAACCATACCGGGATCTGTGCCTGCGCCTGCACCAATGGGGTGGACCAACTTTCCCGGGAGGCAGAACAGGCGGATCTGGTCATTCAGTGCAGCGCACTGGGCATGTACGGTTTCGGAGCCGATTACGATGACCTGTCTTTCCTGCAAGCCCTGCCCAAACATGTGCCTGTCATGGAAGCCATTGTAAATCCGCCCCGTACGCGCTTTCTCAGCGAGGCGGAGCGGCTGGGACATCCCATCGTGATGGGGATGGATATGCTGGTTTCCCAGATGCAGGAAATCTTTGATTTCTGGTTTGGCATCCGGATCAACGAGCAGGAACGCAGCGCTTGCCGGCGCATCCTGATGCAGCACTTTGGCTATTAGGTGCCCGGGACGTGCTGTTGCTTTTCTCCTAGGTCAGATGATCGCGTTTGCTGCAGATAAACAATTGAACCCTTCCGGGAGCAAGGATACAACGGCGAGTGTGTGTGCGAAAAGATTTGAAGACAGTCCATTCCAAGGCGCAACTGCCTGGCGCTGCCGGGGCGCAGGTATCGGCCTTCATCATGGACGGCAGCTTGATGCAGCCCCGGATCCCCATTCCGCATCCGCCGGACGGCCAAGCCTGCTCCAACATATCTTCATCTCCCGGCACAGCACAAAGGAACCATGGGGAAGGGAGCCTTTTTTCGACCTGCTTCCCAAGCTGAAAAAGAAAAGGGCCGCCCCTGAAAACAGGAGCGGAGACCCTTTCACAGTGCGCCCGGCGGGATTCGAACCCACGGTCTTTCGAGTCGGAGTCGAACACTCTATCCTCTGAGCTACGGGCGCAGGACAATAAACGCTATATATTATACTCGTATTTGTTTGCCCGGTCAACGCTTTTTGTGTTATTTCGGAGGGTATGGCCCCGCAGGCCCGCTGAATTCTCTCCTTGAACGGAATCGGGTTTTCTGGTATGATTCGGAAAGAGGCGGACAGCACGCGGAAAGGATGACGACATATGTACGATTTTGAGACCCTGATCGATCGCCGGGGAACGGGCGCTGCCAAGTGGTCGGAGCTTGGGCCCTATGAATTGGAGCAGGGGATCCTGCCCCTTTCGGTGGCGGATATGGAATTCAGGGTGCCGCCCTGTGTGGAGGAAGCCTGCGTGGCGGCGGCCCGGCACGGGATCTACGGCTATACCATGGCGGACGAGCCCTACCAGGAGGCGGTGCTGGACTGGATGCAAGGCCGCCACGGCCTGCAGGCGAAGGGGGAAGACATCCTGATTGTCCGTGGGGTGGTGCCCGCCCTTGGGGTGGCGATCCGGGCATTGACGAAACCCGGGGAGGGCGTCATCATCCAGCCTCCCGTCTACCCGCCCTTTTTTTCTACGGTGGAGCAAAACGGGCGTCGGGTGGAAGCCTGTCCCCTGCGGACAGGCGAGCAAGGCTATGAGATGGACTTTGAAGCCTTGGAGCGGGCTGCGCGGAAGGAAGACGTGTCCCTGATGCTGCTGTGCTCTCCCCACAACCCGGTGGGGCGGGTCTGGACCCGGGAGGAGCTCACGCGCCTGGACGGGATCTGCAGGGGCAACGACGTGGTGATCGTAGCGGACGAGATCCATGGAGACCTGGTCCCGAAGGGCAGGCATATCTGCTTTGCCACCTTGTCCCAGGAGGCGGCCCGGAACTGCATCCTGTGCACCGCCCCCAGCAAGACCTTCAACATCCCAGGCTTGCAGACTTCCAATATCTTTATCCTGAATCCGGAGATCCGGGAGCGCGTGGCCCGGCAGGCGCGCCTGGACGGGTGCTGCGGCCTGTCCTGGTTCGGGCGCGCCGCCACCATCGCGGCGTACCGGGAGGGGGAGGCCTGGCTGGAGGCATGCCTCCGCGTGGTGGCGTCCAACTATGGGATATTACGGACATATCTGGGGCGGCTGCCCGGGGTAAAGCTGTACCCCATGGAGGGGACCTACCTGGCCTGGGCCGACTTCCGGGCCCTGGGCATGGAGGAGAAAGAGCTGGAATCCTTCCTGCGGGAGCGGGCCCATATGTTCACCGACGAGGGGTACAGCTTTGGGCAAGAGGGCTCCGGCTTCGAGCGCTTCAACCTGGCCCTGCCCGAGAAAGCCCTCCGGCGACAGCTGGACATGCTGCTGGCGGCCTGGGAGATCCATTGTGAACCCACCGTAAAAAAGGATTAAGTCTCTGTTGAAAGGACCCGATTTGTTTCCGGTATCGGTTGACAAGGTCCTTTCTTTTCTCTACAATAAACAATGGATACAATGACCGAAATGGATGCCGTCCCTACAATTTGGGCGGCAACGAAAAAGACAACAAAAAGAAAGCGAGGTATCTCATGAGCGAGCAAAAGGGAAACAACAAGCAGGGCATCGGGCCCCGCAAGTTCAGGCCCCCTACCAACCCATGGTTCTTCATCCTGCTGGCCCTGGCCATCATGGTGGGCATCAACTCCATCACCATGATGAGTTTGAACGGTGCGGTCCAGGTCGTGGACTACTCCGAATTCACCAAAATGGTAGAGGACGGTCAAGTGGAGAGCGTGGAGATCAGCAGCGGGATGATCACATTCACCTCCAAGTCGGGCCTTTTGCGCTCCGCAGCCCGATACCAGACCGTGGCGGTGGAGGACCAGTACCTGGTGGAGCGGCTGCTCAAAAACGGCGTCAACTTCGGCGGCAAAGTAAGCAGGCCTTCCTTCTTCGAGATCCTGCTGGTCTACGTGCTGCCCATCGCCTTCTATGCGGTGATGATCATCTGGATCGTACGCATGTTCAAGGGGGGCGCAAAGGGCGGCATCGGCGCCCTGAATTTCGGCAAATCGGGGGCCAAGCTGTATGAGGTCTCCGACGCCAGCAAAAAGTTCTCCGACGTGGCGGGCCAGGACGAGGCCAAGGAGGCCCTGATCGAGCTGGTGGATTTCCTGCACCAGCCGAACAAATATAAAGCCATGGGCGCCAAACTGCCCAAGGGCGCCCTGCTGGTGGGCCCTCCGGGCACGGGGAAGACCCTGCTCGCTCAGGCTGTGGCGGGGGAGGCCGGCGTTCCCTTCTTCTTCGTATCCGGCTCCGCTTTTGTGGAGATGTTCGTGGGCACGGGGGCCGCACGGGTGCGGGATCTGTTCAAGCAGGCCAACGAGAAGGCGCCCTGCATCGTGTTCATCGACGAGATCGACGCCATCGGCAAAAAGCGGGACACCATCGGCATCAGCGCCAACGACGAGCGGGAACAGGCCCTGAACCAGTTGCTGGCGGAGATGGACGGCTTTGACCCCAGCAAGGGCATCGTGGTGCTGGGGGCCACAAACCGGCCCGAGATCCTGGACAAGGCGCTGCTCAGGCCCGGCCGCTTCGACCGGCGCATCATTGTAGACCTCCCCGACCTCAAGGGACGGGAGGCGGTGCTGAGGGTGCACGCCCGGCCCATCCGCATGGACAAAGACGTGGACTACGCGGCCATCGCCAAGGCCACGGTGGGGGCTTCCGGTGCGGACCTGGCCAACATCGTCAACGAGGCCGCCCTGCGGGCGGTGCGCATGGATCACCACGCCGTGCTCCAGGAGGACCTGGAAGCCTCCGTGGAAACCGTCATCGCGGGCAGCGAGCGCAAGAGCCTGGTGGTGCCCGAAAAAGAAAAGCGCATGATCGCCTGCCACGAGATCGGCCACGCCCTGGTGGCAGCCCGGCAGAAGAACGCGGCGCCGGTGCACAAGATCACCATCATCCCCCGCACCTCCGGGGCCCTGGGTTTCACCATGCAGGTGGACGAGGAAGATCGCGTGCTCCTGTCCCGGGAAGACCTGCTGGCCAGGCTGACGGTGCTGTCCGCCGGGCGGGCTGCGGAGCAGTTCATGTTTGGCACCTGCACCACCGGGGCGTCCAACGACATCGAGCAGATGACCAAGATCGCCCGGTCCATGGTGACCCGTTACGGCATGAGCAGCAAGTTCGGCATGATGAGCCTGGAGAGCGGCGGAAGCGCTTATCTGGGCCAGGAAGGTCGCGCCATCTGCTCCTCCGAGAGCGCCGCCGTGGTGGACAAAGAGGTGGCGGCCCTGGTGAGCGACGCCTTCGAAAACGCCAGCCGCATCTTGAAGGAAAATGCCTCCCACCTGACAAGGCTGACCAACTACCTCCTGGAAAAGGAGACCCTGATGGGGGACGAGTTCATGGAGATCCTGGACGCCGAGCCTGCGGGCACGGCCGACGGGGACGGGGCATAAACGGTTGGAAGTCCGGGGCCGCCGGCTCTACAAGGGGGCCGGCGGCCCCATTGCGGTCGGGAACATGTAAATTGTTAGCACTCTAAGAGGGAGAGTGCTAATTTGCTATTGACAAGGCCTGACAAAGGGTCTACAATGGGGATAGAAGTCCGCCGTTGTTACAGGCGGGGAGAGCAAAACAGGAGGCAAAAATACCATGACTGAAAAAGGCAAAATTTCCATTCATGCGCAAAACATCATGCCGGTCATCAAGCGCTGGCTGTATTCCGACAAGGATATTTTTCTGCGCGAACTGGTATCCAACGCCTGCGATGCCATCGCAAAGGCAAAGATCATGGCGACGAAGGGGGAGATCGAGGAATTTACCGGTCGGATCGACGTGGTGAGCGACGAAAAGGAAGGCACCCTGAAAATCATCGACAACGGCATCGGCATGACCGGGGAAGAGGTCAAAAAGTACATCGCCCAGGTGGCTTTTTCCGGGGCGGAGGAATTTCTGGCCAAGTATAAGGCGGACGACAGTTCCAGCGGCATCATCGGGCACTTCGGCCTGGGCTTTTACAGCGCCTTTATGGTGTCCGACAAGGTGTGCATCGACACCCTGTCCTGCCTGCCCGGCAGCGAAGCCGTGCGGTGGGAGAGCGAAGACGGCATGGAGTATGAGATGGGGGCCTCCCAGCGCACCATGCCCGGCACCACCGTCACCCTGAAGATCTCCCAGGAAGACAAAGAGTACCTGCGCAAGTGGACGATCCGGCAGACCCTGGAGAAATACTGCTCCTTCATGCCCGTGCCCATCTACCTGAGCGAAGTGAAGGAACCCGAACCGGTGGCGGAGGGAGAGGAAGCCAAGCCCGCCCCCGAACCCGAGCAGGTGAACGAGGTGCAGCCCCTGTGGCTGAAAATGCCCAGCGACTGCACCGAAGAGGAGTACAAGGCCTTCTACCACAAGGTGTTCCACGACTACGAGGATCCCCTCTTCTGGATCCACCTGAACGCCGAGTATCCCTTCAACCTGAAGGGGATCCTGTACTTCCCCAAACTGAAGAACGAGTTCACCGCCAGCGAGGGCGTCATCAAGCTGTACAACAACCAGGTATTCGTGGCGGACAACATCAAGGAGGTCATCCCCGAATTCCTGATGCTGCTGAAGGGCGCCATCGACTGCCCCGACCTGCCCCTGAACGTCAGCCGTTCCTTCCTGCAGAACGACGGCTATGTGAAGAAGATGTCCGCCTATATCACCCGCAAGGTGGCGGACCGGCTGGTCAGCGAATTCAAGGGCAAAAGGGAGGACTACGAGAAATACTGGGACGACATCCACCCCTTCGTAAAGTACGGCTGTATCCGGGACGAGAAGTTCTATGACAGGGTGAAGGAAGCCCTGCTGTTCAAGACCACCGGGGGCGAGTTCCTGACCCTGAAGGAGTACCTGGACAAGACCGCCCAGTCTGCCGAAAAGGAGCAGACCGTATACTATACCAGCGACGAGAAGCGCCAGGCCCAGATGATCGAAATGTACACCGGCGAGGGCAAGGAAGTGGTGCTGCTCAACACCCTCATCGACGTCAACTTCATCTCCTTCCTGGAGTACCAGCCCCGCAAGGAGGGAGATGAGGAGATCAAGCTGTCCTTCCGCAGGGTGGATGCGGGGACAGAAGGGCTCATAGAAGAGGGGGAGACCGACGAGGATAAGCGCAAGGCGCTGGAGGACAAGTTCCGGAAAGCCCTGGGCAAAGAGGACCTGGCGGTGACCCTGAACAACTTCAAGCAGGATACCGTGCCCGCCATGATGACCGTGGAGGAGCAGGGCCGCCGCTTTGCGGATATGAGCCGGATGTGGGGGGAAAAGTCCTTTGGCCTGCCCCAGCAGCAGACTTTGGCCCTGAACGCCAAACATCCCCTGATCGTCTACCTGGAGGGCAGTGAGGACGAAGAACTGGACGAGATGATCTGCCGGCAGGTGGCCGACCTGGCAGAAATGGCCCGCAGCCCCCTGGAGAGCGAGCGCATGGTGGCCTTCCTGAAGCGCAGCAACGAACTTTTGACCCGGCTGGTGGAATAAAAAAAGCCACACGGGCTCGGGACGGGCATACCCGCTGCGCACGCCAACTTCCGCTTATTGCTGCTGCCTTCCGGCCCTGACAAGGTTCACGGCATGACGCCGCGCGGGACCCAGACGGTCATCACCCACGTGGCAACAGCAAGTATACCATAGATGCCGGGATTTGACAAGCCCCCCCTTTTTGTCAAATCCCGGGACAACCCGGGCAAGGAGCGACATCGAAGCGTGAGGATGCGGCGCAAGAAGTGGACCAGGGCCGAACTGGCCGTTTGTCCCTATTATATCGACCGCCCCGAAGGAAACCGGGGGCGCTGGCGGGATGCCTTTGAAAGGGAGGGGCCCCTGTACCTGGAACTGGGCTGCGGCAAGGGGGTATCCACCGCCGCCATGGCGGCGGACAACCCCGGCGTCAACTACCTGGCCATGGACCTGAACGCCGATGTGCTGGGGGTAGCCCGGCGCAACGTCGAGGCGGCCTTCCGGGGAAAACAGGTGAACAACCTCAAGCTGCTCAGGGGCAATGCGGAGCAGATCGAGTACTTTTTTGCCCCGGAGGACAGGGTGGAGCGCATCTACATCAACTTCTGCAACCCCTGGGCCAAGCGGGCCAAGCAGCACAAACGCAGGCTGACCCACACCCGGAAGCTGTTGAAATACCGGGATTTCCTGGTGGATGACGGGGAGATTTGGTTCAAGACGGATGACGACGCCCTCTTCAACGCGACCCGGCGCTACCTGGAAGAGAGCGGTTTTGCCCTGCGTTGGCTGACCTGGGACCTGCACGGGAGCGGCTTTACGCCCAACTACGTCAGCGAGCACGAGCGGCTGTACATGGAGGCGGGGGTGCCCATCAAGTTGCTGATCGCGGCGAAGGAGCCCGGCTTGCCCGAAGGGGCGCCGGGGGAATGCGCCGGATCAGACGGGAACGAGAGGAATGAGGAAACATGACAGAGAGGTATGACCTGATCATCATCGGCGCGGGCCCGGCGGGCATTTTTACGGCCCTGGAGACCATGAAGCTGCGGCCGGAGGCCCGGATTCTGGTGGTGGACGAGGGACTGGAGCTGAGCAAAAGGACGTGTCCCGCCCGAAAGCTGGGCCGCTGCGTGAAATGCAAGCCCTGCAACATCATGAGCGGCTGGGCGGGGGCGGGCGCCTTCTCGGACGGCAAGCTGTCCCAATGCGAGGAGGTGGGGGGCAACCTCACCGATTACCTCAGCGTGGCGGAGACCCGGGCGCTCATCGACTACGCCGACGGCATCTACCTGGCCCATGGCGCCCCCCGGAAAGTGTTCGGATTGAACGACCCCAAGGTGGACGAGATCAAATACGAATGCTCCCGCTATAACCTGAAGCTGATCGCCTGCCCGGTGCGCCACATGGGCACCGAGAATGGCTTCAGCGTCCTGCTGGCCATGTACGAGACCTTGAAGGGCTATCCCGGCTTTGCCTTCCGGGAGAAGACCAGCGCCAAGCAGGTGCTCATCCGGGAGGGCGCGGTGGCCGGGGTGGTTCTGGAGGGGCCGCAGGGCACCTACGAGGCGAAGGCGCCTTACGTGGTGGCGGCGCCCGGCCGGGGCGGCGCCCGCTGGCTGGCGGAACTGGCCCGGAGCACGGGCATCCAGACCAGCAACAACGAAGTGGATATCGGGGTGCGGGTGGAATGCCCCAACGCGGTGATGGACCACCTGACCAAGCACCTCTACGAAGCCAAGATCGTGTACTACTCGGACACCTTCGAGAACAAGGTGCGCACCTTTTGCATGAACCCCGGAGGCCTGGTGAGCGAGGAGCACTACGACGGGGGCATTGCCGTGGTCAACGGCCACAGCTACAGAGATTCGGCGCTGCGCACCGGCAACACCAATTTCGCCCTGCTGGTGTCCACCCGCTTCACCCAGCCCTTCGACCAGCCCATTGAGTACGGCCGCTACATCGCCCAGCTGGGCAACACCCTCACCGGGGGCGGCATCATGGTACAGCGGCTGGGGGATCTTTTAAAGGGCCGGCGCACCGACCTGTCCCGGCTGCGCAAGAGCACCACCGAGCCTACCCTGAACACGGCGGTGCCCGGCGACCTGTCCTTCGTGCTGCCTCACCGGCACCTGACCAGCATCATCGAGACCATAAAGGCCTTGGACAAGGTGGCGCCCGGCCTGTACTCCGGCAACACATTGCTGTACGGCGTGGAGGTCAAATTCTATTCCTCCAAGGTGCAGGTGGCGTCCAATATGGAGACGGACGTGAAGGGGTTGTACGCCATCGGCGACGGCGCCGGCATCACCCGGGGGCTCATGCAGGCTTCGGTGTCCGGGGTCGTGGCGGCCCGGGACATCCATGCCAAAGCGGAAGGCAAACCATAGACGAAAGGACGATATGTATGAAGATCAGCAGGTATTTCGACGCAGCGGTCCTGAAGAGCGAAATGACCCCCCAGCAGGTGGAGGAGGCCATCCGGGAAGCCATCGCCTGGGATTCCTACTCGGTGTGCGTCCGGGGCTGCGACATCGATCTGGCTCTGGAGCTGACCCGGAGCACCAACACCTCGGTGGGCTGCGTGCTGGATTTCCCCTACGGCTACGGCGGGCTGGAAGCCAAGCGCATGGCAGCCCGGGCCTATGCCGCAAAGGGCGTGGAAGACATCGATATGGTCATGAACTACGGCGCGGCCCGCGGAGGGGCCTGGGATGTGGTGGAGGAGGAGATCCGGGCGGTGGTGGAGGAGGCCCATGCCAAGGGCGTCATCGTCAAGGTGATCTTTGAGACCAGCCAGCTGAATGCCCGGCAGATCGCCAGGGCCACGGAGGTCTGCATCGCGGCGGGCGCCGATTTCGTCAAGACCTCCACCGGCTTCCTGGGCGGCGGCGCCACGGTGGAGGCGGTGCAGACCATGCTGGAGACAGCCCAGGGGCGCATCAAGGTGAAGCCTTCCGGGGGGATCCGGGACTACGAGACCGCCAGGAAATTCGTGGACATGGGGGTCCACCGCCTGGGCCTGGGCTACGGAAGCTGCCGTACC
Source organism: Clostridiales bacterium (assembly GCA_012520375.1). Lineage (GTDB taxonomy): Bacteria > Bacillota > Clostridia > Christensenellales > Aristaeellaceae > Excrementavichristensenella. The sequence goes on from JAAYOH010000075.1 coordinate 44,677, forward strand.
GTGTGCGAAGGGGAAAGGGCGGCGGAGCAATAACTTGGATGCCAGGGGGCCGATGCATCGAAAAGCATCGGCCCCCTTTCTCGAATTGCGTCACAGATCGGCCGAAAAAGATACAGAAACGCTTTACGGGAAGGAAAAAAAGCGCTATAATGAACGAAACATCACATGAATACTACGGAGGGGGAGTGTGACCTGTGGAACCTGTATACGTGGTCGGCCATCGCAACCCGGATACGGACTCCATCGTATCCGCCATGGCTTACGCCGCCCTGCAGAACGCCCTGGGAGAGCGGCAGTATGTTGCGGCGCGGCTTGGGGGCGTAAGCGACGAGACCCAGGTGGTGCTGGACAAGTTCGGATTCGAGCCGCCCATGCTCCTGCGCAATCTGCGCACCCAGGTGCGGGACGTGGACTTCGATACGCCCCCCGCCATCAGCCACGCCGTGACCGTGGACCACGCCTGGCGGATCTTCCGGGGCAGCGATTATATCGCGTTGCCCGTGACGGACGAGGAAGGGCGTTTCTATGGCATGCTCACCACCGGGGACATCGCCAGTTACGACATGCGCTCCATCGAAGAACAGGTGGTGGAGGGGATCCCGGTGTTCAATATGTTGAGCGCCCTGGAGGGAAGGATCTTCAACGAGTCTTCCGAGTCGCCGGATCGCATCTCGGGCGAGGTGGCCATCGCCCTTCCCCAGACCCGGGACGGGCTGAGGAGGATACCCCGGGGCGGCATCCTCATCATCGGGGATCAGCCGGAAGTGCTGCGCCGGTCCATCGACGAACAGGCCGGCTGCGTCATCGTCTGCCAGGCCGAACTGGACGAGAGCGTGCGGGACATCGAGACCAACACCCTGATCATCACGACCCCCTTTGATCCCTA
>JAAYOH010000076.1 GCA_012520375.1 Clostridiales bacterium
AAACAACGTTTCGATAGATTACGCTATGGATGAGTATGAATTGGCATTTGTCGCGGAGAAATCTCCAGAGACAGAATATCTTGAGCAGGAAGGAGAGAACGCAACGAAAGAAGAATTCATTCGATTTCGCCATCACAAACTATAACCGCTGCATCGCCTTGACCAACGTCGAGGAAGTAAATGTCTATGTCGGCAAAGGCCGTACTCCAGAAAAGTAGCATGGCAAATATGAAAGACACCAGTTTCCGCAATTCACTTCACCTCCGTTTGAAATATCGGGTTTAACTATCAATTGAATGCCGTAGTAGGAGTCTGATGGCACAGTCGTATATGTGTTTTACGCCTACGTGGCTTTTTGGGGCGCTCCCTTTTTCACAATATTGTATTTCGTTCTAAATCCGAAAGAAGTCAACCGTGGTTTCACTAAGGACATGCGTTGCTTAGCCCATGAGCACTTTCTAACGATGTATACCTTTTAACGAAGCCTTGCTACTATCGTTAATAGGGTGTTCAAAATGAGGCATATACGCAATTCATGCAAAGGCGTTTTCTCTCTCAGGGCGAGTTGATGCGAGTAAAACACTCTATTATGCCGCTATTACAGGGGCAGATTGTATGAATATGCTACGCACGACGTTCATGGCGCAGATCAGGATGAACTGGGTGGGGTAGGTGGACTGGGCGCCCACCCGGGTCACGGTGACCACGCCGTCCTCCATGGGCTGCCGCAGGGCTTCCAATACGTCCCGGCGGAATTCCGGCAATTCGTCCAGGAAGAGCACCCCGTGGTGGGCTTTGCTGATCTCCCCGGGCAGGGCCGTGGCGCCGCCCCCGGTCATGGCCACCGCCGAGGCGGTGTGGTGGGGGGCGCGGAAGGGCCGTTCGACCAGCAGCCCGGTTTCTGGGACGATCCCGGCGCAGGAATGGATGCGGGTGACTTCCAGGGCCTCTTCGAAGGTCATGTCCGGGAGGATGGTGGGCAGGCAGCGGGCGAGCAGGGTTTTGCCGGAGCCGGGGGCCCCCATCATCAGCACGTTGTGCCCGCCGCTGGCGGCGATCTCCAGGGCCCGCTTGGCCGCCTTCTGCCCCACCACGAAGGAGAAATCCACCGCGGGGACCCGGCTGCCGATGAGCTGGTCGTAGGAGACGGGGAGGATGGGCTCCAGGGGGGCGTCCCCCGCCAGATGCCCCGCCACCTGGCGCAGGTGGGAGGCGGGGAGGATGCGGATGCCGCTGATGCACTGCACCTCCGCCACGTTGTCTTTGGGGATGATCAGGGCGGGGACGCCGATGCTTCGCAGGGCGATGGCCATGGGCAGCACCCCCCGCACCGGGCGCAGGGAGCCGTCCAGGGACAGTTCCCCGATCATGGCGCAGTCCTGGAGGGAGCCCAGGGGGATCTTGCCCTGGGCGGCGATGATGCCCACGGCGATGGGCAGGTCGAAAAAGGGCCCTTCCTTTTTCAGGTCGGCGGGGGCCAGGTTTACGGTCAGCCGGTCGTCGGGGAAGAGGAACCCGCTGTTTTTCAGGGCGGCCCGCACCCGTTCCCGGGATTCCCGCACCGTGGCGTCCGGGAGCCCCACCACCTCGAACATGGGCATGCCGCCGGACAGGTTCACTTCCACCCGTACGGAAAAGCCGTCTACCCCCGAAAGGGCGCAGCTGTGGGTCACGGCCAGCATGGCGGCTCCCTCCTTCCCTCCATGGATCAGAAATTCAACCAGTTGAACCAGCGCAGGTACTGGGCGTAGCTCCGGGGGATGGGCAGGCCGCTGAGCAGGGGATAGAAGCCGGCAAAAAGGAGCAGGGCGCCGGCGTAGTACAGGGCCCTCGTCACCCGATAGGCCAGGAGGCTTCGGGAGCGGATCCACTCGAACAGGGCCAGGGTGGCCAGGATGATGAAGGGGACCGAGGTGAAGTAGTGGTAGATGTAGGTGGGCCGGGGCACCAGCACCCAGGGCAGGAAGCCGGACAGGAAGGCGACGGCGATGCACTGATAGCGCCTGTCCCTTCGGCCGACGGTCAACAGCCGGGCAAAGACCCACAACAGGGCGACGAGGCCGCCCCACCAGACCACCGGGTTGCCCATGCAGGAGATGGAGGAGACCTGGTCGCCGGGCAAATAGGCGGAGCCCGTATAGTACCACATGGGCTTGACGATGAGGGGCCATTCGTACCAGGGAGACTCGAAGTGATGGGTGTTCCAGGAGATGGAGGCGTGGTAGGAGAGCATATGGCCTTGCTCCGCCCACACCGCGGAGGGGTTGAAACGGCCGGCGGGGCCAAGGGGCCAGTAGTAACTGCCGTAGTACAAAAGAAGGGGGACGGCGACGAAGAAGACCAGGCAGAAGAGCAGGGTGATGAGGGCGCTGAAGGGGAAGAGCCGCACGGCCCGCCGGGCCGCCTTGTCCGGCTCGGACTCCTGCTCAGACAGCAGGCCCTTGGCATAGCGGTATTCCAGGAAGCGCCGCAGCAGGGTGTGGAAGAAGATGACCGCAAGCCCGATCCCTCCGTATATGCCGATCCACTTGCAGGCGACGGCCAGGCCCATGGCGATGCCGCACAGGCCCAGGGGGATCAGGGTGCGGACCAGTTTGCTGTGGTAGAAGCTCATCATGGCGTATCGGAACATGAACAGGTACATGAGCATGATGAAAAACACGGCGAAAACGTCCACGGTGGCCAGCCGGGACTGGGTGAAGTGCATGCAGTCCACCGCCAGCAGGAAGGCGCCCAGGAAGGCCAGGGAGCTGCGCTTGAACAGCTGCTTGCCCAACAGGTACATGAGGGGCACCATGAGCACCCCGAACAGGGCGGGCATGAAGCGCCAGCCGAAAGGGGTCATGCCGAAGAGCTTGATCCCCAGCATGATCAGCACCTTGCCCAGGGGCGGGTGGGTGTTCTCGTAGATGTGTTCGGAGCCGGTCAACATTTCATAGGCGGTGCGGCCGTGATAGATCTCGTCGAAGTACATGCCGTTCAGGCAAGTAGGGCGGGGCGGAACGGTTTCCTGTTCGTCCACCAGGGCCTTGGGATCCCCTTTTGATTGCCCGTTCCCGCCGCTGCTGTACACCTGGGCGATGGGCAGGACCAGGCCCAGCTCGTCCAGGAAGCCCACCTCCAGCAGGGACAACCCGGCGCGCTCCGCGGTGAGGCGGACGTAGCGGGCCCGGTGCCGGAAACCGTTGGACACGGGGCAGTATTCGCCCTCGTCGTCCTTCTCGCTGGGCTGGTACCAGTGCCAGCAGAACATTTTTCCCTGGCCGAACTGGGCGTAGTGGGCCTCGCTCCACACCTGTCCGTCCTCGGACATCTCCACCAGGAAGGTGGAGGAACAGATCCCGCCGTACCAGGTCATGGTGAAGTCCCGGTTTTGGCCCAGGTCGAAGGTGATCTGCTCTCCCGTCGCCCCCGCCTTCCAGCCCGTTTGGGGGGAGGCGGTGACGCCCAGGTTGAAGAAGGCGACGACGGCATAGATAGCGGTGAGCCCCAGCATCAGCAGCCAGTCCCGCCGCTTGAGGTTCAGCCGGGCATCCCGGGGCTTGGTCAGGTCGGCGTGCAGCGCCTCTGTCCGTTTGGCCTTTTTTCCGGCATCATCTGCGGAAGCGGGCTTGTAGATGCGGGTGATGCCGACCACATGGCCGGCCACGCACATCTCCCAGCCCGTCCAGGCCAGGAAAGCGGCGGAGGCCACGTTCAGCAGGGACGTCAGGAAGACGAGGTTTTCCCTGCCGGACTGTATCAGGTGGCCGTACCGCAGCACCAGGGATATGTTGACCAATTGGGTGAAGCTGAGAAAGATAAAAGCGAAGAACAGGCGGATATCCCGGTCAATGGCATAGGCCAGGGCCAAAAACCCCAGCACCGGGAACAAATAGCGCTCGTGCATCTTGGGCCCGAAGGCGAACACCAGGGCCAGCAGGATCGCGGCGCACAGGAAGGCTTTGCCCCGGTCTTTGGCCCGGATGTACAGGAAGAGGGAATAGGCGTAGGAGAGCCCGAAGAGCACCCAGGCAAAGATGGAAACCCTGGGCAAGTCGTCCAGGCTGACCCAGCCCATGCCCAGCATCTCGTAGAGATTGCAGGCGTTCACGGTGATGCAATTGTAACTGTCCAGGGCGCCGCCGTATTGCCCAAGGAGCCAGAGAAAAGGCCGCAGGGGCGTGGGGCCGTCCGGCAGCAGCCCTTCGGGCAGGGAAGATATGTAGGGAAGGCTGAGCAACAGCAGCAGGGCGATCCCGGCAAGGCCGGCGAACAGCAAGCGAAGGGCATTTTTGACCTTGTTTTCCCCCGCCGCCACTTCCACCGCCATCATGGTCAGCCCGATGGGCCCCAGCAGCAGAGCCTGGGGTTTTACCAGCACCGCCAGCACATAGACGAGGACGGCGGGGAGGTAGCGGTTGCGCACGGCCAGCAGGACGGATAGAAGCAGCAGCGCCGTCAGCACCGAGTCCACCTGCCCCCAGGCAGCGCTGTCTACAACGGCCACGGGGTTCAGGGCGAAGAGGCCTCCCATGAGGGCAGCGATCCAATTCCCCAGGGTATCCCGGGCCACCCGGTACACAAGCCAGGCGCAGAAGATGTCCGCCAACAGGGGGAAAAACTTCAGGATCAGCCAGGTGAAAGGGCTTTCGGCCGACAAGCGCAGCACCTTGATCAGGCTGCCTGCCGCCCACAGCAGGTACAGGTATCCCGGGGGATAATCGCAGAACAGGCTTTCGGAGTAGAAGCCTCCCGGGCCCTGTTCCGCCATGCGCAGCGCCCAGGCGGTAAAGCAGTTCATGTCCACCTCGTAGCCCCGGACCAGGAGGGCGACGAGGATGCGGATGCACAGGGCGGCGGCGGCGGTCAGCCAGAAAGCCCGGCGGCAGCCCGCCGATTGCTCCCTGGGCACATAGGGCAATTTGCCCCGCAGGGCAGCGGCAAAGAAGGCCAGGCAGACAAGAGCGTACAGGCCTCCCACCAGGATGGCGGACCATTTTTCCAGGAAACCGGCGACGGCCCCTGTCTCCTCCCCGTCTTCGTCTTCGGAGCCGGCGGAGGAGAGGGAGGAGAAATCGTGGATGAAGATGTCTTCCGGGACATCGGAAAG
>JAAYOH010000008.1 GCA_012520375.1 Clostridiales bacterium
CCGCAACGGTACTCCTCGATGGGGTCGTCCCACACCGTGGTGCGCCCGTTCAGGCCCTGGTTGATGACCTCAAACTCGTCGCCCAGTTCGGCCTGGGCTACGCCGGTCCAGCGCACGGCGTCGTCCCAGCGACGGGGTGCGCCCTTCAGGTCGTTCGCGGGGTCCCAGCCCCAGGTGTTGGAGTCGCCGAAAGCAAGGATCTTTCTCTTCATGATGGTCTCCTCCTATATCTCGTCGTGGGCGAAGCGCTCGATGAACATGTGTACGGACTTGTCCCAGAAACCCCACTCGTGGATGCCGGACCAGGCCGTCAGGCTCACGTTCAGGCCCAGATCCCGCATATATTCGTAAAAGGAGCGGTTGTCCGGGTACAGTTCGTCCTCGGTGCCGCAGGTCATGAAAATGGGGAGCTTTGTGCCGGAAGCCGCCGCTTTTTTCGCCAGCACAGGCAGCTGCGCCGCCTCGGGCACCGTCAGGTCCTCCCCGAACATGCCCTTCAGCACCCTTTCGTAGCCCATGGTTTCCCGGCGCTGGGGCTTGTACTTTGCCAACTCTTCCACGTAGGGGGCGCTGGAAAAGGCGCCCACGGCCCGGAACGCCTCCGGCCGGGCCAGGGCGCAGCGCAGGGCGCCGTAGCCCCCCATGGACAGGCCGCACACCATCAGGTCCCCTGGGTCGGTGGACAGATGGAACAACCGGGGACAAAGCTCCGGCAGTTCCTCTGAAATGTACTGGAAATAGGACTCGCCGTATCGCATATCCTGGTAAAAGCTGCGCTGCACCTCGGGCATGATGACGGCGATGTCGTACATCTCTGCGTAACTGAGGATGCGGCTTTTGTACGGCCAGGCGCTCCAGTTGTCGCTGAGGCCGTGGAGCAGGACGAGGGTACGGGGCCGTTCCCGCAGGGTGACACCGGGGGTCAGGGGGGAGATGCCCCGGTGGCCCCGGGCGTCATGGGGCAGGATCACGGATATGTTGGTGTCCATGTGCAGGGCGACCGAGTAAATGGTTCCGGTGAAAATCGACATATGCCGCCTCCCTATGGTTGTATGATGCGCCGGATCCCCGCCTGCAGCAGCTCTTCCCGCCGGGCGGGGACCAGGTCCAGGTTTTCGATGTGGTAGGCCTGGAATTCGGGGATGCCAAACACCCCGGCCATGAAGCGCAGGTACTGTTCCCCCAGGTGTCCGCCTTCGATGGGCCCGCCGCAGGTGGAGAGGTAGGTCATGCGCCGGGCTTTGCACAGGCCATAGTGCCGCTCCCCCTCGTAGGCGATGGTGAGCCCCACGGCGCAGCAGTGCTCGATGTACACTTTCAGGAGCGAGGGGAAGGACCAGTCCCAGTAGGGGGCTGCCACCACGATCTCCCGGGCATCCCGGAGAAGCCGGGCATGCCGCAGCATGGGGTGATCGTAGTCCCCCGCCGCCAGCAGGGCGTCTTTCTTTTGGACGTCCTCTTCCTGAAGGGGCAGGAGCCCCTCATCTTTCAGCCGCAGCACATGGGGCTGTACCAGGGGGTACCGCGCTTTCAGGTATGCCGTGAGCAGTTTTCGCGTACCGGAGATCTCCCCCCGGACGCAGGCGTCTACCACCAACAGTTCCATTCCACACCCCCGGGCAAAAGTACCTCTCCTATTTTATCCCATTGGCGGCGAAATGGCAAGCATTTCGGGAAAACCAGTTTGCCAAACCGGGATAGGTATGATATACTGGACTGAACAAAAGATGCTGTGGGCACGGCGGAGGTACGAGTGGAAAAGGGTTTCAATTGGAGCGTGTTCTGGGGGATCCTGCTGGGCCTCATGGCGGGCGGCTTGATGGAGGCGCTGCTGCTCAGCCTGCCCTATATGCCGTCGAGTATGATCACCGGGCTCATCGTGCTGCCCACCCTGATCGCGTCCCTGCTGGGGACCATGGCGGGCTGGCCCGCCCTGGTGGCGGTGAGTTTCTCCTGCCTGCGGGCGGCCATCGCCTGGGGCGGCTCGGCGGCGGGATTGGCGGTGGCGGAGGGGATCCTGCTGCCGGCGTGGGGGATACAGTGGATCCTGAATCGGCGTCCCCGCTTTTTTCAGGGGATCGCCCAGTCCGCCTGCCTGCAGTTCGGCGCCCTGGCCGTGCTGGTGATGAGCGCCTGGCTCTTGGTGCGGCAGGACCTGGTCGACGTGCTGCTGGATTACTGCCGGGCGGTGCTGGAACGGCAGCCCGAGACCCCCCTGATGCTGAACACCATGGGGCAGCTTGGCCTGTTCGGCAGACAGACAGGGCTCGATTTCACCCGTGTATTGACCCGGATCCAGCAGTCCGCCCTGCTGGACAAGCTGTACGTCCTGTACAAGTCCGAGCTGCAGCTGATGCTGGCACGGATCATCCTGTATGCCGGACTGCTGGCGGGTGCCCTGTCCTACTGGCTGAGCGCCAGGATGCTGGCAAAAAAGGGCGCAGAACCCCCGGTGAGCTATGCCCATCCCCGGGACTGGTTCCTGCCCCCCCATCTGATCCTGGGGCCGCCGGCCTGTATGCTCGTATGTTACCTGTGTTGGAAGATGGGGCTCCCGGGCGCGGACGCCGTCTTTTACGCCATGGAAGGCCTGTGCATGCTGGTTTTCACCGTCCAGGGGATAGGGGCGGTGGACAGGTTGCTGTTTGGGCGGGGGGCGTCGCCCCGGATCCGACAAGCCGTCCTCATCGTCGCCGCCATGGTTGCTCAGATCGTCCTTGCCTTGATTGGCGCGGCTTCCGTCCTGCTGGGCAGGAAGGGCTTGATCAGTACCCGCATACGCAAACGATCCCACCAAAACAAAGGAGGAAACGGGCAATGAAGGTTATTCTGCTTCAGGACATCCGGGGGACGGGGAAGAAGGACCAGATCATCGAGGTCAGCGACGGCTATGCGCGCAACTACCTGCTGCCCCGGAAGATGGCCCGGGAGGCCACCAAGGAGGCGCTGCACTCCATTGAGAAGGCCAAGGCGGCGGAAAAGTACCGGGAAGAGGTCAAGCGGGCCGAGGCCGAGCAGATGGCCCGGGAACTGAAGGGCAAGGTGGTCATCGTGAACGCAAGGGGCGGCGAAGGGGGCAAGCTGTACGGCTCCGTCACCGGACAGGAGATCGCCAACGCCATGAAGGAACAGCTGGGCCTGAGCGTGGACAAGCGCAAGATCGAGCTGGACGAGCCCGTAAGATCTGCCGGACAGACCCTGTTCACCGTGCGCCTGGCCGCAGGCATCTCGGCGCGCCTGATCCTGAACGTGGTCGTGACCACCAAATAAGGAGCCGAAGGAATGGAACAAAGGATGCCGGGCGAGCGCATCATGCCCTACCACAGCGAAGCCGAAAAGTCGGTGCTGGGGGCCATGCTTTTGTCCTCGGAAGCCGTGATGCTGGCCCATGAGACCCTGATTGCGGAGGATTTTTATGATCCGGCGCACCGGGAGATCTTTGACGCCATGATCTACCTGGCCGACCAGTCCCGGCCGGTGGACCTGGTCACCCTGGACGGAGAGCTGTCCCGGCGGGGCAAGCTGGAAAGTGTGGGGGGCGTGGAAGCCCTGGTCATGCTGAGCCAGTACGTCCCCTCGGCGGCCAACGTGTCGGCGTACATCCGGATCGTGGACGAGAAGAGCACCCTGCGCAAGCTGATCGCGGCCTCCGGAGAGATCGGACACATGAGCTATGCCCAGGAGCAGGAGACCGGCGAGATCCTTGCCGCCTCGGAAAAGCTCATCTACGACATCACCATGCGCAAGGGCGGCGAAATGCTGAGGCCCATCCAGCCCATTCTGGTGGACACCTACGAGATGATCGACCGACTGGTGAAGAACAAGGGCCGCATCGAGGGGGTCCCCACGGGATACAAAGAGCTGGATTATCTGCTCACTGGCTTGCACGCCGGGGAACTGGTGCTGCTGGCTGCCCGTCCCTCCATGGGCAAGACCAGCCTGGGCATGAACATCGTGGGAAACGCCGCCATCCGCAACGGCAAAAAAGTCGCGGTCTTTTCCCTGGAGATGCCCGCGGAGCAGCTGGTGCTGCGCATGATGTGCACCGAGGCCCGGGTCAACATGCAAAACGTGCGGCGGGGCATCCTGCAGGAAAACGAATGGATCCGGCTGTGCGACGCCATGAGCCTGATCGGACAAGCCAACATCCACATCGACGCCACCAGCGGCCTTACGGTGTCCAAGATCCGCTCCAAAGCCCGGCGCCTGCAGATGGAGCAGGGGTTGGACCTGATCATGATCGACTATTTGCAGCTGATGACGGGGGACGGCCGCTTCGGCAACCGCCAGGAGGAGGTCTCCAGCATTTCCCGGGGCCTGAAAGGCCTGGCCCAGGAGCTGGGCGTGCCCGTGCTGGCTCTGTCCCAATTGTCCCGGGCCCTGTCCAGCCGCTCGGACAAAAAGCCCATCCTGTCGGATATCCGGGACTCCGGCGCCATCGAGCAGGATGCGGACGTGGTCATGTTCATCCACCGGGAAGAGTACTACGACGAAAACACCGAGTCGAAGAACCAGGCGGAAATCATCATCGCCAAACAGCGAAACGGCGCCCTGGGCACCGTGCGGTTGGGCTGGCGCGGGGAGCTGACCTGGTTTGTGGATCCGTCCCCCGGGGGAAAGCAGATGGGAGAGCCCGAGCCGCCTCCGCCCCCCTTCTGAGGGAAAACTACAGGTGGGTGAAGTGCTTCCACCTGGACACGTCCACCCCATAGGCATCCCGGAGCTGTACCACGTCTTCGCGGTACAGCTCGATCAATTCCTTTTCAAAGGCGGGATCGATGCTGTCCTTGATATCTTTGCGCTCGTTGGCGTCCCGGACCTTGCGCCGCAGATTGCGCATCCAGTCCGCCCGAAGTCTTTTCGGCATCAGCCTGGCGACGCAGGCTACAAACTTGTCCAGCAGGCGGCTTTTTACGTGCACCACGGTCTTGTTGGTGTGCATGGGACGGGCCTTGATGCGAGAGATGCCCAAAAAATCGCACACCTGGTCCATGCAACCCTGTTGATCCTTCACAAAGTCTTCGAACAGGCACAGGAGGATGTTCTCTTCGGGGAAAGTCTGATACAATTTGTCCACCTGGAGGGCGTAATGGCTGCGCATGAAGTAATTGTACATGCGCATGTTATAGAGGCTGCCCGCAGTGCGTTGCTTCTCCAGGGCCAGGGTCTGGGGGAAGGGCACGTCCTCGATGCCTTGGGAACATCTCATCCTGTACTGGGAAAAGGCCCGCTCCACCGGATCCCGCAGGATGGCGATCACCGCCACTTTGGTTGGGTCCAGGATCTGCCGCATCCGGTCGATGCAGGGACCGTGGCACAGGTAGAAGGGGGTGATATCCAGCTTCAGCCCCTCTCCTTCGGGGAAAAGGGCGTCGTATTCCGCCTTGTCCGGCTCCTGGACGTTCATGAAATAAGCCAGCTCTTTTTTATGGCCGGTACGGATCTGGGGATGATCCAGCAGATGGTAGTAGAGCAGGGTGGTACCCGCCTTCATGGCGCCGACGCAGATCACATACTCAAACATGATGGAATGTACCTCCAACCTTAATTTTAAGTTTTCGCACCAAGCTGCGCAGTCGCTTGTCGATGTCTGAAAATTCTGCGCCCCTGTGGAACAGGGCGATCACCAGGGCGTTGGGCACCAGCAGGCACAGCAGCATCGAGGCGAGGAAGGAGAGATAGGGGTTGGCGATGCGTCCCGCCAGGAACCTTGAGAGAAAAAAGGTCAGGGAACAGCTGCCTGCGGTCACCAGGGCATAGAGGGCATAGGCTCGAAAATACGAACCGACGGGGCGCTTGAACACGCGGCGGTACAACAGCCAGGGGTCATACCACACCTGGGTCATGAGGCGGGCCATGCTGGTGGCCAGCAGTACCCCGGTGATGCCCCAGGGCTTGATGAAAAGGATGTCCAGTACGATGTTGGCGATGGCCATGAACAGGGGGCAAAGCCACCCTTGGACGAAGAGGCCCTTGCTGTCCCGGAAGGCGTTGCCTGGGGCGGACATGCCGGAAAGGTAAAAGTTCAGGGTCATGGCTAAGACGATGCTCAAGGGCAACTGAAAGCTCGGCCCCAACCAGATGTCCCGGATAAAGGGCGTAGAGAGTACGAGGAGGGCGGTACAGCAAAAACACTTGCTCCAGAAAGTCAGGAAGACGGTGCTGCGGAAGATGGCGTGCTGCCTGTCCGCATCCGCATCTACCCCCATGTTGCCCAGGCTGGGCCGCAGGGACACGAAAAACTCCAAGTAGAGCTTGTTGATCACGTTGAAGAGCATGCGGTAATTGCCCAGCAGGCCCACGGAGATCACCCCTGCGGGCAGCAGCCAGGAGATGATGACGGAGTCGGTGCTGCTGAGCAGTACCTGGCAGATTTTGTAAACGGCCAATGCTCCTACGCCTGTCAACAGGCTTCGGGTCTCCTCCCGGGACAGCTTTTCATCCTTGTAGACCTCTAGGCCGGGGAAGAGTTTTCCTGCCTTGCGGGAGATGACGTAGTTGCGTACCAGGTTCTCCAAAATGCTAACCAGGAGGTACAGGATATAATTCCGGAAGATCAACACCAGAAGGCATTCCAGGGCGGTGCGTGCCAGGGCAAAATAGATGCTGATGCGGGAGATCATGTAGCCCCGCTCGCTGGCGGTCAGCAGGGTGGAACGGTAGACCAGAAGGTAGCTGCCCGCGCTGTTTATGATATACAGGATGAAGATCAGGCGGATATCTTCCTTGATGTCGGGTACGTCCCGCACCATGTACTGCAAGAAGGGCAGACAGGCGAGGCCCAAGAGCAGAACCGTCAGGGCGATGATGCGGTATGCCTTTTTATAGAAGTTCACCAGGGCGGCGATGTGCCGGTCATCCTTTTCCTTGATGGGCTTATACAGGGCAAAGGTGACGGCGCTGCCTACCCCAAGTTCCGCCAAAGCCAACATTTGCAGGATGTCGGTGAACAGGGTGGAGATCCCGTTGTACTGCTTGCCCAGGGTATAGATGAATACGGTCTTGACCACGAAGCTCATGGCAAAAGCCACCAGTTTCAGGAGGAACCCTGCCCCTGTGTTTCGAACGACCCGCTCGCTGTGCGATCTTGCCATGCATAACCTCCGGAATTGTGTGTAGTATGCGATTATACCCCGGCACGCCATGACTTGTCAATCCCGCCCAAATGCTGTATACTATGGCAAGCACCACGAGAGAAGCACCATCAGCGCACAGGAGGCTCCCATGAAACGGATTATTACCTATGGCACCTTTGACCTGCTGCATTACGGGCACATCAACCTGCTACGCCGTGCCAGGGCGTTGGGGGATTACCTGATCGTGGCGCTGTCCACGGACGAATTCAACTGGAACATGAAGCACAAAAAGTGCTGGTTTTCCTATGACGAGCGCAAGCTGCTGCTGGAGGCCATCCGCTATGTGGACCTGGTTATCCAGGAGACCTGCTGGGAGCAGAAGATTACGGATGTGGAGAAGTACCAGGTGGATACCTTCGTCATAGGGGACGACTGGGCGGGAAAGTTCGACTTCCTGAAGGAGAAGTGTCAGGTGGTATACCTGCCCAGGACTCCGGAGATCTCCAGCACCAAGATCAAGGAAGGCCTGAAGGAGAACGAAGGTTAATCCTTCTCCAGATGGGCTGCGATGCGGGTTGCCACCTGCGCGGCGGCACGGCCCGATTCATCTGTCCCGAAAAAGTCCAGCACCGCCCGGCTGTTTGCCCGGGCTTTTTCTTCGTCCATGTCCAGCAGGAAGGATTCCAGCCCCGCTTGATCCGAAGCGGCCCAGTAGGGGGAATCGCTTATCTTAAAGTATAGTTTTCGGTCCAGCTCCTGGTATTGCTGGAGATCCGGCTGGAACAGCACCACGGGCTTGCCGGTGAGGGGGAAATCGCAGGCGCAGGAGGAGTAGTCGGTCATGAGCAGGTCGGCGACGATCATCAGGTCACGCATGTCCTCGTAGCCGCTCACGTCCAGGATCCGAGGATCCGACTGGTAGCCGGTGAGCCCGGACACGGTGGAATGGGCCCGAAGGAGCAGCCGCCAGGGGCGTCCCTCTTTTTGTTCCAAAAGATCCAGCACCCGCACAAAATCCAGGGCACCGATGTCCTGCTTTTCCTTGGTGTGGCCCAGGTGCTCCCGCATGGTGGGGGCGTACAGGGCCACGCCCCAAGCCATTTCCAGGCCCAGGCGCTGGCGCAGTTTCTCCGGTTCCCCGGGAAGGGGCGCCATCAGGCGGTCGTTGCGGGGGGAGCCTACCCGCAGCAGTTCCCCCTCGTACCGGAAAGCGGTGCGGAAAAACATCTCTCCCTGGTCCGAGCCGATGACCGCAAGGTCCATGGCGTCCACGTCGGGGAGGCCGTGCTTCCCCGAATTGTGCAGGCATACCTTGAACATCCGATCCCCGTGCCAGGTCTGTACGTACAACTGCCCTTTGCGCTTGACCGCATAATGGGGCATCAAGCCGTTCAACACCCAGGCTCCGGCGGTGGCCATGTGCCACACCGCCGTCAGGGAATGGGCGCGCACCGGCTTGACGCGGTCCGGCATATCTTGTCGCTCTTTTTCAGGCCGGGTAAACAGCCATACCGGGGTGATGTGGGGAGAGATTTCAAGCAACGCGTCGCACACCGCCCTGGGGTTGTCCGAATAGGCGTGTCCGCCAAAGCTGTCAAATACCACCTTGCGCCCGTCCATGGGCCACAGTTTGCCGATAAGGGCCATGATAACCCTGTACAGCCGATTGCGCAGCCGAAGAACCTTTTTCCGGATCCCTTTCATTGCACGTTCCCCCTTGAATTCAGGGGACGAGCCCCATAGCCCGTCCCCTGCATTTTGCCGTTGTGTGGCCTAGGAATTGGCCATATCCAACCCGGCCTGGACGATGTTCTCCGGCAGCGCGGTGAACATGTCGTTGATGGACTGGCTGTTGTAGTAGCGGATGATGGTCTCCGCGAACATGGGCGCCACCGAGATCGTCTTGAACTTCTCCTGCCCCACGATGTTGGGGTTGAAGATGGTGTCCGTGGACAACACCGTGTCGATGGGGCTGCTGTTGATCAGCTCTACCCCCTGCTTGGAAACGATGTTGTGGCTGAGCATGGCGCGGACGCTGCGGGCGCCCCGCTTCTTCAGGGCGTGGGCCACGTTGACCAGGGTGCCGCCCGAAGTGGTGAAATCGTCGGTGATCAGGCAATCCTTGCCGTCCACGTGCCCCAGCACTTCCAGGATCTGGGCGTTCTCGCTGTGGTCGAAACGCTGCTTGTCGCCGATGGCCAGGGGAAGGTTCAGCCAGGCGGCGAACTTGCGGGCCTGCTTGGTGAAGCCCGCGTCGGGGGAAACGATGACCGCATTGCTCAGGTCGTACCTCCGCTTGGCCATCTCACACAGCATGGGCATGGCATACAGGTGATCCATGGGGTTCTTGAAAAAGCCCTGGACCTGGGGCGAGTGCAGGTCCATGGTGATAAAGCGGTCGCAGCCAGCCAGTTCCATGGATTCCGCGCACACCCGGGCCCGGATGGATACCCGGGGCTCATCTTTTTTGTCGCCCTTGGCGTAGCCGAAGTAGGGCATCACCAGGGTGACGGACAGTGCATTGGAGCGCTTCAGGGCGTCCACGAAGAAGAGGATCTCCACGAACTCGTCGTTGGGATTGGTGCCGATGGGCTGCACCAGGTAGACGTTCCGGTCCCGCACCGATTCGTTGATCCGGACAAAGATGTTGCCGTCGGAAAACTTGATGACCTGGGACGAGCCCAGCTTGCGATACATGAAGCGGCACATCCTCTCCGCAAAGGTATATCCGCCGCTTCCCGCAAACACCGCGATATTGGTTTCTTGAAACAACCGACCCACGCTCCTTCCAAAACCCCATTCAATTATTCAAACTCAAGCTCAAGCCCCGACTCCAGCGGCGAATGGACGCCGCGCCAGTAGACCGGCTGGGATGCGTAATATGTATCCACGTCGAAATCCTCCCGGGACACCTCCTGGCCCGTCTCCCGGTCGCAATAGACCCGGAAGGCCTGGCTCTTCATGCCCATTTTCCCCTCTGCTTTCAACACGGGAGGGTCGTCCGTGAAATACACATACTTGCCGCTGGTGTCATCTTCGAATTTCCGGGCCCCCGCCTCGTACACCGAGAGTACCCGGCTCTCGATCACGATGTCGTAGGGGCTGGGAGGGCCATACACCCAGACCGTTGCGGTCCGGTCGGTGACGTTGGTGTACAGGTATACCGGGTATTCCAGGTTGTTGGTGAAGCAGAAGTCTTTGTTTTCAAACACGGCGGCGTCCAGGCTGGGCTCGCAGTAGTCCACCGTCATGCTGTGACTGCCCCGGACCACCGCGTCCAAATCGGCATAGAGGATGGCGCCGTACAAGGTGCTGGAAGCCTGGCAAGCACCTCCGCCGTAGCCTGTAACCACGGTATTGCCATCGTATTCCGGGGACTCCGCGAAGCCGTTGGCCTTGGTCCGCTTGCCCACCAGGGTGTTGAAGGAGACGATCTCCCCGGGCAGCACCCGCAGCCCGTTGAAGGGGCGCAGAGACCGCGCCACGTTTTTGGTTCGCCTGGAGTTGCTGTTGGCCAGGCTCGTGCTGTATTTCGCGATGAGCACGGTATTTTCCTGCAATTCCTGGGTGGTATATTCGGGTTCCACCACATGGGGCACCAGTTCGATCACGGTGGAGGTGCCGCTTAAGATGTTGCTGTTCAGCACCTCTTTGATCTCGTCCACGGAAAGGGACAAGCCGGTGTAGGACTGGCTGAACTCAAAGACGCGATCCTCCAGCACGGTGACCTCGGCATTGACGGGGGCCCGGTCGACGTGGGCTTTGATGTCCTGGATGAAGGCGGTCAATTTGCGATCGTTATAGAGGATATCTTTTCGGTAGTTGACGGGCTCTTTTTTCAGCTGGGCGGCTTGCTCCCGCTTTTCCCGGTCGGTGCCGGTGTGCCCAAAATTCCAGGCAAGGTCGATCTCGGCGGACAGGTCCAGCCGGGCGTCAAAATCCCCCGGGGTGAAGGTCCACTGCATATCCCCGTAAACCAGGGTATACACGTTCTGGTAGATGCATTGATGGATGCGGTCCGCCACCTGCTGCGCGCCTTCTTCATAGGTCAGCCCGGCCAGGGGGATGTCCTGGACGTATACGCCCTCGCAGAACACGTCTTGGGCGGGGGTAGGGCTTTTGAGGCGGATGAACAGGATGACGACAAGAACAACGATCGCCACCACTGCTGCCATCTTGAGCATATCCATAAGGCTTGCAGCAAACTTTTTTTCCCTTTGCTGCTTTTGCCGAGCACGGTTTGACATAGTTGAAGAGGTCCCTCCCTGTCTCTCATTATACCACAAAGCCCGGCGCAAACATAGGGGATTAGGCTATTATCCTGATAATTCTATGGTCGGTCCCGGACCGTCTGGCCTTCCGGGAGGCGGCAGGAGGGCTGGGCGTTCAGGCTGAGGGTTGCTGTCTCTCCCGCCATCAGCCGGAAAAAGGCGGCGGAGGCGATCATTTCCGCATTGTCGGTACACAGGCGGGGCGGGGGCATGCGCACGTCCAGGCCCTTGGCTCCTGCGACCCGGGCCAGTTCCCGGCGCAGCAGGCGGTTGGAGGCCACGCCCCCCGCCAGGGCGATGGTGTGCATGCCGTGGTCCAGCGCCGCGGCCACCGCCTTGTCCACCAGGGCATCCACCACGGCCCGGCGGAAGGAAGCGGCGAAGTCGGCGGCCCGTACGGCCTCGCCGCTCTGGCGCAGGTTGTGGGCGGCGTTCACCACCGCGGTTTTGAGCCCCGAGAAGGAGTAGTCGTAGCGCCCCTGGGTCCTGATCCGGGGGAAGGCGTAGGCATATTCGTCCCCTTCCTCCGCCAGCTTGTCCAGCAAAGGCCCTCCGGGATAGGGGAGACCCAGCACCCGCGCAACCTTGTCGAAGGCCTCACCCGCCGCATCGTCCGTGGTCTGGCCCAGCAGGGTGTAATGGCCGTAGCGCTCCACCTGAACGATGTGGCTGTGGCCGCCGGAGACCACCAGACAACAGAAGGGAGGCGCGAGGTCCGGGCAGGCCAGGTAGTTGGCGCTGACATGGCCTTCGATGTGGTGTACCGGGACGAGGGGCTTGCCCAGGGCCCAGGCCAGGGCCTTGGCATAGCTGACCCCGGTGAGCAGCGCCCCCACCAGCCCGGGCCCGTAGGTCACGGCGATGGCGTCCGGGTCGGCAAAGCCCATGCCCGCCTCCTTCAGGGTCTGCTCCACCACGGGGCACAGGGCTTCCACGTGCATCCGGGAGGCGATTTCGGGTACCACTCCGCCGTACAAGGCGTGCATGTCGATCTGAGAAGCCACGGCGGCGGCGAGGGTACGCCGCCCGTCCTCCACGATGGCGCAGGCCGTCTCGTCGCAGGAGGTTTCGATGGCCAGGATGCGGGCATGACCGGCTTCCATCAGGGCTTTTTTTTGTGCCAGGGAACGATCCAAGTAGTTCATGGGTCCTTCTTTCTATACATTGGCCGTTTTTTTGGGCGTCTTTTTTGCAGCAGCAACCCCGTCGTCAGGGCCAGCAGAGGCCACAGGGCGGACAGCAAGGCGAAGCGCCCCGCCAGCGCCTCAAAAAAAGGCTGGGGCATCAGGCGGAT
The DNA here is from genome assembly GCA_012520375.1 of Clostridiales bacterium. Taxonomy (GTDB): domain Bacteria; phylum Bacillota; class Clostridia; order Christensenellales; family Aristaeellaceae; genus Excrementavichristensenella. The sequence continues at coordinate 12,642 of JAAYOH010000008.1, forward strand.
GATCAGGTCGGCAGTGGGATCCATCAGCCAGAGCTCGTTGGCAAACAGGAGGCGATGGAAGAGGAGAAAGGCCCCTGCAAAGTCCCAAGATATCCCCAGGATGAGGAGGGCGGACAGGCCCAAAAACAGGGCGGCGCCCCGGACCAGGGCGGGGGGCCAGGGGGAAGGGGATGCCCTGCTCCAGAGAAAAAGGAGCAAAAACGAGCACCCCAGGAGGATGACCACCCTTTTCAGCAGGGCGAAGAGGTGGGCTACGTCCCCCATGTGGGCGATCTCTTTCTCGTTGAACACCGGCTGCAACCGGTCGTACACGTGGTCCCGGTACGTCAGGTGTCCCGTGTCCCCGCTGGTCAGGCACTTTGTCAGGGCCCGGGCGGCCCTTTCCACGCCTTCGGGGCGCAAACCGGTGGCCAGGGATGCCTGCTGCCTTTTGTACAGCCTCAGGTGCAGCCCCGTGTCCGCACCCACCCGGTACAGGGAAGAAAGGGATAACAGGAAAAGGGCCAGAAAGACGCAAGCGCTCTTACGCATCGTCCCGGGCATTACAGCTTCTGCAGGTAGCTGGTGATAAAGCCTTCCAGGTCGCCGTCCATTACCCCGTCGATGTCCCCCATCTCATGGCCGGTGCGGTGGTCTTTCACCATGGTGTAGGGCTGGAACACGTAGCTGCGGATCTGGCTGCCCCACTCGATCTTTTTCAATTCGCCCTTCACGTCGCTTATTTGCTCCTGCCGCTCCCTTTCGTGGAGCTCGGCAAGTTTGGCCCGCAGCATGCGCATGCAGGTTTCCCGGTTCTGGATCTGGCTGCGTTCGCTCTGGCACTGGACCACGATACCCGTGGGCAGGTGGGTCATGCGGACGGCGGAGTCGGTACGGTTGACGTGCTGGCCGCCCTTGCCGCTGGAACGGTAGGTGTCGATGCGCAGGTCCTCGGTTTTGATCTCCATGGCGCCGTCGTCCTCGATGACCGGGGCCACGTCCAGGGAGGCGAAGGAGGTGTGCCGCCGGGCCGCCGAGTCGAAGGGGGAGATGCGCACCAGCCGGTGCACGCCCCGCTCGCTCTTCAGGAAGCCGTAGGCGTATTCGCCGGAGACCTCGAACTCTACCGACTTGATGCCGGCTTCGTCCCCCTCCAGCATATCCAGCTCTTTGACGGTATAGCCCTTGCGCTCACAGTAGCGCACGTACATGCGGTAGAGCATACTGGCCCAGTCCTGGGCCTCGGTGCCCCCCGCACCGGCGTGCAGCGCCAGGATGCAGTCGGAGGCGTCGTGTTCCCCGGTCAGGAGGGTGGTCAGCTTCAGCTGTTCCAGTTCCTCCCGCATACTGGTCAGTTCCCCGGCGATCTCCGGGATCTGGCCCCGGTCCTCCAGCTCCTCCGCCAGCTCGATGAGCACCTCCAGGTCTTCGCTGCGCGCTTCCAGGTCCTCGAACTGGGCGATGCGCCGCTCCACGCCGTGGGCGCGCTGGTTTATCTTCTGGGCCCGCTCCATGTCGTCCCAGAAACCCGGGGAGGCCATGTCCTCCTGGTACTCGATCAATTGTTCCCGGAGATGGTCCACGTCCAGGGACACCCTGGTCTCGCGGAGCATCTCCACCACGGCGGCAAGATCCTGCCGGAAGCCCTCAGTTTCAATCATGATTCAACATCCTTTACGCGTTCCTGCCGCAGCACGCTTTGTACTTTTTCCCGCTGCCGCAGGGGCAGGGCTGGTTGCGGCCTACTTTTTTGTCGGCTACGGCGGGTTTTTTGCTGACCCCACCGCTGTTTGAGCCGCCCAGGGTTGCGGCTACGGGGGTTGCGACCTCTTTGCGCTCGGGGGGCTGCACCAGCATGGCCATGTACAGGCGCCGCAGGGTGTCCTCCTGGATCAAACGGACCATCTCTTCGAACATGTCGAAGCCTTCCATCTTGTATTCCACCACGGGATCCCGTTGCCCGTAGGCCCTTAGGCCGATGCCATCCCGCAGCTGGTCCATGGCGTCGATGTGGTCCATCCATCGCCGGTCCACCGCCCCCAACAGCGCCACCCGCTCGAACTCCCGCATGGAGATGCCCGCTTCGGTGATCATGGCTTCCCGGTCTTCGTAGAAGGCCAGGGACTTTTCAAGCAGCAGCCCGCCGAACGCCTGGCGGGTGAAACTGTTCAGGCTGTCGAAGACCTGTTTCACCGTGCCGGGGCGCAGGCAGATTCGCTCCAGGTATTTGGAGAGTTCGGGGATGTCCCAGGTGCCCTCGTCCGATTCGTCGGCGACGCAGCGGGCTACCGCTTCCTGGATGATGGTCTCCCGCATCTGGGCGATGCGCTCCTTCAGGTCGTCGCCCTCCAGCACCTCCCGGCGCTGGCCGTAGATCACTTCGCGCTGCTGGTTCATGACGTCGTCGAACTGCAGAACGGTCTTGCGGATGTCATAGTTTCGGCCCTCCACCCGCTTCTGGGCATTCTCGATCTGCTTGGACAACAGGGAGTACTCAATGGACTCCCCCTCCTTCATGCCCAGCTTCTCCACCAGGGGCTGGATGCGCTCGGAACCGAACAGGCGCATCAGGTCGTCTTCCAGGGAAATGAAGAACTGGCTGGAGCCCGGGTCCCCCTGGCGCCCGGCCCGGCCCCGCAGCTGGTTGTCGATGCGCCGGGACTCGTGGCGTTCGGTGCCGATGATGTGCAGGCCGCCCAGCTTCACCACTTCGTCGTGTTCCTTGTCCGTCTCCAGTTTGAACTTCTGCAGCAGTTCGGCAAACACCCCCCGGGCCTCTTTGACCTCCTGGGGCACGTCCTCCGCGTGGCCGATGGCCTCTTCGATGAGTTCGTCCTCGTAGCCCATCAACCGCATCTTTTGCCGGGCCATAAATTCCGCGTTGCCTCCCAGCAGGATGTCGGTGCCCCGGCCCGCCATGTTGGTGGCGATGGTCACGGCGTTCTTTTTGCCCGCCTGGGCCACGATTTCCGCCTCTTTGTCGTGGAACTTGGCGTTCAACACCACGTGCTTGATGCCCCGCAGGGAGAGCATGCGGCTGACCAATTCGCTCTTTTCCACCGACACGGTGCCCACCAGGATGGGCTGCCCGGTGGCGTGGCGGCGCACCACTTCCTCGGCTACCGCCTCGAACTTTCCTTTGAGGGTGGTGAAGACCGCGTCGTTCAAGTCCTCCCGGATCATGGGCATGTTGGTGGGGATCTGGACCACGTCCAGCTTGTAGATACCCCGGAATTCCTCTTCTTCGGTTTTGGCGGTACCCGTCATGCCCGACAGCTTTTTGTACATGCGGAAGTAGTTCTGGAAGGTGATGGTGGCCAGGGTCTTGCTCTCCCGCTCCACCTTCACGTGTTCCTTGGCTTCTATGGCCTGGTGCAGGCCCTCGGAGTAACGGCGGCCCACCATGAGCCGGCCGGTGAACTCGTCCACGATGATGACCTCGCCGTCCTTCACCACGTAGTCCACGTCCCGCTTCATCATGTTGTTGGCTTTCAGGGCCTGGAGGATGTGGTGGTTCAGTTCGGTGTTTTCGATGTCCGCCAGGTTTTCTACGTTGAAGTATTGCTCGGATTTCCGGATGCCCTCCTCGGTCAGGGAGACCGTCTTTTGCTTCTCGTCGGTAGTGAAGTCCCCGGGGGTGGTGAGGTTGCCGTCCTTGTCCGCCTCCCCCTTCTTCAGGCGCTGCACGAACTGGTTGGCCCGGGCATACATTTCGGTGGACTTTTCGCCCTGACCCGAAATGATCAGGGGGGTCCTGGCTTCGTCGATCAGGATGGAGTCTACCTCGTCCACGATGGCGAACTCCAGGGGACGCTGGACCAGCCGCTCCTGATAGGTCACCATGTTGTCCCGCAGGTAATCGAAGCCCAGCTCGTTGTTGGTGGCATAGGTGATGTCGGCCCGGTAGGCCTCCTGCCGCTGGGGCGGCTCCATGTCGTGGACGATCAGGCCCACGGTCAGGCCCAGGAAGCGGTACACCTTGCCCATCCATTCGGAGTGGAAGCGGGCCAGGTAGTCGTTCACCGTGACGATGTGCACGCCCCGGCCGGTGAGGGCGTTGAGGTAGGCGGGCAGCGCTGCGGTCAGGGTCTTGCCCTCACCGGTGCGCATCTCCGCGATGCGGCCCTGGTGCAGCACGACGGCGCCCACCAGCTGCACCCGGAAGGGGCGCATGCCCAGAGCCCGCACCGAGGCCTCCCGGGCCACGGCAAAGGCCTCCGGCAAGAGCTGGTCCAGGGTTTCGCCCTTGTGATAGCGATCTTTGAAAAGGCGGGTCTGGTCCCGCAGCTCCCCGTCGCTCATCTTTTGGCAGACGGGCTCCAGAGACTCGATCTTGTCCACGATGGGATGGATCCGCTTGATCTCGCTCTCGTTGCTGGTCTGCAAAAACTTCCTCAGAAAATTCAGCATTGATGCGCCTCCATACATGTTTCCATGACACAATTATACCATTTGCGCTCTGCATCGGCAATAGCCGATCCGTTCAGCGCGTCAATTCGTACATCAGGATGCCCGCCGCCACCGCGGCGTTCAGGGACTCGGCGCCTCCCCGCATGGGCAACCGGAGCCTGTGGGTAGCCCGGGCTTTGACGTCCAGGCTGGCGCCGTGGGCCTCGCTGCCGATGACCAGGACGAAGGCATCCCCCAGGGGCGCCCTTTGGTAGACGTCCTCTCCGTCCAGGGCGCTGACCGCTACCGCCATGCCCGAGGCCTTAAGGTCCTCCAGCCGCGCCCCCAGGTCCGGGACCTTTTCATAGGGCAGGCGAAAGCAGGAACCCATGGAAGCCCGGATGACTTTGGGGTTTTCGGGGCCGGCACACCCAGCCCCCAACAGGATCCCGCCGAAACCGGCGGCGTCCGCGGTGCGCCAGATGGCGCCCACATTGCCCGGGTCCTGCACCCCGTCCAGGGCCACGATGCGGGGGCCTGCAGGCGACCGGGGCGGGACCATGTCGAAGGCGCAACAGCTGCCTTGGGGCGTTTTGGTGGCGCACACCGACTCCAAGAGCGCCCGGGGCGCCCAATAAACCCGGGCCCCCGCCCGGGCCAGGGCTTCCGCCAGTTCCCGTTGGGGGAGCTCCTCTTCCAGCAGCGCGTAGCGCGGGGCCAGGCCGCAGGACAGGGCCTCCAGGATCATGACCCGGCCTTCCACCGCCATCAGATCCCCCGCGGCGCCCCGCCGAAGGGCGCGCAGCTGCTGTACCAGGGGGTTTTTCGCGCTGGTGATCCTATCCATCCCTCGGCCGACCCTTTCCCCGGATCCAGTTTCGCAGGCTTTCCGCTATCATGGTGGCAAGCCCGAAAATCATCAGCAGGTAGTATGTGAATAGCCTCCAGCACAGCATGGCGGCCAGGATGCTGCCCTCGGGGAAAATATCCAGAAAAAAGAGATAAAAACCGCCCTCTTGTACCCCGGCAGCGCCGGGCAGCGGCACAAAGGCGGCGGAGATGAACAGCAACAATTGAAGGGTCAACAATTGCCCAAAGGTCCATCCCTCCAGGGCAAAGGCCCGGTACAGGCAGAAGGGAACGCTCATCAGGAAGAGGACCTGCAGCAGGCTCAGCAGCAGCACCATCAGGGCGTCCAGGGGATGGGTCAGGAGGGCCCACAGGGCGCTGCGGTACTCTTCCAGGCTCTTCTGGGCTTTGGCGCGGGTGGCGTCCTCGTCCTTCACGAAGTGCAGCCGCGCTGCCAGCCGGACACACCAGGAAAGGGCCCTGTTGACCAGGGCGATGCGCCCCGCAGTGAGGATCACTGCCGCCATGAGCACGCCGTTGAGCACAAAGCCCAGCACGACGATGTACAGCATGCCGCCGAGCTGCCCATAGACCATGGAGCCGTTCAGGATCCAACAGATGAGGCCCATCAGCAGGAGAGAGACCTGAAAGCCGATAAATTTCACAGACACCGTAGCCACCGCAGTGCTCACCGGGATGCCCTGGCGATGCATAGCCAGCACCTGCATGGGCTGGCCGCCGCTGGCGGAAGGGGTGATGGCGGAGTAGAAGTGGCCCGTCCCCGACACCACCAGGGCGTCGAACAAGCCGATCTTTTCCCCTTGCCTGCGCAGGTAGTAGATGAGCAGCCCGCAGCGGGTAAGAATGTACAGCACCATCACGGCAAGGGCGGCCCAGACCCATTCGGTTTCCATGTATCCGAAGGCTTTGATGGCGTCCGGCAGGTCTTTGGAGCGGGAGATGACTACCAGCACGATTGCGGTGGCCAGGGCGATGTACAGAACGCTCCCGTATTTTTTGATAAAAGCCCTCATGTCGCCTCTCCCGACCATTGCAGATATTTGTCCACCGCATCCGCTACTGCCTGCTGCATGGAAAGGGCGCCCGTTCCCGCGATCTGCACCCGGCAGTTGGTGGCGGGCAGCAGGATCTTCCGGGCCCGGCTGGCCCCCACGGCGACGGCCATTGCGGGGGTTATCTCTCCCATCAGGGCGTCCGCCAGCACGATGCCCACGGGGCCCAGGATGACGTCGGCGTCTTTGGCGTTCACCAGCACCGCGTTTTCTCCCGTGGCGCCGCCCTCCGCTCCGGAGCGCAGCATGGACGCGGTGGCCATGGCGTTGGTTCCCACGCACAGGACCGGTTGATCGGGACAAGCCTTTTTCAGAGCCTCGATCAGGGCCCGGCCCATGCCGCCGCCCTGCCCGTCGATGACAAGCACCTTCATGCGCACCCCTCCTATCCCTTTCGTTCGCTGCCCAGGTAGTAGGTCCCGTCGCCGTAGATCATGCGCATCAGGTTGTTGCGCACGGTGCGGGGGAACAGGCGCCCGGTGACGGCCTCGTTCAGGTCCACCCATTCGCTGGACAGCTGGTAGGCGTCCCGGTGGGTGGGCTTGGAGCGCTCCACATCCAGCAGCTCGCACAGGTAGAGAAAGTACAGTTTATGGTCCGGAGGTCCCTCTTGGCGCCGGGTCACCTGCTCGTATACCCCCGCCAGGCGAACGGGCGCCACGGACAGGCCGGTCTCCTCCAGCAATTCCCGCCGGATGGCCTCCGTCAAGGTTTCGCCCAGCCGCTGTCCGCCCCCGGGCAGGGCATAGTAGACCCCGAAACGGGAACGACAGCGATTGAGCAGGATCTTTCCGCTGTCCATGAGCAGCGCCTTGGCCGAATTGCGGATCGCCATATCCATATCCTCCTGGTACCACGTCCTGATCAACTATTATACGCCCACCGTGCTCCTTTTGACAAGGCTTGTCCTGTTTTATTTCCGTACAGACTGTGGGGAGGGGAAATCACATGGATGGACTTGACGAACAGGGGGAAAAGATAGATAATAGGGGAGGAAGCAAATTCGGGCGGAGGACGGCATGGCGGCACAGAGGATCATCCGGGTGGAGGCCGGGGGCGCGGCGGACCGGGCAGGGGTGAAGGAGGGCGACCTGCTCACAGCCATCAACGGCCATCCCGTGCTGGACCTGATCGACTACCAGGCCCTGAGTTGCCGCCGTCGCCTGACCCTGCAGCTGCTGCGGGCGGGGACCCCCGTAAGCCTCTCCCTGGAAAAGGATATCTGGCAGCCCCTGGGCCTGGGCTTTGACCAGCCCCTGATGTCTCCCCGGCGGGACTGCATCAACCGCTGCCTGTTCTGCTTCGTGGACCAGCTGCCCAGCGGGGCACGGGAAAGCCTCCGGGTCAAGGACGACGACTGGCGCATGTCCCTGATGATGGGCAATTTCGTCACCCTGACCAACGTGTCGGAGGCCGAACTGGCCCGGATCATCCGACGGAAATGCGCGCCCCTGTACATCTCGGTGCACGCTACGGAGCCAAGGCTCCGGGCGAAGCTGCTGGGGCAGGAGCGGGGGGCCCGGATCATGGAACAGCTGAGGGCCCTGGCGGAGGCGGGCCTGTCCTTCCATACCCAGGCGGTGCTGTGCCCGGGGATGAACGATGGGGAAGCCCTGGAGCGCACCATGGAGGACCTCTACGGGCTGTGGCCCGTCGCCCGTTCCCTGGCCCTGGTGCCGGTGGGGCTTACCGGGCACCGGAAGGGCCTGTATCCCATCCACCCTTTTCGCAAGGAGGGGGCGGAGAAGGTGCTGGACATGGCGGAAGCCATGCGGGCCCGGGCCCTGGCGGAAGCGGGGGATCCCTTCGTGCATCCCGCGGACGAGTTTTACCTGATCGCCGGGCGTCCCTTTCCCCCGGAGGCGTCCTACGGGGAGTATCCCCAGATCGAGAACGGGGTGGGGTTGTGCCGCCTGTTGGAGAGCCAGTTCAGGGCGGCGCAGCGGGAACTGGATCCGGCCCGGGTGGTCCCGGGAAAGGCGGTGGTCGCCTGCGGGGTATCCGTAGCCCCCTTCCTGAGGGAGCTGTTGGAAAAATTCCCGATCCCCGGGGTCCGGGCGGAGGTACGGCCTCTGGTCAATCACTTTTTCGGGCCCAGCGTCACGGTTTCCGGCCTGCTCACCGGCGGGGACCTGATCCGGGGACTGGACGGGGTGCGCTGCAACCGGCTGCTGATTTCCCGCGCCATGCTGCGGGAAGGGGATACCGTCTTCCTGGACGACAGGACGGTGGAGGAAGTCGAGGCGGCGCTGGGACAGAAGATCACAAGCGTCCATGACGGAGAGGGCCTGGTCAGGGCGCTCTCCGGATGGGAACAGGAGTAATACATGGCAAACGCAAGGCCTCTCGTGGCCATCGTGGGGCGCCCCAACGTGGGCAAGTCCACCTTTTTCAATAAAATTGCGGGGCGCCGCATCGCGATCGTAGACGACACCCCCGGGGTGACCCGGGACCGGGTGTATGCGGACTGCGAGTGGCAGAACTACAAGTTCACCCTCATCGACACCGGGGGCATCGACCCGGGCTCCGACGATCCCCTGCTCAGGCAAATGCGCTATCAGGCAGAGATTGCCATCGAGACCTGCGACGTGATCCTGTTCTTCGTGGACGGGCGGCAGGGCATGACGGCGGACGACGAGACGGTGGCGGATATGCTGCGCCGGGCGGGCAAGCCGGTGCTGCTGGTGGTCAACAAGATCGACCACGCGTCCATGATCAACGAGATCTACGATTTCTACCAGCTGGGGATGGGGGATCCCATCGGCATCTCCTCGGTCAACATGATGAACTTCGGCGACTTGCTGGAGGAGATCTGCCGCCATTTTCCCGACCCGGACGAACTGCCCCCGGAGGATCCCGCCATCCAGGTGGCGGTGGTGGGCAAACCCAACGTGGGCAAGAGCTCCCTGGTGAACAGGCTGCTGGGCCAGGAGCGGGTCATGGTCTCCGACATTGCGGGCACCACCCGGGACGCGGTGGATACCCGGCTCAGCGACGGCGGGGACGAGTTCGTCATCATCGACACCGCAGGCATCCGCCGCAAGCGGGCCATCGAGCAGCAATCCCTGGAGCGCTACAGCGTGGTGCGCGCCCTGGCCGCCATCGACCGCTGCGACGTGGCGCTGCTGATCATCGACGCGACCCAGGGGGTGTCGGAGCAGGACAGCAAGATCGCGGGCTACATCGACGAACAGGGCAAGGCGGCCATCATCCTGATCAACAAGTGGGATGCGGTGGAGAAGGAGACCGGCACCATGTCCGAATACGACCGGCAGGTGCGGGAGGCGCTGAAGTTTATGGACTACGCCCCCATCCTGTACATCTCCGCCCTCACTGGGCAGCGCACCCACAAGATCCTGGACGCGGTGCGGGAGGCCTATGCCCAGGCGTCCCGGCGCATCACCACGGGGCTTTTGAACGACGTGCTGGCGGACGCCCAGGCGGCCCTCAGCCCTCCCTCCACCGGCGGGCGGCGGCTGAAGATCTTCTACGCCACCCAGCAGCAGGTCAGGCCCCCTACCTTCGTATTCTTCCTCAACGACCGGACCCTGATGCATTTTTCCTACGAGCGCTACCTCCACAATCAGTTCCGGAAGGCATTTGGTTTCGAGGGGACGCCCCTGCGCTTCATCCTTCGGGAACGCAGAAAAGGAGAGGACTGAATATGGAATTGCTTTGGAAACTTCCGCTCATTGCGGCAGCGGGATACCTTTTGGGAAACATCCAGACCGGCGTCATCGTCAGCAAAACCATGGGCAAGTTCGATGTGCGGCGCCGGGGCAGTCAAAGCGCAGGCACCACCAACGTGCTGCGCACCATGGGCTGGCTGCCCAGCATGATCACCCTGGTGGGGGATGTGCTGAAGAGCGTGGCGGCGGCCCTGATCGGCCTGTACCTGGGAGGACCGTGGGGCAGCTGGGGCGCCCGGCTGGGGGGCCTGTGTGCGGTGCTGGGCCACAACTGGCCCGTGCTCTTCGGCTTTAAAGGGGGCAAGGGCATCGCCGCTTCCCTGGGGCTTATCCTGGTCATCGATCCCCCCTGGGTCGGGGCAGCCCTGGTGGCGTGCCAGGCCATCGTGCTGGCCATCACCCGCACCATGTCCGTGGCCTCTTTGGCGTCCGCCTCGGTGTACGCGGTGCTGTCCCTCATCGTCCACTGGGGGCGGTGGCCCGAGGCGGGTTATGGTCTGCTGGTGGCGGCACTGGCCTTTTTCAGCCACCGCAGCAACATCGAGCGCATCTCGGAAAAGCGGGAAAACAAACTCGACTTCAAGGAGATCTCGGATATATCCAAAAAATTCTATGAAGGGAAGGGGAAGGACAAATGAAACGGGCGTATCTGATCGGACTGGACATCGGCACATCGGGGGCCAAGTGCATCATCGCCGACGAACAGGGTGAGGTGGTGGCTTCCAAAACGGTGGAGTATCCCCTGTACACCCCCAAGCCCGGCTGGGCGGAGCAGGACCCGGCGGACTGGTGGAAGGCCATCCAGGAGGGCTGCCGTGCCGTTATGGCTGCCCCGGGCATCGATGGGGACCTGATCCGGGGCGTCAGCTTGTCGGGGCAGATGCATGGACTGGTAGCCCTGGACAAGGACCGGGAAGTGATCCGCCCCTCCATCCTGTGGTGTGACCAGCGCACCCAGAAACAGTGCGACTGGATCACCGCTGAGGCGGGCGGCCTGGAAGGACTGCTCACCTACACCAACAACGCCATGTTCACCGCCTATACCGGCGGCAAGATCCTGTGGCTCAAGGAGAACGAGCCCGAGAACTACGGGAAGATGGACGTCTTCTGCTGCCCCAAGGATTATATCCGCTACAAGCTCACCGGGGAGATCGCCATCGACGTCTCCGACGCCTCGGGCACCGGCCTCTTTTACACCAAGGAGCGGCGCTGGAGCGAGGGTTTGATCGCCCTGGCGGGACTGGACCGCAGCATCTTCCCCCCGGTGCTGGAATCCATCGACCTGGCGGGCCGGGTCACCAAGGAGGCTGCCCTTTTGACCGGCCTCCCCGAGGGCCTCGCGGTGTACGCCGGCGGCGGCGACGCGGTGATCCAGACCACGGGTTCCGGCCTGGTGAAGCCCGGCATCCTGGGCGTGGTCATCGGCACGGCGGGCAACGTCACCACGGGCTTTGACGGTTTCCAGCCCAATCCCCAGGGCAAACTCCAGATGTTCTGCAACAACCAGCCCGGCCTGTACCACGCCCTGGGCTGCACCAACGCGGCGGGCAGCGCCTACCGCTGGTACCGGGACGTACTGTGCCAGCACCAGGTCCGGGAAGCCCGGGAAAAGGGCGTCAGCGTGTACGAGTTGATGAACCGGGACGCCGCCGCCTCTGTCCCCGGCTCTCACGGCATCGTCTACCTGCCCTACCTGTCCGGCGAGCGCTGCCCCTATCCGGATCCCGACTGCCGCAGCGTCTTCTACGGCATGAACCTGAAGACCACCCGGGCGGACCTGACCCGGGCCGTCATGGAGGGCGTCACCTTCTCCCTGAAACAGGTGATCGACCTGGTCCGCCTCGTGGGCCCCGCCGAAAAGGTGTACACCTCCGGCGGCGGCGCGGCCTCCCCCCTGTGGCGCCAGATCCAGGCGGACGTGTTCGGCCTGCCGGTCTACACCATGTCCGCGGCCAGCGAGGGCGGCGCTTACGGGGCCGTGCTGGTGGCCGGCGTGGGCGCCGGCGTCTGGAAGGACCTGCAGGAGGCGGTCACCATCCTGCAGGTGGAGACCGAGACCCTGCCCGATCCCTCCACCAGGGCCGCCTACGAGGACGCCTTCGGCCTGTACGACATGCTGTATCCCGCCCTGAAACCCGTGTACGAAGCGGGGGCGAAGGAATAAGGCAGGCAGATCAGCCAAACATAGGAAAGGGGCTTCCCGGACCCGCTGCGCGGATGGGAAGCCCCTTGGTCGTCTTGAGCCCCTTCAGCAGCCGGGAATTCGCCGGCCCCGGGACCCTGCCCTCCCTTATTGCCGTCCCAGGACGAAGCGGGAGAACTGCAGCGCTCGCAGCGCATCGTGGTCCAGGGATCCTTCGTCCACCTTGTCCACCAGCTGCCGCCACACCTTGATTTCCCGGCCGATGGTGCCCCCGGCCCGGACGAAGGGCTCCATCACCACGTCGCCCTGGAAGTCGATGGCCCGAAGGGCCCGCCCGATGTCGTTCCAGGGCAATCCGCCCTGTCCGGGGACCCTGCGGTTGGCTTCGCCGGTATGCAGCCGCCGCAGATAGGGGCCCGCCGTCAGGATGGCGTCGGGCATGGAATCCTCCTCGATGTTCATGTGGAAGGTATCCAGCAGTAGTTTTACGCTGGGCACATCCACTTCCTGCACGAACTCCACGCCCTCCTTTGCCGTATTGAGCAGGTAGCCCTCGTACCGGTTGAGGCACTCCAGGCAGAAATCCACGCCCCGATCCAGCGCCTCTTTCCCCAGCTCCCGCACGTTCTTCAGGGCAATGGCCCGGTCCCGCTCCCGGTCGATGGGCTTGCTGTAGTCCACGGGCCAGTAGGAGTACAGGCCGCCGCCGATGGAGCGAATGCCCATTTTTTCCAGCCTGCGCAGCATTTCCCGGAAAAAAGCCATGCCGTTGGCCACGACGGAGGGATCGCTGGAGGAAATATTCTGGTCCGCCGTGGGGCCATACCCCGCGGTCAGGGTGATGCCGTTGGCCTTGGCGCAGGCCCGCAGCTCCTGCATATAAGCTTCGGAGTACCCGGGCATGGGCGCATAGCTCAGTTCCATCACGTCAAACCCAAGTTTTGCCGCTTTTTCGATGTAGGCTTTGTAGTCGCCCCGCCACTCGGTCTCCCAATAGGCAAAGTATATGCCGAATTTCATGGTGGTTCCTCCCTTTCATATCGGCCGCGCCCTGTTTCAAGGCCGCGATCCGTTTGTGCTCGTTTTGGGTGCCACGGGTATGATTCTCCCGGTACAGGCGGTTCCCGCGGCGGGAAACCCTTCATCCGGGTGGGGATCCAATCACGATCCCGTCAGGGCCCGGGCTTCAAAGATCACCTTGTCGTCCCCCCGGCGGATGCCGGCCACCAGGTCGGGGGTTGGGCACTCGAGGGCGATATCCTCGCCTTGAAGGGCCTCGCTCAGGTAGTTGACCTGCAGGCTTTTGATGGGCCTGCCGTCGTACAGGTCGCTGATCCAGTCGGCGTAGCGGGCGTTGTTCATGTGGCCGTTGATGTCCAGGTCGGTGAAGCGTACCCGACGGATCTCCCTGGGGGCGCAGCGTTCGATCTTGAGGGCGCCGGGCAGGGCCAGACAGCCCTTCCGGGAGGAGGTGGGGAGGGGGGCGGGAAGCATGCCGGGGCGAAGGATCCGCCGCTTCTCGATGTCGATGAGCACCCAGGCGGCGATGGCCTCCCCGATGCACCGGCCTTCCTTTTCCCAGCTGAAGTAGCGGGGAAAGATGGGCCCGATGAGCTTCCCGGGCCAGGTCGTCGTACGGATTTGGTCTCCCATGGTTGCCTTTTCGTAGAGCTGGTAGGCTACCCGGTACAGGATCCAGCACATGCCCGCCCGGACCAGCCGCTCCCGGGGAAAGCCCAGGGCGGTGCAGTGGATATCGGCCCCCGTCTGCATGTGCAGCAGGATGGCGGAGGGCTTCCACATACCGTTTGCGTCCACCTCGGTGGCGGACAAGGTCACGTCTTCAATCAATTGGATATCCATCGTTTCACCTCTATCGTAGTTCTCCCGCAACAAGACACAGGACGTTCACCAACAGCGCCGCCAGGGCCGCCCACTCCGGCCCCGCGACGTGAAAGCCGGGCACATAGCGGGCGAGGCACAGGATCAGCCCGCAGTCGATGAGGAAGCCGGACAGGCCCAGGGTCAGGCAGCCGATGGGAAAGGTCAGCAGTCGGAGCAGGGGACGGATCAGCAGATAGGCCAGCCCCAGCACCGTGCCCGCCAGCAGGGCGTCCCGCATGGAGTCCGCGGATATGCCGTCCAAAAGTCTGGTGCACAGGGGCATGGACAAGAGACAGCTCAAAAAACCGAGCCATTTACCGCGCATCTTCCGCCTCCAGTTCTGTCCGGAAGGACTGCCAGATCCCCCGGGCGGGGGGCGGGGCGCGGAAAGCCATGGGCTCCCGCCGCACCGGATGGGTGAGGGCAAGGCGATCCGCCCACAGGGCGATCTGCTGGCCCGGTTTGCCGCCGCCGTACCGGGCGTCCCCCCACAGGGGGTGACCTGCATGGGCATGCTGGACCCGGATCTGGTGGGCCCGACCGGTCTCCAGCCGCACCCGCATCAGGGTGAGGGCCTCCCACTGCCCGATGGGCCAGCTTGCCAGCCGGGCTTCCTTCGCGCCGGGGGTCCCCCGGGGGACCACCCGGACGCTGCCCGTACGGGGATCTTTCAGCAGCCAATCGGTCAGGGTGAGGGGACCATCCACCGCGCCCCGGACCACAGCCAGGTAGCCCTTGTCCACCTGGCGCGTGGCAAAAGCGTCGCTGAGCCGGGCCGCGGCCTTGGAGGTGCGGGCCAGCACCATGAGGCCTCCCACCGGCCGGTCCAGCCGGTGCACCAGGCCCAGGAAGGCCTCCCCGGGCTTGTCAAATACCCGGGCGACGTACGCTTTGGCGGCGCCCAGCAGGTCCGGATCCCCCGAAGCGTCCCTTTGCGCCGGCAGGTTGGGCGGCTTGACCACCACCAGCAGGTGGTTGTCCAGGTACAGGACCTCCACCGGATAGGGACCTGCGAAGAAGCGTTCTCTCATCTGCCCGTCCACCGCCCCGAAGCGCCGCAGGGGAGCACGTTGCCCATCTTTCCCATGGGCAGCGCCACTTCTCCCGCCTCCACCAACCCAGCCCGGCCCTTCAGGGCCATGCGCAGCATGTTGGACAGCACCGTTGGCTGCAGCCCCGTGGTGTAGCTGTTGATCAGCATGAACAGGGCATCGGAAGCCAGCACCTTTTCACAGGCGGATACCAATTCGTACAGGGTGTCTTCCAATTTCCAGACCTCGCCCCCCGGGCCCCTGCCGTAGGAAGGGGGATCCATCAGGATGCCCTGGTAGCTGTTGCCCCGGCGCTGTTCCCGCTGCACGAACTTCAGGGCGTCGTCCACGATCCAGCGCACCCTGGTCTCGTCGATCTTCGACAGCTTGCGGTTGTCCCCCGCCCAGGCCACCATGCCCTTGGCGGCGTCCACGTGGGTGACGTGGGCCCCCGCCGCCGCGCAGGCAACGGTGGCGCCCCCGGTGTATCCGAACAGGTTGAGCACCCGGATGGGCCGCCCCGCGTTCCGGATCAGGCCTCCCATCCAGTCCCAGTTCACCGCCTGCTCCGGGAACAGGCCGGTGTGCTTGAAACCGGTGGGCCGCACAAAAAACGAGAGGCCGCCGTATGTCACCGTCCACTTGTCGGGCAGGTTACGGAAGAATTCCCACTGACCGCCGCCCCCGGCGGACCGGTGGTACCGGGCCTGGGCGCCCTTCCACAAGCCGGGTTCCTGCCGGGGCCAAATGGCCTGGGGATCGGGCCGGCACAGGATGACATCCTTCCAGCGCTCCAGCTTTTCCCCGTCCCCGGCGTCCAGCAGTTCGTAATCCGTCCATTTGTCCGCAAGATAGATCATCATGCCCTCCGGTACTACGGCTTTACTCCATTATAGGAGCAGTGCTTGGCCGCGTCAAGCGCGGGAAAGAAAACAAAGGGTCTTGTAGTGGGCGTTTTTGTGATGCGACAGGGAAGGGCATCGGAGAAACTGGGGGGAAGAATGCCGCATCATCACGTCCCGGTATAAACATGGGCTACCGCGGCGATGCGGCAGCCCACATGGCTTACAAGGGATTGGATCAGCCGGCGAACTCGGCCCAGTGCTCGGCCCACTTCTCCAGCAGAGCGGTTTTCTGGGTGCCCAGCCATTCCCAATCGATGACCACAACGCCCAGTTCCTCGTCGGCGGGATAGTTCTCATAGCGGATGTTGGTGTTGGTGCCCCGGGCACAGTTCTCGTCCTTGCGGGAGAGCTGGTATTCCTCGGAAGCACAGAAGTCCAGGAAGGCAGCGGCGGCCTCGGGATGCGGGCAGCCCTTCACCATGCCGGCGCCGGAAGCGCAGGCGGTGTTGCCCTCGACGGGGTACACCAGGCGGATGTTGTCGGCGCCGTTCTTGGTGATCTGCATTTCCACGATGTTCTCGTAGGTCAGGCCCACCACGTACTCGCCGGCAATGACGGATTTGAATACCTGGGAGGAGGAAGTGGTGATGACGCCGTCGCAGTTTGCGATCAGGGCATCGATGTACTCCCAGCTCTTGTCATCCGCGATCTCGTCGCCCATAAGGGCCAGCATGGTGTGGAACTGGCGGTAGGCGGAGGAGGATGCGGCGGGGTCGGCCTGGATGATCTTGCCCTTCAGGGCGGGATCCAGCAGGTCTTTGTAGCCGGTGATGTTCAAGCCCAGCTCAGCTTCCAGGTCTTTGTTGACCACCAGGGCCATGTACTGGACGTCGAAGAAGCTATAGTAGCCATAGGGGTCCAGCTTGGACAGTTCGGCGGCGATGGAAGGGGTGTAGGGCTCCAACACATCGTGATAGGTGGTGCCGTCAGACTCGAACAGACCGCCCATGATGACGTCGGCCTGGGGGTTGTTGATTTCGCCCCGGGCCCGGGCGATCAGCTTGCCCACGGAGTCGCTGATCCACTCGATGGTGCAGTCGGGATAATAGGTGTACCAGATGTTTTCCACCGTGGCCTGCTGGGGGTCGTCCAGGGTGGAATACACCACAACGGTCTTGCCGATGGAGGCGGGATCGTCGATGACCCAGGAGGGCTTCTCCTCGGCTGTGGCGACGGCGCACAGGGACAGGACCAGGAGGGTGCAAAGGAGCATAATCAGGAATCTTTTCATGGGGGTTCCTCCTTTTTTCTATTGCTAAAGCCTTGCGGCCTTATGCCGGGATGATTATACGCTCATGCGTTCGGAGCCCCGGGTGAACAGCAGGTACAACACCATACAGGCCACGGTGACCAGGGTGGTGATCGTGGCGAAGGCAGAGGCCGTACCGTAGGAGCCCAGGGATATGTTGGTGTAGGTGCTCAGGGTGAGGGTGATGGTGCGGTTGTTGTACAGGAAAATGCCGCTGGACATTTCGGTGACGATGGACACGAAGCTGAGGATGGCCCCCGAAATGATGCCGCTGGACATCTGGGGGATGGTGATGACGGCGAACGTCTTCAGTTTGCTGGCGCCCAGGCTGATGGACGCCTCTTCCGTGGATATGGGGATCTGCATCATGGTGGCTGTGGCGGACCGGCTGGTGTATGGCATGCGCCGGATCGCCAGGGCGATAACCATAATGGTCATGGTGCCGATCAGGGAAAAGTAGCGTCCGCTGAAGGCGATGATCAGGGAGATGCCAATGACCGCGCCGGGCATGATATAGGGCAGCATGGAGATGGTGTCCACGGTGTGGCTCAGGGCGCTGGAACGGCGCACCACCAGATAGGCGATGAGCACCGCGATGATGATGATGACCGCCAGGGCGGCGGTAGAGATCACCAGGGTGTTGGTTATCGAGCGGCCCAAGAGCTTGCGTACCGCGTTTTGGTAGTTGGACAGGGAATAGGTGGACTGGGCGACCTGGCCCTTGTAGTCCCGGAAAGAATCGACGACGATGTAGATCTGGGGCAGTATGGCCACCGCGATCAGGATATAACAGTAGGCGTGCATCAAAAAGCCCGCGATGCCCTTGGGCTTTTTCTTTTCGATGGGATGCAGGGAGTTGATGGTGAACGTGAACCGGCTGGTGGCGAATTTCTGGAGGAGGAAGACGATCCCGGTCAGGAGGATGGCCAGCACGCTGACCGCCGAGGCGAAGTTGTAGTCCGCACCCACCTCGCTGAGGAAGGAGTCGTAAATCAGTACCGGAAAGGTCTTGAAACCCTCGCCGATGATGGCGGGGGTGCCAAAATCAGCAAATGCCCGCATGAACACGATCAGGGCGGCGGCCAGGATGGTGGGCACGGTGAGCCCCATAACCACCTTGATGAAGCGCCTGACCCCGGTACAACCCAGGTTGGCGGAGGCCTCCATCAAGCTGTTGTCGATGTCCTGGAAAGCGCCGTTCATGTAGATCATGACCAGGGGAAAGAGCTTTAAGGACAGCACCAGCAGGATGCCGTTGAAGCCGTAGATGCTGCCGATCTTCAGGCCGAAGGTAGACTCCACGAATTTTGTGATGACACCGGAACGGCCCAGCAGCATGATCCAGGAATAGGCGCCGATGAAGGGCGCCGACATGGTGCACAAAAGAGACAGCACAAACAGCACCCGCCGCCCCTTCAACTTGTAGAAAGTAAAGAAGTAGGAGAAGGGGATGCCGATCAAAAGGCAGAGCACCATCACCGCAGCGGACACCTTGAAACTGTTCAGGATGGTGCTGTAATAGTAACTCTTGGAAAAGAACTTCACGAAGCTCTTCATGGTAAAGCCGTCTTCCTGGGTGTAGAAGGCTTCCCACATCAGGCGTACACAGGGATAGATGAAGAAGAGCAGGAACAGGCACAGCAGGGCGATACCGATCCAGGTCCACAGATCTACCCGCTTTCGCGATCTGGTCATTTGCGCACCGCCTCCTCTTCAAAGGCTTTTACCTCATTGCAGATGCCCTGCATCATACTCGTCTCGTCATCCACGCCAAAGACGTTGAACTTGTCGGTGTTCACCGTCAGCTTGATCTTGCTGCCCGGGGGCAGGATGGAATCGATCTGGGATTCCTGAATGATTTCCGCCTCTTCGCCGCTGTCCAGGGTGACGAAGTAGTGGGTGTTCAGGCCCAGGAACACACTGTCGTCGATGGTGGCCCGGATCCCCGGACCCGTATAGCCTGTAGGCATGAGCAGCAGTTCCTCCGGGCGCACGGACAGCAGCGCTTCCCCAATCCGTGCCCGTGCCGGGTCGATGGCGGGCACAGACACCTCGTAGTCGTCGGCGAAATTCACCTTATAGCCGCTGTCGTCCCGAAGCACCTGCCCCTTCAGGATGTTGCTCTTGCCGATGAAGGTGGCCACGAAGAGGTTGGCGGGACGCTGGTAGATGTCCTTGGGCCGGCCGACGTGCTGGATCACGCCTGCGTTCATGACGGCGATGCGGTCGGAAATGGCCATGGCCTCTTCCTGGTCGTGGGTGACGTATACCGTGGTAATGCCCACATTTTTTTGGATGTTCTTGATGACGGTGCGCATTTCTACCCGGAGTTTGGCGTCCAGGTTGGACAGGGGCTCGTCCATGAGCAGAACGTCCGGCCGGATGACCAGGGCGCGGGCCAGAGCAACCCGCTGCTGCTGTCCGCCGGAAAGGCGTTCGGGCATGCGGTCGGCGTATTCGTCGATCTTCACCAGTTTGAGGAAGGTATCGGTTTCCTTCCGGATCTGCTCTTTGGGCATCTTGCGGTTCTTGAGGCCGAAGGCCACATTTTTGCGCACCGACAGGTGGGGGAAGATGGCGTAGTTCTGGAATACCATGCCGATGTTGCGCTTGCCCGGGTCGATGTCGTTGATGCGCCGGTCGTTGAAAAAGAAGTCGCCGCCCTCAATGCTGTTGAAACCGGCGATCATGCGCAGCAGGGTCGTCTTGCCACAGCCGGAGGGGCCCAGCAGCGTAAACAATTCGCCGTTCGCGATGCTCAGGGACAAGTCCGGGATGATGGTGACATCCCCGTATTTCTTCAGTGCGTGATGAATATAAATGCCTACGCTCATAGCTACCTCCACAATCGCCTGGAATGAAAATGCGTGAACCCGAAGAAAATCGGGTATACCTATGCAGTATAGCAAAAATATGAACACAATGCAATGCTTTTTGACCGATTCAGTAGATTATAGGTGATAAAATTTGATTTATTAAATGCATGCAATCGCAAACCCGCAGATTCCCACACAAAAACGTGCCAGGGGAACAAATCCCCTGGCGCAGGGTTTATCGGTTCCCGTCAGGTGCCCAGATAGGCTTTCCGCACTTCGTCGTCGTGCAAAAGCTCGGCGGCGGCGCCCTGCATGACGATCCGGCCGGTCTCCAGCACATAGCCCCGGTTGGCGATGGTCAGGGCTTTGCGGGCGTTCTGCTCCACCAGGAGGATGGTGGTGCCTGCGTCGTTGAGCTCTTTGATGATGTCGAAGATCTGCTCCACCAGAATGGGGGCCAGCCCCATGGAGGGCTCGTCCAGCATCATCAGTTTGGGCTTGCTCATCAGGGCCCGCCCCATGGCCAGCATCTGCTGCTCGCCCCCGGACAGGGTCCCGGCGATCTGCTTGCGGCGCTCTTTGAGGCGGGGGAAGCGCTGGTACACGTCCTGCAGGGAGTGTTCGATCTCCCCGGCGGGCCTGGTATATCCCCCCATTTCCAGGTTTTCCTGGACCGTCATCTGCAGGAATACCCGCCGTCCCTCGGGACACAGGGCCATGCCCTGGGTCACGATGCGGTTGGCGGGGAGCCCCACGATGTTCTTGCCCTTGAATTCCACGGCGCCGCTCTTGGGCTTTAAGAGGCCGGAGACGGTGTTCAGGGTGGTGGACTTGCCCGCGCCGTTGGCGCCGATCAGGGTGACGATCTCCCCCTCGCACACCTCAAAGCTGATGCCCTTGATGGCGTGGATGCTGCCGTAATACACATGGATGTTATCCACCTTCAAAAGGCTCATGCTTTGGCCTCCTTTTGCTTGCCCAGGTAGGCTTCGATCACCACGGGGTTGTTCTGGACCTCTTCCGGGGTCCCCTTGGCGATGATGCGGCCGTAGTTCAGCACGGCGATGCCCTCGCAAATGCCCATGACCAGCTTCATGTCGTGCTCGATCAGCAGGATGGCGATCTGGAAGGTGTCCCGGATCTTGCGGATGTTCTCCATCAATTCGACGGTCTCCGCCGGGTTCATACCCGCAGCGGGCTCGTCCAGCAGCAGCAGGGAGGGGCCGGTGGCCAGGGCCCGGAGGATCTCCAGCCGACGCTGGGCGCCATAGGGAAGGGAACCCGCCCGGTACCGCGCCATGTCCTGCATATCAAAGATTTCCAGCAGCTCCATGGCCCGCCGGTGCATCCGCTTTTCCGTGGACCAGTAGCGCGGCAGGCGCAGGATGCCGCTGAAGGCCGAGTATTTCATGGCATTGTGCAGGCCCACCTTCACGTTGTCCTCCACCGATAGGGTGGAGAAGAGGCGGATGTTCTGGAAGGTGCGGGCGATGCCCGCCTTGTTGATCTGCACCGTATTCATGCCGCTGGTTTCCTTGCCGTTGAACAGGATGGTGCCGGTGGTGGGTTGGTACACCTTGGTGAGCAGGTTGAAGATGGTGGTTTTCCCCGCGCCGTTGGGCCCGATCAGCCCGGAGATCTCGGTACTGCCGATGGTGATGTTGAAGTTGTCCACCGCCTTGAGGCCGCCGAATTCGATGCCCAGGTGCCTGGTTTCCAACACCGGGATCTTGTCCACGTCCCGGGCGGGGATGAAGGCGGTGCTGGGCGCCCATACCATTTTCCGGTTGTTTTCGCTCATGTCAAACGCCTCCTTTGCTGCCCCGGCTGCGGCCAAGCTTTTTCAGGACATTCTCCTTCAGCTGCTTCAGGCCCTCGCTGTTGCTGATCACCATGACCAGGATGAGCACGACGGCGTACACCAGCATGCGGTAGTCGTTGAAGGCCCGGAGCAGCTCCGGCAATACCGTGAGCAGGGCTGCCGCGATGATGGAGCCCCGGATGTTGCCGATGCCCCCCAGCACCACGAAGACCAGCACCAAAATGGAGGTGTCAAACTTGAATTTGCTGGCTGTCACCGTGGAATAGTTCAGGGCGTACAGGGCGCCCGCCATGCCCGCCAGGGCCGCGGAGATGACGAAGGCCATCATCTTGTACTTCGTGGCGCTGATGCCCACGGATTCCGCCGCAATGCGGTTGTCCCGAAGGGCCTTGATGGCGCGGCCGGAGCGGGAGTTGATCAGGTTCAGCACCACGATCAGGGAGAAGATCACCAGCGCAAAGCCCATGGCGAAGGAAGCCAGCTTCTGGGTGACGGCGGCGCCCTGGGGGCCGTTGACCAGGATTTGGAAAGGAATGCCCTGGGCGGTACGGGCCGGGTCCTGGGCGATGGGGGTGTTGAAGGCGAAGACCAGCCGGTTGCCGTCCAGCCCGATGTACAGGCAGTTGATGACGTTGCGGATGATCTCCCCGAAGGCCAGGGTCACGATGGCCAGGTAGTCGCCCCGCAGCCGCAGCACGGGCACTCCGATGACCACGCCGGCCAGGGTGGCCATCATGCCCCCCACAAGCATGGCCAGGATGAGGCGCAGGACGGCGCCGGGCACGGGCCCCGCCAGCACGGCGGCGGCGATGACGCCGCTGAAGGCGCCCACGCTCATGAAGCCGGCGTGCCCCAGGCTCAGCTCCCCCGAAATGCCCACGGTCAGGTTGAGGCTGACCGCCATGACCACGTACACGCAGATGGGCACCAGCTGACCCTTCATGGAGCGGCTGAGCATGCCCTTCTCCATGAGGAAGCTCATCACCACGAAAGCGGCGATCACCATGAGATAGGTGACGGCGTTGTTGATAAAGGTTTTGCCGGGTTTTTTCTTCATACGCTCACCACCTTACACTTTTTCACTGATCTTCTTGCCCAGGAGGCCCGTGGGCTTGACCAGCAGCATGATGATCAGCACCAGGAACACGATGGCATCCCCCAGTTCGGTGGAGATGTAGGCTTTGCCGAAGATCTCGATGATGCCCAGCAGGATCCCCCCCAGCATGGCGCCGGGGATGGAGCCGATGCCCCCGAACACGGCGGCGGTGAATGCCTTGATGCCCGGCATGGAGCCTGTGGTGGGCTGCAGCACCGGGTAGGCGGAGCACAGCAGCACCCCCGCGATGGCGGCCAGGGCCGAGCCGATGGCGAAGGTGACGGATATGGTGAGGTTCACGTCCACGCCCATCAGCTGGGCGGCGCCCTGGTCCTCGGAGACCGCCCGCATGGCCTTGCCCATCCTGGTGCGGGAGGTGAACAGGGTAAGGGCGACCATGATCACGATGCAGCACAGCACCGTGACGATGGGCTCGTCGGAGATGAGCAGCCGCCCGTCGAAGAGGCGGACGGAGCCCAGGTTCACCACGGAGCTGAAGCTTTTTGGGTTGGAGCTCCAGATCAAAAGGGCCGCGTTCTGCAGCAGGTAGCTCATGCCGATGGCCGTGATCAGCACCGCCAGCTTGGGGGCGCTGCGCAGGGGCTTGTAGGCCAGGCGCTCGATCACGATACCCAGGACGGTGCACACCACCATGGCAGCCAGCACCGACAGGAAGGCGGGCAGCCCCAGGTACTGGGTCACGCAGAAGGATATGTAGGCGCCCACCATGATGACGTCGCCGTGGGCAAAATTCAGCATCTTCGCGATGCCGTAAACCATCGTATAGCCTAAAGCAATGATGGCGTACACGCTTCCCAGACTGATGCCGTTGATCAGGTAGGAAAGAAAGACCATCTGTTATCCACCTCGTTCACACGCTATTCGGAAGGATTGTATCACAATTCTGTAAAATTCCATAGGAGGGCTGTTGCAGATTGCAAGAAATCTGTTTCCGGGGCAATTCGTTTATTTGCTTCGCAGCCCCCCATGATTTGCCGCCAAGAAGATTTGACGGCTGCCGGGATCGCCGATTCAGCCGGTGTTTCCCGAAAAAGGCGGGGCAAATAGCCTGATACTGTCCTACCCGTTGTGGCGTCGGCCCATCGCCGCGTGCGGCAGGCCAACAAATTTGTCGTTGAAATTCCATGGAAAAAGTGATATCATGGCGCCGGGAGACGCGCCCTGCCCATGGGCGGCGCTCTGCGATTCCACAATAAGGAAGTGTGTGTGATGAAAAGGGAAATCCTTCGGCGGATTGCAATGGTTCTCACGCTCGCAGTCGCCATGACGCTCTGTGCGGGCGGGGCGGCGGAAGAAGCCCTTGCCCGCCAGCCCTACGGCGTATTCCTGGGCATCGACAACACCGCCATGGACAGGCTTGCCCCGTACCAGACGGTGGTGATCGACGCGCAGTACTTCACCGCCGGGGATATCCGGGCGCTGCACGAAGCGGGGCACACGGTCTATACGTATCTGAACGTGGGCTCCCTGGAGAACTTCCGGGACTATTACAAAAAGTGGGAGGGCATCTGCCTTGGCGAGTACGAAAACTGGGAGGAAGAATGCTGGGCGGACGTTTCAGACGCCGGGTGGCAGGAATTCATGACCGTGACCCTCGCCGGGCAGTTTGTGGAGATGGACGTCGACGGTTTTTTTGTGGACAACTGCGACGTTTACTACGAGTACCCCCGGGAGGAGATCTTTGAGGGGCTCACCGCGATCCTGCGGGGCCTTATGGGCTACGGCAAGGCCGTCATCATGAACAGCGGCGACACCTTCGCCGACGAGTATTACAGCCGATACGGCACGATCGACGACGTGTTCACGGGCATCAACCAGGAGACGATCATCACGTCCGTCGATTATGACGACGATACCTTCGGCTGGCAGACCGAAGAGGACTGCGCGTATTTCAAGGACTACGTGGAGCGCTACGCGGCTTTGGGCGCCGACATCTACCTGCTGGAATACGCAACGGACGCGGACGTGATCGCAGAGATCCAAAGCTATTGCGGGGAAAAGGGGTTTGCATATTACGTGGCGGAATCCATCGAGCTGGAATGAGGTCCCTTGCCTCAAGAGGGGGCATGCCTGGAGTCTCTTTGACCCCGGCATTGCCCGGCAAAACGGATAGACCACGAACGGCATCTTGTGGGGTCCAGCCGGCGACGGCTGGACCCGCAGCCCGTCAAAGGCTCCCCTCGCCATCCCTTGGCTTGCGGGTTTTTTGATGGCCCGATGTTTCCCCAAAAGTGGTTTGACCTTGGCTATCAAACGGGGAATACTTTGGCGACAAATTTGTAGTAGTATCGTTCATTAACGGGGGTATCAGGCAGGCTAAGAACCAGAATTGCGTTTTCGGTTTCGTAAGGTGTTTTGTAATGATCAGGGTCGGTCACGGACATATCCTTGTATGAAGTGCCCCGGTAACGAAAGCTTGCTTTTGTTTTTCGCTCGTCAGGGTGGGTGATTTCCAAATCGCTCACCTGGACCAGGACCAACGAATGCCCCACGGTACCGATCCTGTCTTTTGTTATATAAGAATACGCGTTGCCCAACAAGTACCTGTGTTCTTCTGCCGGATGAAGGGCCAGCAATTCCCCAACGGACAGACGGCCGACTTTTTCCCAACGCTCGCCTTCGTCTATGAGCACATTTTCTGGCTGATGATCGCTTGGAACACGCTTTATGATCGGGACCCTGGCGATGTCCAGTATGCTGCACGCGCTTCCATCACGATACTCCATGTGCTTTTTCAATAATGGGCCGCGGTTTGCATCACCGCACGAAACAAGCCGGATCCATTTGCCGCTTTTGATATCGATGCCGGCGACACAGTACCCGCCAAATTTTGACGACTTTGTAAGAATCACAACGTCCATTGCATGGCCCACAACAACGCCTCCTTTAAAGGTGTTTGATCTCTGTTGGCCGGGGAGCTGTATCGGCTATCATTTCGGCGAGCAACCTCCGATGGCAGTGTTCGGGCGTCGGTTCGCTGCACAGCAAACAAATATGGGTATACTCAGAAAAACGGTCGATGAAATCCAGGTGGTTCCCCCGCTGGTTCATCAGGGCAGCATACTGGTCCTCGTACTCAATCCAGGATATGCGCTTGTTTTTATAAGCGTCCAGGATCTCTTTTGTCGGCGCAAACTCCAGGCAATGCCTGTATTCGCAATGACACAGCTCGGACAAAAAGTATGGAAGGTCGTCCCCTTTTGCAAAGCCGGCCAACTGCGATTTGTTGTTCAATCGTACGTCCAATACGATTTCGACCTGGTTTTCCTTGAGCAAGGCAAAAAACTGTTCGGCGGTTTTTTGGGTAAATCCGATCGTGAATACAGTCACTTGATTTCCTCCTCCATCGAGTAGCCAATTTCTGCGTTTCGTTTCCGATAGGCTTGCAGCAGATAATCCCCCTCATCGGGCAAGTCCCCAAAGAGCGTGGTTTGGTTTCTGTTCGGAAAGTACTTGTCAAGCAGCCTGGACTCTATTTCTTTTTGCGTGGTTTTCTTGTCGTTTGGCAAGAGGTGGATCACTTCGTACCCGGCTTCATGGAACGGCCGGGACACCAATATGGCCCGGTGACAATTGAACGGGTCTTTTTCCGCGCACATCAAGGCGCACCGATCGCCCTGTTTCATGCGGTCGATCAATTTTTCATAGCCGCCCAGAAAGAGCGGGGATTTGGCAAAAAGTTCAAAATCAAGGTACCCCTCATCAGCGCAGTATGCAGGGTCTTCCTGCCTCGCGCCGAACTCTTTTGCACAATTGCGATAGCATATCCCGGAACGCTTCAAGGTCTTCTCGAGGATGTCTTTGTGATAGTCGGGGAAATGCTGTGAGTACGGCTGACTGCGGACATCCACAAGGAGCGATATGCGATTCGACTGCAAGGCATTCACAAAATCATCGATCGAAAAGCCCGAATATCCAATCGTATAGATGGTATCGATCATCGGCGGCACCTCGCTTTGACAGCTTGATTATATCCGAAAACACAGAACATGGCAAGGAAAGAGCGCTTCCTGGGCTCGCAGCCCTGCGGCGCATGCGGTGCATGACACACATGATGGACCGGAAGCGATCGTAACGGCTGAAACGGTCGGCTACGGCACTTCTTCCGGCGTTTCTTCGGTTTCTTCCTCGGGAACCGGCGCGATGCTCCAGTTGTCGCTGAAGATCAGGTATCGGATGAAATCCACAGTGGTTCCCGTCTTTTCGGCCATCCGGGCGATCAGTTCGTCGCCGATCTCATCCCGGATGACGTCCATCTGCGCCTGGGCGTCGGGCGCTGCCTGGGGATCCAGGAACAGCATCAGCACCTGATGGATCGCTTTGGTCTCTGCATCCGCCGCATCGTCGCCGTAGAGAATGGTCGCCCACAGGCTGTTGCCCATGGCTGTATAATAGAAGGGATAGAGCGCTTCCAGCTCCACGCCGAACTCCTCACAGAAGTGCTGCATGTCGCTTTCGTCCACTTCAAGCAGGAAAGGCATCACGGCAGAGAGGATGCGCCCGTTCAAGCTGTCCTCCGGATCAAACTGCGCGAAACTGCCCATCATGATCATTTGGAGCACAAGGCATTCGCTTTTTCCTTCGCAGCAGACCACCGGGCGGTCATAGGTATCCTCCCAGTAAGCCCTCGCCTGCGCGGGGCCCAGCAGCATGAGCGCCATGAAAAGCGCCAATACCTTTTTCATTGCGCGCCCTCCGGTGATCCGAATTGCACGATGAAGCGACTGCCCTTTCCGCTTTCACTTACCAAATGGATCTCGCCGCCATAGCGCTGCACGATGGCCTGTATGATGGACAGCCCCAAGCCCGTTCCTCCGACGGCGCTCCGCACCTCGTCCACGCGGTAAAACTGTTCAAAGATGCGGCTCTGGTGCGCGGCGTCGATGCCGATCCCGTTGTCCTCCACAGAGAAACCATCCGGACCGAGGCGGATGTGCACATAGCCGCCTTCGCGGCCGTAGCGGATGGCGTTGTCGGTCAGGTTGTACAGGATTTCCCAGACGTCCTTTTCTGTTGCCGTGAGCCGGAACGAACCTTCCACTTTCAGCGTGATGTTTCTCTGGGCAGCGCGGGGCGAAAGCGACTGGCAGATCTCCTCTGCAACTGCAGCCACGTCTACAGTCGCCGGCTCTGCCAGCTGGCGCTCGGCGCGGCTGAGCAGCAGGATGTCCTCGATCACCTCCAGCATGCGGCTGCATTCGCTGCGGATTGTCTGGGTACACAGCGCCTGCTCCTCCGGGGTATCCGCCAGGCCTTCGTCCAGCATCTCCGCAAAACCCATGATGGAGGTCAGGGGCGAGCGCAGTTCATGGGAGGCGTTGGCGACAAAGTCCTGCCGCATGTTCAGCGTGCGCAGGATCTCTTTTCTGTCCTTTTCCATCCGGTCCGCCAGGTAAGCGATGTTGTTCAGCGCGGGCTGAAGCTCCGGGAATACCGCCTTGGGATTGGAAAGCTGCCCCTCCAGCATGAGCCGCACGTCGTCCATTTGCGCAATGAGAGAGCCGGCAAAGCGGGACAGCGCCCGCCGCTGATGGAGGAACAGGAGCAAGAACAGCAGCACCAGCCCTGCTCCGTACAGGAGGATCACCCGGGAAAGCTCCCATATGGGATAGGCAAGGCGCAGGATCAGCTGCGGCGAGATGCGCTTGGCGGCATAGATGACCATTTCATCTTGCGTAGGGAGCTTAAAGATCCTGCAATACTAAGAATTGAAATCATCAGTGAGGAAGAGACTATATTGATTTCGCAGATTACTAAATACATCGAAGAAGGCTTGAAAGGATAACCGTATGAACATGAATAA
>JAAYOH010000077.1 GCA_012520375.1 Clostridiales bacterium
CCCGGCGCAAGACCTTTCCCGCCAGTACCACCAAGATCATGGCCTGCCTGGTAGCCCTGGAAAACTTTCCCGATCTGGACCAGCTGGTGACCGTGGGCCCCGAAGCGGGCAGAATCCCTGCGGATTCCTCCAAGCTGAATATCCGCGAAGGGGAGCAGTACCCCATGATCGACCTGCTCTACGGCATGATGATGCGCTCGGGCAACGATGCCTCCATGACGGTGGCGGTAGCGGTGTCCGGCACCGTGGAAGATTTTGTGGACCTGATGAACCAAAAGGCCCGGGAACTGGGCTGCAAGGATACCTTTTTTGTCAATCCCCACGGCTATCACGACGAGGCTCACGTGTCCACCGCCTACGATCTGGCGTTGATCGCCCGGGCCGCCATGGAAAACCGTACCTTCCGGGAGATTGCCGCCGCCAGGAGCTATACCATGTCTTCCACCTCCCAGCGGGAGAAGTGGCGCATCGAGACCGCCAACTACATGTTCGTGGCCACAAGCAAATACTACTACCCTGCCCTGATCGGCATCAAGACGGGGTATCATTCCAAGGCAGGCCGCTGCTTCGTAGGCGCCGCCAGCCGGGACGGCATGGAAATGATCAGCGTGGTGCTCAGATCCAAGGAGGGCGCCATGTGGACGGATACCGCCCGCCTCTTTGATTACGGTTTCACCCGCTATCACACCATGTCCTTCTCCCAGATGTTCGACCGGGCGCCCATATATGCCAGTATCCGGAACGCCGCCACAGAGGACGAGGGCGCAGGCCTGGTCCGCCTGCAGGTGGTGCCGGGTACGGCGCTGGACGGCTACAAGACCGCTTTCCTCCCCGAGCAGCTGGATCAAGTGCTGGCGGAATTCGGCCAGGGCCTTCGCATCCAGTACGAGGAAGAGCCCACCGCTCCCATCATGGCGGGGGACATCCTGGGCACCATCACCATGGACGTGGACGGCGCCCCGGTGTCCGCCCCGGTCATCGCCAGCCGGGACGTGGCCGCACAGCCCCAACCCTTCACCCTGGAAAGCCTGATGCCCGGCGTGGCTCGCTTTGTCCGCTCCCAGCCCCTGTGGGTCGCTCTGGGTTTCCTGTTGGTGCTGATCATCCTGATCCTCATCATCCGCCACATTGCCACCTCCCGGGAGCGCCGACGGCGGCGTGCCGCCTACGAGCGCTATCGCAGGGGACGGTGGCGCTAACCCAAAACCCATGAGGAGCTGTAGCGGCTGAATCGCCGCTGCAGCTCCTTTCGTATGGGTTTACATACAGGATAATCCCCGATGAAATATTCGTGATCTATTATGGAATGCAGGAAAACAGGGGGATCACGTCGAATGGAAAACTGGTTACGCAGCGATGGCTCTGACCCTGCAAAATGCGGCCTGCCAGGCGGGTCGCGGAACGGAGAATACTTTCATGAAGATACGAAAAGCTGCCCTGATCGTCATTGATGCGCTGGGGGTCGGCGCTTTGCCCGACGCCGCCGCCTATGGCGATGAGGGTGCAAATACCTTTGGTCACCTGTACGAGGCCTGTCATCCCGACATCCCCAACCTCTCGGATCTGGGGCTGTTGGCGGCGGCGGGCATCCCCAGTGAGGAAGATCCCCTGGGTTGCTACGGCAAGCTGAAAGAAGCCTCCCAGGGCAAGGATACCACCACGGGACACTGGGAACTGGCGGGGCTCATCGTAAAAGAGCCCTTTCCGGTCTTCCCCAATGCCTTTCCCGAGGAATTGATCCGGCAAGTAGAAGAAGAAATCGGCATGGGGGTCATCGGGAACGAGGTGGCCTCGGGCACCGAAATCATTGAGCGCCTGGGCGCCTTGCACGTGGACACGGGCAAGCCCATCGTGTACACCTCGGCGGACAGCGTGTTCCAGATCGCTGCCCATGAAGCCATTATCCCCCCCATGGAGCTGTGGCACATGTGCCGGAATCTCAGGCGGCGGGTGTTGGTGGGCCCCTACGGGGTGAGCCGGGTGATCGCACGCCCCTTCGTGGGCGACTTCGGCGCTTTTCAGCGCACCGGCAACCGCAGGGATTTTTCCCTGGACCCCACCGGAAAGACCATGTTGGACCTGCTGAAGGCCGCCGGACGGGACGTGATAGGGATCGGCAAGATCGAAGACATCTTCAACCACAGGGGGCTCACCGACTCCAACCACGCTACGGGAAACGCCGCCTGCCTGGACGCCCTGGCGGAGGCCCTGAAAAAGCCCCGGCTGAACGGGCTGGTGTTCGCCAATCTGGTAGACACCGATATGCTGTACGGGCACCGCCGGGATGCCATAGGCTTCGGCAAAGCCCTGGAGGAGATCGACCGGCGCCTGCCGGAGATTATGGGCCTTTTGGGCAATGACGGCCTTATGATCATCACCGGAGACCACGGCTGCGACCCCACCTACAAGGGGACGGATCATACCCGGGAATACACCCCGGTACTGTGCTGGAGCCTGGCCGCCCAGGATGGCGTAAACCTGGGGGAACGGGAAAGCTTCGCCGACGTGTCCGCCACCATTTTGGAGGCCCTGGGCCTTCGCAACACCCTGGACGGGACTTCTTTCTGGAACGACATCAAATTGTGAGGTGCTGGTACATGAGCAAGTACTATGAAACCGTGCTTGTCGCGGCAAACCATCTTCAAAACGCTGCGACCGTCAAGCCCCGGGTCGGGCTGGTCCTGGGTTCGGGCTGGGGCAGCCTGCTGGCAGAACTGGAAGACCAGGTTTCCGTACCCTATGCCAAAGTGCCGGGGATGAAGGTCTCCACCGTCCTCGGCCACGCCGGCAAATGGGTTCTGGGCAAGCTGAAGGGCACGCCCCTGGCCGTGATGAGTGGGCGGCTACACTACTACGAGGGCTTTGACCTGAAGGATGTCGTCTTTCCCGTCCATGTGATGAAGGTGATGGGTATCGACACCCTGATCCTGACCAACGCTGCAGGGGCGGTAAACGCCGGGTACAAGCCGGGAGATCTGATGTTCATCACCGACCACATCAATCTGACGGGCGCCAATCCCCTGTTTGGCGCCAACGAAGAAGCGTTTGGTACCCGCTTCCCCGACATGAGCTATGCCTACGACAAAAAGCTTCTGGACCTGGCAGAGGACTGCGCCAAGGCCGTCGGCGTAAGCGCCCACCAAGGCGTGTACAGCTGGATGACCGGCCCCTCCTTTGAGACCCCTGCGGAAATCCGGATGCTTCGGATCCTGGGAGGCGACGCCGTGGGTATGTCCACGGTTCCCGAAGTCCTGTGCGCGGTACATGCCGGGATGCGGGTGCTGGGTGTTTCCTGCCTGTCCAACATGGCGGCGGGGATCCTGGACCAGCCCCTCACCCACCAGGAGGTCATAAAAACCATGGAGCAGGCGCGGCCCGGCATCAGCCGCTTCCTGAGCGAGCTCATCGGCAGGCTGTAGTAACCCACATCAAAAGCGGGAGATACGGATATGACGAACAAACCATCCCGGAAGCGATTGCTGCGGCAATACACCCATCTGGCCTTGCAGGTCCTGCTGGACATCGCGTTGATCAACCTGTCTTTCCTGGCCGCAATGTACCTGCGCTATGAAAAGGTGGTCCCGGCATCCATCATGATGCGCTATACCAACATCTGGCCGGTGCTCACCCTGTTCTGCCTGGGCGGCCTGCTGTTGACCAAGACCTACAAATGCCTGTGGCGCTTCGCCAACTCCTGGGATGTGCTGCGGATTCTGGTGGGTACCCTGTTGGGCGTAGGCGCTACCTATGTCTTTGCCATCCTGGTGACGGCCTGGCAGCGCACCAATACCATGATCCCCTACTTCACCTACGTATCCCGCCTGATCGGCAACAGCGTGCGCATCATGCCCAACAACTTCCTGCACGGCAAGGTCATCTATGGCATCGCTTTCCTGATCATGTTCCTTCTCATGACCGGACAGCGCTTCGGCATCCAGTTTGTGGGGCAGCTGAAGGTGCGCAGCCGGGCAGTACGCAAAGACCGGACCCGCCGCGTCATGGTGGTGGGCGCAGGCTGGGCCGGCGCCGCCGTCATCCGGGAGCTGATCGCCCGGGGCTTTCGGGAGGGGTTGCCGGTTGTGGCAGTGGACGACGATCCCGCAAAGGCGGGCACCCGGATCATGGGCATCCCCATCGAGTTTGGGCTGGAAAATATCCCCCGCTATGTGGAGAAGCACCAGGTGGTGGACATCGTCATCGCCATCCCTTCGGCGAGCAATGCCCGGATGCGGGAAATCATGCAATTGTGCGCCGGGACCGGCTGCAAGCTGCGCATGGTAAGCGCCATGCAGGATGTGACCGGGGGCGCCTACAAAGTCAGCCCCCTGCGGGACGTGAACATCGCCGATCTTTTGTGCCGGGAAGAGGTGCGGCTGGACATCCGCTCCATCAGTGAATACCTGAGCGGGAAGACCATTCTGGTCACCGGCGGCGGCGGCTCCATCGGCTCCGAGCTGTGCCGCCAGATTGCCCAGTTCTCCCCCGGTCATCTGGTGGCATTTGATATCTATGAAAACAACGCCTACGAACTGCAGCAGGAAATGAAGGCCAAGTATGGCGACAAGCTGAACATGAGCATCCTGATCGGGTCGGTGCGGGACACCGAGCGCCTGGACCAGGTGATGCAGGCAGTCAAACCCCAGGTGGTATTCCACGCTGCTGCCCACAAGCATGTGCCCCTGATGGAGGAAAGCCCGGCGGAAGCGGTGAAGAACAACATCTTCGGTACCCTCAACCTGGCGCTGGCGGCGGACCGTCACGGCGTAGACCGCATGGTGATCTTGTCCACCGACAAAGCGGTCAACCCCACCAATGTGATGGGCGCCACCAAACGGGTGTGCGAACTGATCATCCAGTATATGGCGCGGCGCAGCAAGACCCGCTTCATGGCGGTGCGCTTCGGCAATGTGCTGGGCTCGAATGGCAGCGTCATCCCCCTGTTCAAAAAGCAGATCTCCATGGGCGGCCCGGTCACCGTGACCCATCCCGATATGAAGCGCTACTTCATGACCATCCCGGAAGCCTCACAGCTGGTACTGCAGGCGGGCGCCATCGGGGAAAGCGGGAGCATCTTCGTGCTGGATATGGGCACACAGGTGAAGATCGTGGACCTGGCCCGCAATCTGATCCAGTTGGCGGGCTTTAAGCCCGATGAGGAGATCAAGATCGATTACTGCGGCCTGCGCGCCGGAGAAAAGCTGTACGAGGAGTTGGCGATGAACGAGGAAGCCGAATCCCTGCACACCACCTGCCACGACAAGATCATGGTGCTGGATCCGGTGGCGATGGACGAGGCGTTGTTCCTTGATCAACTGGAGTCGCTGAAGAAAGAAGCCCAGCGCAAGGAAGGGGACGTGTATCCCCTGCTCAAGGCCCTGGTGCCCACCTTCATTCAGAAAAATACATCGTGATGCCGGAACTGCCTTACCGCGTCCTGGCCCTGGACCTGGACGGCACCTTGACAAACTCCCAAAAAATGATCACCCCCTTCACCCGGGACGTCGTTACCCGGGCGGCACATTTGGGCGTAAAGATCGTACTGGCCTCGGGGCGGCCGGTGCCCGGGGTCGTGCCCGTGGCAAAGAAGCTCCGCCTGGAAGACCTGGATGGGTACATCCTGGCAGCCAACGGCGCCCAACTCCTGTCCTGCCGGGAGAACAGGGTGCTGTACGAAGCCACCATGCCGCCCAGCCTGTTGCCCCGCATGAAGGCCATGGCTGACGCCTACGACCTGACCATGATCTGTTACGACGAGCACAGCCTCATCACCGACCGGCCGGATGACCCGATCGTAGCCTATGAAGCACAAAACGACAGCATGTCCATCCGTTATGCACGGGACCTGCCCGCCGCCGTCACCTGGGCCTCTCCCAAGATCATGCTGGTGGGGCGGGAGGACAAGGTGGAAGCTTGCCGCAGGAGCGCTGAGGCCGCCTTTGCGGGGGAACTGCACGTCTTTTTGTCGGACAAATGTTTTCTGGAATTCACCGCCCCCGGGGTGAGCAAGGAGACCGGTTTGATGCAACTCCTGCACCACCTGCACCTGGGTCCCGAAGCGCTTTTGGCCTTCGGGGACGGGCTCAACGACATCCCCATGCTGCAGTTTGCCGGGATGGGGGTGGCCATGGAGAACGCCTGGCCGGAAGTCCGGCAGGCGGCAGATCGCATCACCCTTTCCAACGACCAGGATGGCGTGGCGGTAGCCCTGCAGGAACTCTTTCCCACCCTACGATAAAACCTGACCCAAGAGAAAGGAGAACATCCCATGAACAACGCATTGCAAAATCTGTTGACCAGGCGCTCTATCCGCTCCTACGAAGACCGGCAGGTCGACGCCAAAGAATTGGAGCTCATCCTGGAAGCCGGGACCTACGCTCCCACCGCCCGGGGTACCCAGTCTCCCCTGATCGTGGTGGTGCAGGACCGGGAGACCATCGCCCTGATGTCCAGACTGAACGCCAAGGTCTTGGGCGTCGCCAGCGACCCCTTCTTCGGCGCCCCCACCGTGCTGGTGGTGTTCGCAGACGGGGACAACGCCAACGGCGTACAGGACGCCAGCCTGGTCATGGGCAATCTGATGAACGCCGCCCACGCGCTGGGCCTGGGTTCCTGCTGGATCAACCGGGCCCGGGAGACCTTTGAGATGCCCGAGGGCAAGGCTCTGATGGAAAAGTGGGGCGTGCCCGCCAGGTACAAGGGCCTGGGCAACTGCGTCCTGGGCTATGCAAAAGGCGAAGCCCCTGCGCCCAAACCCCGCAAGGAAGGATACGTGCTCAGGGTATAACCCCCATCAAATGGCCCGGAGGGATCGCGACCATGTGTTCATTCAAGGAGGACGGGCGGCTGAAGCTGCTGATCATCGTGGGGACCCGCCCCGAAATCATCCGCCTGTCGGCGGTCATCAACAAGTGCCGCCGCTATTTCGACACCATCCTGGCCCACACCGGGCAAAACTACGACTACAGCCTGAACGGCATTTTCTTCCGCGACCTGAAGCTGGCGGACCCCGAGGTATATCTGAACGCCGTGGGGGATTCCCTCGGGCAGACCATGGGAAACATCATCGCAAAGAGCTACGACCTGATGATGCAGCTTCGGCCAGACGCCCTCCTGGTGCTGGGGGACACCAACAGTTGCTTGTCCGCCATCGGCGCCAAGCGGCTTCACATCCCCATTTTTCACATGGAAGCGGGCAACCGCTGCAAAGACGAGTGTCTGCCCGAGGAAACCAACCGCAGGATCGTGGACATCATCAGCGACGTGAACCTGTGCTACTCCGAGCATGCCCGCCGTTACCTGGCAGAATGCGGGCTGCCCAAAGAGAGGACGTACGTCACCGGCAGCCCCATGGCCGAGGTGCTGCAGGCCAATCTGGAGGCCATCACGAATAGTGACATCCACCGGCGGCTGGGCCTCGATAAGGGCAAATACATCCTGCTCTCCGCCCACCGGGAGGAGAACATCGACACCGAAAAAAACTTTCTCTCCCTCTTTGGCGCCGTCAATGACATCGCCCGGCGCTACGACCTCCCCATCCTGTACAGCTGCCATCCCCGCAGCCGCAAGCGCCTGGAAGAGAGCGGCTTTGCCCTGGACAGCCGGGTGATCCGCCACGAACCCCTGGGCTTTCACGATTACAACTGCCTGCAGATGCACGCTTACGCGGTGATCTCCGACAGTGGCACCCTCCCCGAGGAGAGCAGCTTTTTCCTGAGCATCGGCCGCCCTTTCCCCGCGGTGTCCATCCGCACATCCACCGAGCGACCGGAGGCCCTGGACAAGGGATGCTTTGTGCTGGCAGGCATCGGCAGCCGGGGGTTGATCCAGTCGGTGGACCTGGCGGTGTCCCTGCGGGAACATGGCGACAACGGCATCCCGGTACCCGACTACACCGATGAAAACGTCTCCGGCAAGGTAGTGCGCCTGATCCAGAGCTACACCGGCGTAGTGAACAAAATGGTCTGGCGCAAGCCGGAGGAAACATCATAAGGAGGAGTACCAAATGGAACAAAAGTGTACAGCCAAAGAGATTTCCAGGGTAAAGAGCCTGGGGTTTTTGCGGGACAAGCGCACGCTGGACGGCTTCTGTGCCCGGGTGATTACCCAAAGCGGCATGCTCAGCTCCGAAGAATTCGAACGGATCGCCGAGGCGGCCCGTCGCTACGGTTCGGGGCAGGTGGCCATGACCAGCCGCATGACGGTGGAGATCCAGGGCGTCCCCTACGATAACATCCAGCCCCTAATGGATTATTTGCAGGCCGGAGGGCTGGAAACCGGAGGCACGGGCCCCCGGGTGCGCCCTGTGGTGTCCTGCAAAGGCACGAGCTGCGTGTATGGCCTGATCGACGTTCACGGGCTGGCCATGCGCATCCATCGGCGCTTTTTCCTGGAGATGCGGGATGTGAAACTGCCCCACAAGTTCAAGATCGGGGTAGGAGGCTGCCCCAACAGCTGCGTCAAGCCCGACCTGAACGATCTGGGCATCGTGGGGCAGCGGGTCCCCAAAATCGACCTCGACAAGTGCCGTGGCTGCAAGGTATGCGCGGTGGAAAAAGCCTGTCCCATGGGGGCGATGCAGCTGGCCGAGACGGGTCCCGTGCTGGACCCGGCGCTGTGCAACCGCTGCGGGCGCTGCGTCCGGTCATGTCCCTTTGGCTGCTTTAACGAGTGGGACACCGGGTATGCCCTGTATATCGGCGGCCGCTGGGGCAAGAAGCGGGCTGTAGGCAAGCCCCTGTCCCGGCTCCTCTCCTCGGAGGACGAGGTCCTGGAGGTGGTGCAGCGGGCCATCGATCTGTATCGGACCCAGGGTATCCCGGGAGAGCGTTTCGCCGACACCATAGAAAGGCTGGGCTTTACCCATGTGGAAAAAGCGCTTCTTGGGGGTTAGCCTGATTCTGCTGCTCATGACCCCCGGGCCGATCGCCCGGGGGCTTTCCCATACCGACGCCCTGGGACGGACCGTGGACCTTCCGGACTCGCCCCGTCGGGTGGCCGCCCTGCTGGGCAGCTTTGCCGAGGTATGGCAGCTTTCGGGAGGGGACTTGTGCGCCGCCCCCGACGACGCCTGGAGCGATTATGGCCTCGACCTGGGGGACGCCCTGTGCATCGGCGGCGCCCATTCCCCCAGCGCTGAGCTTTTGCTCTCCGCCATGCCCGACCTGGCGCTGGCCAGCGCAGCCACCACAGCCCATGTGGAACTGCTTCCCATGCTGGAATCCGCGGGGATCCCGGTCCTGTACTTTCATGTGAACAGTTTCCCGGAATACCTGGATATGTTGGGCCTGTGCACCCGGATCACCGGGCGGGAAGACCTGTACGAGAAAAACGGGCTGCGCCAGGCGAAGCGAATCGACGAAGTCAAAAAGAGCCTGCCCCATGAAATGCCCTCGGTACTGCTACT
Organism: Clostridiales bacterium; assembly: GCA_012520375.1. Classification (GTDB taxonomy): domain Bacteria; phylum Bacillota; class Clostridia; order Christensenellales; family Aristaeellaceae; genus Excrementavichristensenella. The sequence goes on from JAAYOH010000077.1 coordinate 9,404, forward strand.
GCGGGCCTCCTCCGGGCTGATCCGGGTAAAGGGCGGCAGGGACACCCTGCTGGGCAACATGCTCCTCGACCTGGGCTGCAAAAACATCGCGGACAATGAAGGCCAGACCCCTGAGGCCCTCAGCCTGGAGTACATCCTGCGCTGCGACCCCGGCCATATCTTCGTTGCCCTCATGGGAGATGACAGCCGGGCCGCCGAGGAGAACCTCAAAAAAATGATGGAGGAAAACCCGGCGTGGGGCGCCCTGAGCGCTCTTCGGGAGGGCAGGCTGCACCTGATGGACAGGCGCCTGTTCAGCCTCAAACCCAACGCGCGCTGGGCAGATGCCTATGAAGAACTCGCGGCGATCCTCGGGTAGGCTGCTGCTGTTGGGGGGCCTGTTCCTGCTGGCAAGCTGCCTTTTGAGCCTGGCCCTGGGCAGCAGCCGGATCCCCCTTTCCCAAATTCTGCGCATCCTCACGGGTGGGGAGGGAGAGGGGGCGGATGCCTTGATTTTCCGCCATGTGCGGCTGCCCCGCACCCTGGGCTGCCTGGTCTGCGGCGCCGCGCTCTCGGTGTCCGGGGCAGTGATCCAGGGCGTCCTGGCCAACCGTTTGGCGGCGCCGGGGATCATCGGGGTGAATGCGGGCGCTGCCCTGGCGGTGACCCTGTGCGCTGCGGCGGGGTTCTCCAGCCTTTGGGCCCCTCTGTGGGCCTTTGCGGGCGCCTTCGCCGCCGTCCTGACCTTGGCCCTGGGGGCCAGGGCGTGGGGCGCCTCAAGGGGTACCGTTCTCTTGATGGGGGTGGCGCTGAACAGCTTGTTGAACGCCCTGTCCGATACCGTGATTACCTTTCGCCCCGAGCTGGCCGCACTGCGCCACGATTTCAAGGTGGGAGACCTGGCCGCCCTTCGGCCGGCCACCCTGCTGCCGGCGGGCCTGCTGGCGGCCGTCGCCCTCCTGATCCTGTTCACCCTGTACAACGAGCTGGACCTGCTGAACCTGGGGGAAGAAGGGGCCCGAGCCCTGGGCATGGACACCCTCCGGGTGCGGCTTATGTTCTTGTTTCTTGCCGCCCTGCTGGCGGGCTGCGCCGTGAGCCTGGCAGGACTTCTGTCTTTTGTGGGGCTGATCGTTCCCCACACGGTGCGCCGCCTGAAAGGGCGGAGCCCGGGCAGTTTTCTGCCCCTGTGCGCCCTGTTCGGCGCCGGCTTTCTCACCCTGTGCGATACCCTTGCCCGCACCCTTTTCTCCCCCTACGAACTGCCGGCGGGCATCCTGATGGCCTACCTGGGCGTCCCCTTTTTCCTCTTTTTGCTGGTGCGCACGAAGGGAGGACACGCCCGTGATCGCGCTTGAAAGGGTCAGCGCCGGGTACGGCGCGGCCCCGGTGCTCCGGGACGTCTCCTGCACCCTCCCCAAAGGGCAGCTTATCTCCCTGGTCGGCCCCAATGGCTCGGGAAAGAGCACCCTGCTGAGGGTCCTCGCCGGCATACTCGCCCCCGGCGCAGGAAGGGTCGTGCTGGAGGACACGCCTTTGCGCGAACTGAAACCAAACATGATCGCCCGGCGCATCGCCTTCCTTGCCCAGGAGCGGGACACGCCGGACCTCACGGTGGCCCAGTTGGTGCTCCACGGGCGCTTTCCCCACCTGCAGTATCCCCGGCGCTACGGGCCCCTGGATCTGGCCATCGCCCGGGCCGCCATGGAGCGCATGGGTCTGGAAGCACACGGCCACTGCCCCCTGGCCAAACTGTCCGGGGGCATGCGGCAGAAGGCGCGCATTGCCATGGCCCTGGCCCAGGACAGCGACTACATCCTGTTGGACGAGCCCACCACATACCTGGACATCGGGCATCAGCTGGCCCTCATGAATCTGCTGCGGGAACTGGCCGTCTCCGGCAAGGGCATCCTGGCCGTGCTCCACGACCTGCCCCTGGCCTTTTCCACTTCTGACCAGGTGCTGCTGCTGCATGAGGGCAGCCTGGTGGGGAAGGCAGCGCCCGATGCGCTGTGCGCATCGGGCATGGTCCGGGACGTCTTTGGCGTGGATCTGATCCCCTCTGCCGAAGGCAGGTACCACTACAGGTATTGACCTATCTTTCGTAGGTCCGGCGGTGGTATCATCCCCTTCCCCGTCCGGTTGGTACGGATGAACTCGCCCCTGGCCGGTCCACCCGCTGGTATGTGTGACGCCGAAGTTGTCGCACGGCGCCTGGAGCGGATCCGGACCGCCATCCGCGCCCACCTGCGCTCCTCCGCCCGGGCGCTGTCCGTTTCCATCCCCGACCAAAGACAAGGAGGTTTTCCATGCGTCCCATCTATATGGCCTACGGCGACCGCCCCCGGGAGATGACTTTGGGGCTGCTCACCGCTTCCGACACCGCCTCTTTTGTTCCCCAAGGGGCAAGTATCGGCATCAAGCCCAACCTGGTTGTGGCGGACAGCCCCGAGCGGGGCGCTACCACCCACACGGAGATCGTAGCCGGGCTCATCGAGTATCTGATGGAACACGGCTTCCGGGACATCTCCATCATGGAGAGCTCCTGGGTGGGGGAGGGCACCGGCCGCGCCTTTTCCCTGCTGGGCTACCACGAAATGGCCAAGCGCTTCGGGGTAAAACTCTACGACCTGAAAAAAGACAAAACCCGCACCCTTTCCACCCCGGCGGGGGATATGAAGGTGTGCACCCGTCCCCTGGACACGGACTTCCTCATCAGCCTGCCCGTTCTGAAGGGACACTGCCAGACCGTCATGACCTGTGCACTGAAAAACAGCAAGGGATGCATCCCCGACAGCGAAAAGCGGCGCTTCCACAGCCTGGGCCTGCACCGTCCCATCGCCGCCCTGGCTACCGTGCTGAAGCCCCGCCTCATCCTCGTGGACAGCATCTGCGGGGACCTGAACTTCGAGGAGGGGGGCACCCCTGTCCAGACCAAGCGCATGATGCTGGGCGCCGACCCGGTACAAATCGATTCCTTCGGCTGCAGGCTCATGGGCATCGACCCGAAAGAGGTATCCTACATCGGCCTGGCCGCCCAGTGGAAAGCGGGGGAACTCTTCACCGAAGACGACCCGGTCATCCCGGTGAACGATCCCGGGGGCGCACCGGCTTACCCCAAGCCCTCCGGGCTGGTGTCCCGGCTCACCAAAAACGTCCGCCAGGACAAAGCCTGTTCCGCCTGTTTTGGCAATCTGGTGCACGCCCTGTACCGGCTGGACCACAGGCCAACAGAACCCATCTGCATCGGCCAGGGCTTTCAGGGGCAAAGGTTCGAGGGCATCGGCATCGGCCGCTGCTGCAGCGGCGCCAGCTGTACCGTCCCCGGATGTCCCCCCAGCGCCCTGGACATCCTGAAGGCGCTGCGGAAGCGATAAAAAAAGGCCATGAAAGAAGCGCCGCGGCTCGGATCCAGCGGCGCTTCTTTTTCATTCCATTTACAGCGCAGCTTTCCCGAATTGGGGCAGCCAGGCCTCGTTCCGGGCAAACATCTCGTTGACCATATCCCGGATCTCTCGCAGGGAACACACCGCGGCGGTAAGGGGATCGAAGCAGATGGCCTGATAGATCATCTCCTTGTCCCCTGCCAAGCTGCCCTCCACCGCCAGCTCCTCGATCTGGGCCGAGGTCCCGGCGAGCAATGCCAGCTGGGGCGGCAGCTTGCCCACGGCGATGGGTTCCAATCCATGTTTGGAGGCCAGGATCGGTACCTCCACGCAGCTCCCCTGGGGCAGGTTGTCCACCAGGCCATGGTTTCGCACATTGCCGTTGAATTTGAACAGAGTTCCGTCCCCCAGGATGGCGTTGAAGATGTAGGCGGCGTATTCCCCGCCCCGGGCTAGTTCCACGGGTTCGGCAAACCACTTGTCGATCTCGCCCCGCCAGATGCCCTCGCGGTTGCGATATTCCTTCAGGATAAAGGCGTATTCCCCTGGGTTCCAGTTGGTTCCATGGGTGCAGTAGCGCCGGATGAGGTCGGGGCGCTTGCGGAACCAGGCGTTGTACTCGCTGTTGTGCCCCGAGGATTCCGTGGGGTAATAACCCAGGGCCAGGAACATCTCGTTGCGCACGGGCTCCGCGTTGTAGATCTCCTCCCGCCCACAGATGGCCTCGCGGATGAGGGGATAGGCGTCCCTCCCCTTCCAGCGGAAGTCCGTATAAAAAGCCTGATGGTTGATGCCGGCGCAGGTGTAACTGATCTCCTCCTCGGGTGCGCCGATCCACTCCGCCAGCATGGCGGCGGTGCCCTGTACGCTGTGACACAGGCCGCTGGTGGTGAGTTTGGGGAACATCCCCTGCACGGTACGGCACAGCATCGCCATGGGGTTGGTGTAGTTCAGGTGCACCGCATTGGGGCACAAGCGCTCTATGTCCCGGGCGATGTCCAAAATGGGGTTGATGGTGCGCAGGTAGCGGAAAATTCCGCTGGGTCCCCGGGTGTCCCCCACACAGGTATCCACCCCGTACTTCTTGGGGATCAGGATATCGTGCTGCCACACGTCGCAGTTGCCCTGCAGGATGGTGGTGATCACGCCGTCCGCGCCGGCGAGGGCCTCCCCCCGGTCCATGGTGGCTACCACCTTTGCGGGATACTTTCCCTCCTCCACGATGCGCTGCACGGCCCGCCTTATGACCTCCAGCCGCTCCGGGTCGATGTCCATCAGGGCCAGGGTGCAGTCCCGCAATGAGGGAAAGGACAGGATATCCCGGATCAGCTCCCGGGTAAAACCGAAACTTCCGGCGCCGATGAAGGCGAATTTGAATTGCATGGTCTTCTCCTCCTCCACAGTAAACTGGCCAACGGGAATATCCCTCGCCGCAGATGCGGCGTTTGCCATACGACGCTTTCCCTTCACAGACCTTCCGTGGTTCCCTGCTCCATCACCCGTTGGACCTCTGCCAGGGTGGGACAGGCGGTGGTGCCGCCGATGCGGGTCACCGACACAGCGCCCGCTGCATTGCCAAACCGCAGACACTGGTCCAGGGACATCCCCCGCAGGTAGGCGTACAGGAAACCCGCATTGAAGCTGTCCCCCGCCCCGGTGGTCTCCACCACAACGGTTCTATAGGGGGGCGCTTCCAGAACTTCTCCCTCTCTGGTGCACAGCAGGGTGCCCTTCTCCCCGCACTTCACCACCGCATTCGTCCCCAGGGCGGCAATGTATCGGGCCGCCCTTTGTACGTTGTCCGTCCCTGCGATGGCGCAAGCCTCGCTCTCATTGGGGAAAAAGAAATCTGTCACGGAAAGCGCCTCCACAAGCCCCTCTTCCCAGCGCCCCTGTTCGTCCCAGCCCGCGTCCAGGGAGGTGGTCATGCCCATGGTCTTTGCCCTTTTGTATAATATGGGCAGCCGCGCCCGCACCCGGGGCTGAAAAAAGTAGGAAGCCATGTGGATGTGTCGGGCGTCCGCTTCTTCCAAGGGGACATCGAGGGCGTCAAAGGCATCGATGGTGTCCCCGAAACAGGTAGCCATGGCCCGGTCTCCGGTGGCGCTGACGCACACGGTAAGTCCCGTTCGCCAGCCGGGATCCCGCCGGATCAGTCTGGTATCCACGCCGTAACGCTCCAGACCTTCCATGGCCACCTGCCCAAAGTGATCCTGTCCCAATTTCCCATAGAATAGGGCGGAAAGACCCAGGCTCGCCGCAACGCAGCAGCAGTTGGCGCTTGAACTGCCCAGGCACAGGGTATAGTCCTCTCCCATGATCTCCCTTCCCTGTACCGGCATGGAATGAAAGCCGGACAGCACCAGATCTACATTCAATTCACCGGCGCACAGCAAATCCCGCACGGTCGTCCACCCCTTAGAGAATTTGTTCCCTTCCCTTTGGCGCATCTCTGACAGGCGTCATGATGCACGGTAGCGGCAGTATATCATCCGAACCCCCCCGCGTCAATACACGGGAGCTGCCCAGCATAGGCAATTTATCCTTGTCCCGGGATGGACGTATTGGGTATCAATGGCTGCACAAGGGTAAAGTTCTCTCAAATTACAAGCCCATGGGCTTGAACCATGGGGGAATCCTGCATATAATACTTTCAAGTGACAAAGAAAAGTGCGTTCCCATGGGCTATGATATCATTTCTTTTGGTATGCATCGCCCCCCGTCCGCCATCATCCCGGGGGAACGGGACGCATAACACGGGAGGGAAACCATGAGCCTGTTCCTCACCCTCGCCTACCTGTTTTTCATCGGGTCTGTTCTTGGATGGTGTCTGGAACTATTGTACCGGAACCTGACACACGCCCATGAAAAGCCCATCAATCCCGGCTTTTGCACCGGGCCCTACCTGCCCATATATGGACTGGGGCTGTGCGTCCTGTTCCTGCTTGCCTCTTTGGAGAGCCATTCCATCATCCCCGACCCGGTGCTGAACCGGGCCGCCCTGTTCCTCCTCATGGCCCTGTCCATGACCCTCATCGAATTCCTGGCTGGGCTTCTGTGCCTGAAATGCTTCCATCTGCGGCTGTGGGATTACTCCGGTCGCTGGGGCAACATCCAGGGCCTCATCTGCCCACTCTTTTCAACAATCTGGGCATCCTTGGGCGCCCTGTACTACTTCTTCATACATCCCCACATTTTGGGCGCCCTGAACTGGCTGTCCCAAAACCTCTCCTTTTCCTTTTTCATCGGCATGTTCTTCGGGGTGTTCCTGGTGGACGTAAGCCACTCTGCGGGGCTGGTGGTGAAACTGCGGCAATTTGCCCGGGAACGCCAGGTGATCGTGCGCTTCGAAGAATTGAAGATGAACATCCGGACCTTTCACGAACGCAACGCAGCCCGGTACCATTTCTTCCGGGCCTTCCGTTCCCCCCGCCCCCTTTCCGAACACCTGAAGGAGATGCAAGGCTCCTTCGAAAAGTGGATACGCAAGAGCCGTGAACCGTAAGCAATATCCCCTCTTGTATTTTTCCGGCTTTCTGCAGCATTATGTAGCATTTGTTGAAATTTTGCGTTGACACAATGGATTTAACATGGTACAATGGCGCTGGTGGCGGGACAGCTCCCGCACAAGCCAATAAGAGTAAGGAGAAAGATCCACATGAAGAAACTACTGGTACTCACTTTGGCCCTTCTGATGGCGCTCAGCTGTTTCGCCGCAGCGGAAGAGATCGACTGGCGCGCCTGTGAAGGCAGCGAACTCATGGTGTATGTGGGCTGCGACGAAGAACACGGCGCCGCCGTGGTTCGGGCTTTCGAAGAGAAGACCGGCATCAAGACCAGCTACATCCGCCTGTCCGGCAACGACTGCTATACCCGCATCTTAGAGGAGCGGGAAAATCCCCAGGCCGACATCTGGTACGGCGGCACCTGGGATCCCTATATCGCAGCTGCCAACGAGGGGCTTCTCGCCAAATATGAAGACAGCAAGCACGCTCCCTACAAATCCCCCAACTACGGCGTAGGCGAGCCCTACTGGTTCGGCATTTACTCCGGCTACATCGGCTTCATCTGCGACATGGATGCCCTGGAAGAGGCCGGTGTGGAACCGCCCACCTGCTGGGCCGACCTGTCCAAGCCCGAATACAAAGACATGATCGTTATGGCCAACCCCGGCGCCACAGGCACCGGTGTGATGACAGCCTCCATCCTCTTCCAGCTGTATGGCGAAGAGAAGGCCCTGGAGATGTTCGCCGCCATGGACCCCAATGTGATCACCTATGTGAAGACCGGCTCCGGCACCTCCGCCATGGTCTCCACCGGTGAAGCCGCCGTCGGCGTTGGCTTCCTGCACACCGGCCTGATGTACATTGATGAAGGCTACGAGAACATCGAACTGTTTGCGCCCAGCGACGGAACCGGCTACGAAGTCGGCGGCACTGCCATCATCGAAGGCTGCAAGCACCCCGAAGAGGCCAAGCTATTCATCGAGTTTGCCCTGACCCCCGAGTGCCAGGAGATCGGCCAGACCGTGGGCGCCCTGCAGTTCCTCACCATAGAGGGAGCCAAAGATCCCGAGTCCGCCCAGGCCCTTGTGGACATGGGCATCAACCTCATCGACTACGATTCCACTTGGACCGGTGCCAACAAAAACCACATCATCGATGCCTGGACTTCTTCCATCAACACGGACAAGATCCAGCCCAAGGACTGATTTATTCGCTCCTTTCCCCTATCCCGTCAAAAACCGCCCCCCGTGGCGGTTTTTGACCATTCTTCGAAATGAGGTGTTCGACCGTGGCAAGCACCAAGAGTAGACAACTGGAACGCAAAAAGCTGCTGGCCGATCCCGTGATGATGTTCGCCATCATCCTGGTAATGGCCTTCCTGCTTTTGTTCGTTGTTTACCCCCTCTTCACCATCCTCACCCAGAGTTTTGAAACCGACTACCCCAACACCCTAATCTCCCAAAGCCAGCGAATCACCTCCAGGGTCCGGGACGGGGCCCTGAAAGACAGTCCCTTTTATCGGCTGGCCAACAACTGCAACGCCTACGCCACCGAATTCAAAAAGGGCGCGGAGCGCCGGGACACCATCCGGATGGCCGAGTTGGGTGAGCTGATCGAAACAGATTTCGCCCTGATTCACGAGGACCGAGCCCTTACGGAGCACTTCCTGAGCCTCCTCAACGCCTCCTTCAGTGAAGACGCGACCCCCCTGGGGGAAAACGCGCTGCTGGATATCGTCAACCAGCTGAAGGTAGCCTACGAAAACATCGGAGAGACCCATTTCACCCTGGAGGTCTACCTCTCCCTGTTCACCAACCGCCGCTTCCTGAAGGTGGTAGGCAACACCTTGTTGCTGGGCGCCATCAGCGGCCTGTGCTCCACCCTTATCGGCTTCCTCTTCGCCTATGTGGACACCTACGTGCGCACCCGGATGCGGGGCATCTTCAAGGTCATTTCCATGCTGCCCATCGTATCCCCACCCTTTGTGCTCTCCCTGTCCATGATCATGATCTTCGGCCGGAAGGGCCTGATCACCTACCACCTGCTGGGCATCAAAAATGCCAACATCTACGGCATGCACGGCATCCTGATCGTACAGATCCTCACCTTCTTCCCCGTGGCTTACCTGATGCTCAAGGGCCTGTTGGGCAACATCGATCCCTCCCTGGAAGAGTCGGCCAGGAACATGGGCGCCAGCCGCTGGCGGGTCTTCCGGGACGTCACCCTGCCCTTGCTGCTGCCCGGACTGGGCAACGCCTTCCTGGTCTCTTTCATTGAGTCGGTGGCGGACTTCACCAACCCCATCATGATCGGCGGCGACTTTAACACCCTGGCCGCTTACATATACATGCAGATTTCCAACTTCGACACCCGCTCTTCCTCGGGCATGGCGGTCATCCTGCTGACCATTTCCATGGTACTTTTCGTCATCATGAAGTATGTACTGGAGCGGCGCAGTGTGGCCACCCTCACCGGAAAGGCCAGCCGGATGCGCATGCAGATCGAGGACGCCTCAGTGCGGATCCCCACCACCCTCTTGTGCTCCCTGGTGGGCGTCTTTGTCATCGCCATGTATGCGATGGTGCCCGTGGGCGCCTGCTTCAAACTTTGGGGCAAGGACTTCTCCTTTACCCTCAGGCACTTCGCCAACGTGTTCGGCCGGGACACCAAGCCCTTCGTGGACTCCCTGTACCTGAGCCTGACCGCAGCGGTCATCACTTCGGTCTTGTCCATGATCATCGCCTACCTCATCGTCAAAAAGCGCTTTCTGGGCAAGCGGTTCATGGAATTCTCCACCATGTTCGCCATGGCCGTGCCGGGCACCGTACTGGGCATCTCGCTCCTGAGGGGTTACATCACCGGCATCTTCCGCTCGGGCTTTATGGTGCTGGTGGGCACCAGCGCCATCATCATCATCGCCTTCGTGGTGCGAAGCCTGCCCATAGGTACCCGCTCCGCCGTGGCAGCGCTGAACCAGATCGACAAATCCATCGAGGAATCGGCCTACGACCTGGGCGCGGGCAGCGTCAAAGTGTTTACCAGCGTCACCCTGCCCCTCATCAGCGATTCCTTCTTTTCCTCGCTGGTCTCCACCTTCGCCCGAAGCATCACGGCCACCAGCGCGGTCATCTTCCTGATTTCCGCACGTTTCCAGCTGATCACGCCGCAGATCATGACCGTCGTGGACCGCGGCCAGTATTCCATCGCCTGCGCCTATGCCACCCTGATGATGTTCATCGTGTATTTCGCCATCGCCTTGATGAACATCCTGGTCAACAGCATGAAACGCAGCCGTCGGGTCAAGGAACTGAAGGCGGAAGCCTGATAAAAAGGAGTGTGCCACATGAGTAACGTCAAAAAAGGTGTGCGCCTTCAGGGCGTATCCAAGATATACCTGGATCCCAAAACCAGCAAACCCTTCAGGGCGGTGGACAGCATCGACCTGGACATCAAGCCCGGGGATTTTGTCACCCTGCTGGGCCCCTCGGGTTGCGGCAAAACCACCACCCTGCGGATGATCGCCGGCTTCGAATCACCGGACGAGGGGGAGATCTATCTGGGTGACGAGGCCATCAACGCCCTCCCCCCCAACAAAAGGGACACCGCCATGGTGTTCCAGAGCTACGCCCTCTTCCCTCACCTGAACATCTTCGACAACGTGGCCTATGGGCTGAAATTGCGCGGGCTCCCCAAGTCTGAAGTTCGCAGCAAGGTCTTTGACATGTTGAAACTGGTAGGGCTCGAGGGCATGGAAAACCGCTACACCAACCAGCTCTCCGGCGGCCAGCAGCAGCGGGTGGCCTTGGCCCGGGCGCTGATCGTGGAACCGGGCGTGCTGCTCTTCGATGAGCCCCTGTCCAACCTGGACGCCAAACTGCGGGTGTACATGCGAACCGAGATCCGGCGCATCCAGCAGCAATTTGGCATCACCGCCATCTACGTCACCCACGACCAGTCCGAAGCCATGTCCATCTCCGACCAGATCATCATCATGGACAAGGGCATCATCGCCCAAATGGGCACCCCCCAGGAGATCTACCACAGCCCCGCCAGCGAGTTCGTGGCGGACTTCATCGGAGAGGCCAACTTCCTGAAAGTCAAACTGGAGGAAGTCGGGCAGGAGCATTCCACCGTGTCCCTGGACGGTATCCGTTTCCCCGCCAAAAAGCCCGCCGCATCCATCGCGCCGGGAGGTTCCTGCACCCTGATGCTTCGGCCTGAAGGGGTGCGCCTTGCCGACACGGGCATCCTTCCCTGCCGGGTGGTGCTGTCCTGCTTTATGGGCTCCTACCAGAACTACCACGTCATGGTGGGGGAGACCCTGGTGCGCCTGGAAGACGCCCATCCCGTGGGCCGGCGGGTGTACAAGGAGGGGGACCAGGTTTACCTGGACTTCAGCCCTGTGGACACCCACCTGATGTAAAACCAACGATGTCAAGGGGGAGGGGGCGCGTCAACCCCCTCCCCCTCACCGTATCATGTCATTACGCGGCAATGCGCCAGAAATGCTCTTTACGCCCCTTGGCGCGGTGTATCTTGGAGAGGGGCGCGTCAAAGGGGATCGCCCGCGTATTCATGGTTCATGACCAGGATACCCAAGAGCGGATGCGCAGGGCAATGTCCCTCACCCTATTCCTGCACGAGCATTTCTTCCAGCAAATCGTACAGCGCTTGGCTTTCCATGTAGAACGAATGAGTAGTCTTCCCTTTGTTCGTGATGAGAAACATCGTTGCGTACACCAGGTTGTCCGGATACGCTTCCGGGAGTTTTTCACAATGATACAGGGTCAGGAAGCCAAGCCCCTGCCCATCCGGCAGGGAATTGGTCCCCCTGGACATGTCGGCCAATTCAATAGACTCAAAATCAATGCTGACATATTTTCTGGCCTCATCATCTGTCCAGAAGAAAGAGGGATGTATCGCCTTCTTTTGCTCTTTTGTCAGCGGATAGAGATCTCCTCCGATGACCAAATCGAACAAATGCTGGATGGAGTCGGCAGTTTGATACGTTTCCGGGATTGTCCATCTGTCTGAACCGAACCGGACGTTTGTGATGCGGCAGTCCGCCAGTTTGACCTCTTTATCGGCTTCATCCAGCCTGAACACACTTGCATTGCCCGTTACCGTAAACGGCTGAAAACCATCCGATACGGTAAGGGCGGGGATCGGCAACAGCATTAGCATGGCAATGAGCATGGACAACAGCTTCCGCAGAACGCCCAACAGCACGCGCATTTTTTCGTCCTCCTTTTCTCCTTTTGGACGCGGTGAAACGGGAGGCAGTTCCCGCGGCGAGATGCCCCTGGCCCGCGAAATCTTGGAGGAACCATCTCCCGCTTTCCATAAGCACGAATCTCTGCCCCAAAGATCATGGCCTCGTCCCCGCACTCTTTTCCCCATAAAGAAGGAGGCCGCCGCAGCCGTCAGACCGCAGCAGCCTCCGCCATTTTGGGACTTTAGACAGGTTGGACCAGGATCTCGGTGTTCAGCAGCGACTTGGAGCAGTCCAGCTGGGTGGCTTTGGCCTTTCGGTACTCGAAGAACTTGGCGGCGACCTGGGGGAACAGGGCGTAGGTCAGCACGTCCTCCTCCTGCTCGTAGTAGGGGGCCACTTCTTTCCGATACTTGTCCAGCTCCGGGGGGATGTTGTCCGCGGGCCGGCAGGTGATGACTTCCTGGTCGCCGATGACCTTGCGCCGCACCTCTTCGTTCACCTCGGCGGGCAGCTGGCCGTATTCGCCCCGCACCAGGGCCTGGGACTCCTTGGGGTTCATCTTGTAGCGCTCGCCCGCAATGACGTTCATGAGCGCCTGGGTGCCCACGATCTGGCTGGTGGGGGTGACCAGGGGCGGGTAACCGAAGTCTTTCCGGACCCGGGGCACCTCTTCCAGCACCTCGTACAGCTGGTCGGACTTGCCGGCCTGCTTCAGCTGGTTGATCAGGTTGGACAGCATGCCGCCGGGCACCTGATACAGCAGGGTGTTCACGTCTACCTGGAGGATCCTGGGATCCCGGACGCCCTGCTCCGTGAGCTTCTCGGCCACTTCCCGGAAGTGCTTGGCCGCATCTACCAGCAGGCGGATATCGATGCCGGTGTCGTAGGGCGTACCCCGCAGGGTGGCCACCAGGGCCTCGGTGGCGGGCTGGGACGTGCCGTTACCCAAGGGGGACAGGGCGCAGTCCACGATGTCCGCCCCGGCTTCGATGGCCTTCAGGTTGACCATGTCGCCGGTGCCCGTGGTGTTGTGGGTGTGCAGGTGGATGCGGGTCTCCTTCTTCAGGGCCTGGCGCATCTTCTTGACGAGGGAGTAGGCGGCGTAGGGCAGCAGCAGGTTGGCCATGTCCTTGATGCACACGTTGTCCGCGCCCATCTTTTCCAGCTTGATCGCCAGCTCCACAAAATAGTCCTCGGTATGTACCGGGCTGATGGTATAACTCATGGCGGGCTCGCAGATGCCGCCGTATTTCTTGGTAGCCTTGATGGCCATTTCCAGGTTGCGGGTGTCGTTGAGGGCGTCGAAGATGCGGATGACCTCGATGCCGTTTTTGAGGGACAGCCGCACAAATTCCTCCACCACGTCATCGGCGTAGTGCTTGTACCCCAGGATGTTCTGGCCCCGGAACAGCATTTGCAATTTGGTGTTGGGCAATGCCTCTTTCAGGCTGCGCAGCCGCACCCAGGGGTCCTCGTTCAGGAAGCGCAGGCAGCTGTCAAAGGTGGCGCCGCCCCAGCACTCCAGGGAATAGTATCCGACCTTGTCCAGTTTTTCGCAGGCGGGCAACATATCTTCCGTGCGCATACGGGTGGCCGCCTGGGACTGATGAGCGTCCCGCAGGATGGTGTCGGTGATCATGACTTTACCCATAAGCTTTTTCCCTCCCTATCTCAGTGATCAGCCGAACAGCGCCATGAACACGCCTGCCGCCACGGCGGAGCCGATGACGCCGGCCACGTTGGGGCCCATGGCGTGCATCAGCAGGAAGTTGCCGGGGTTGGCCTTCTGGCCTTCCACCTGGCTGACCCGGGCGGCCATGGGCACGGCAGAAACGCCTGCAGAGCCGATCAGGGGGTTGATCTTGCCGCCAGTGAGCTTGTTCATCAGCTTGCCCAGCAGCACGCCCCCGGCGGTGCCGCCGGAAAAGGCGATGACGCCCAGCACCAGGATGTACAGGGTCTGGGGCGACAGGAAGGTTTCGCCGTTGGTGGTGGCGCCCACGGTGACCCCCAGGAAAATGGTGACGATATTCATCAACTCGTTCTGCGCCGTCTTGTTCAGTCGCTCGGTGACGCCGGACACCCGCAGCAGGTTGCCCAGCATCAGCATGCCGATGAGGGGCGCCGCGTCGGGGAGCAGCAGGGACACCACCAGGGTAACGATGACGGGGAAGATCACCATTTCGGTTTTGCTCACCGGCCGCAGCTGCTCCATGACGATCTGCCGCTCCGCCCTGGTGGTCAGGGCCCGCATGATGGGGGGCTGGATGACGGGCACCAGGGCCATGTAGCTGTACGCCGCCACCGCGATGGGGCCCAACAGATGGGGCGCCAGCCTGGTGGTGACGAAGATGGCGGTAGGGCCGTCCGCGCCGCCGATGATGCCGATGGAACCCGCCTCTTGTGGCGTGAATCCCAGCATAACGGCGCCGATGAAGGTGATGAAGATGCCCAGCTGGGCCGCAGCGCCCAGCAGCAGGCTCTTGGGGTTGGCGATGAGGGGGGCGAAGTCGGTCATGGCCCCCACGCCCATGAAGATAAGGGGCGGGTAGATGCCCAGCTTGACGCCCTTGTACAGGTAGTACAGCAGGCCGCCGTTGGCGGTCTCCACCCGGTACACCTGTTCCCCTGCGGCGTTCAGGGCCAGCACCGCGGTCTTGGTTTTTTCGGCAGCCAGTTTTGCCGCCTCCGCCGCCTGGGACAGGGGGAACTCCACATAATTCTCTCCCGCCATCATATTCGCCAAAGGCAGGTTGGCCAGCAACATGCCGAAGCCGATGGGCAAGAGCAGCAGAGGTTCGAACTTTTTGACGATGGCCAGGTACAACAGCACGAAACTCACCAGGATCATGACGTACTGGCGCCAGTTTCCATTGGCAACACCGGTGCTTTCAGCAATGGCCTTGAGGCCATCCACCACATCGATGTCGTATATATCCTCTTCGACGGTTTCGGTAGTAGCTGCAGCGTCGTCCGCCGCGGCTTCTCCCGCGCCTGCCTGGGCCATTTCTGGGGTTTCCGGCGCCGCATCCCCCAGGGCCGGCAGGGCAAAGCATATGCCCATGGCCAGCACCATCATCAGGAGCAGCGCCCAAAGCTTTCTCTGTCGCTTCATGAATGTATCTCCTTCCGTCGCGTTAGTTCAGCGTGACCAGGGTATCGCCGGTATTGACGGTGGAGCCTTTGGAGACCGCCACGCCCGCGACCACGCCGTCCCGGGGGGCCATGATTTCATTTTCCATCTTCATGGCTTCCAGCACCAGCAGGATGTCGCCCTTTTTCACCTGGGCGCCGGCCTGGACGTTTACGGAGAGGATGGTGCCGGGCATAGGGCACTTGATGGTCTCGGCGCCGGCGGCCACGGGGGCAGCGGCCACGGGAGCGGGCGCAGGTGCAGGCGCGGGCGCAGGCGCAGGCGCTGCAGGAGCAGCGGGGGCGGCGGCAGAGGCGCCGGCAGCCAGCTCTTCAACCTCGACGACATAGGTCTGACCGTTTACGGTGATCTGGTAAGTACGCATAATGGTATACCCCTTTCGTATTCACTCTATTTTTTGATATGGATATGCGGTGAAATCAGGCGCAGAACTTGCGGATGGAGCGCACCACCATGCGCTTTCCATCCTTGCTGCCTTCCGCAGCCAGAAGGGTAGCCGTGAGCACGGCGACCAGGGACAATTCATCCCCGCTGCCGTCGATGCTCACCCCTGCCACGGGTGCAGGCACGGGCGCCGGTGTGGGCGCTTGCTGCAGCACAGGCGCCTCCTTTTTCTTGCCGGAGCGCCTGAGTATGGCGCCTGCCAGGTTGATGATACCGATCAGGATGATGAGTTCGAAAAAGACGATCAGCATACCGATCAGCATGACCTTGAGGCCAAAGAAGAATAGCATGTTACCGGTTCCCCCTTATCTCTTGTATTCAAAAAACTCGGGCACAAAGAAATAGGCTATAAAAAGCCCAATCTTGCACCACTTCTATAATTCGACAGGGTATCCTTTTTTCCTGCCTCTGTCAATGTTGATTTTTGTCGACTTTTCGGAAATCTTGGAACCGCCTGTGGTATAATGCCCCGAAGGAGGCGGTATCATGCCAAGAAACCGGCTGATCGAAGGAACGCGGGCCATGGGGCTGGCCCTGAGCCAGAGGCAGATCGGGCAAATCTGCCTGTACCACGAGATGCTGACCCGGGCAGGAAAAACCATGAACCTGACCCGGGTGGGGGACGACCCCCTGGAGGCAGCGGATCGCAATTATCTGGACAGTCTCACCCTGCTCACCCGGCCCGAACTCATCCGGGGCGTCGGTACCCTGGCGGACGTAGGCACCGGGGCGGGGCTTCCGGGCATTCTCCTGTCCATCGCCCTGCCGGATGTCTCCGTCACCCTCATCGACGCCCTGGCCAAAAGGGTGTCCTTCCTGCAGGAAGTGATCGGCGCCCTGGGCCTGAACGC
>JAAYOH010000078.1 GCA_012520375.1 Clostridiales bacterium
ATGTGTCCCGGCCAAATCCGGGGCGCCATCTGAAAGAAGGGAAGAGAGCAATGGAATTGATCGCCAGCGCCGCCTTCGGGCTGGAGGGATTGGTCAAGCGGGACCTGGTCCGCCTGGGGGTGCAGGGCATCCGCCCCCTGCCCCAGGGGGGCGTCTCCTTCCGGGGCGGGCTGGACGCCGCCCTGGCCGCCAACCTGTGGCTGCGCTGCGCCGACCGCGTGCTGCTGGTCATGGGCCGCTTCCCCGCCTGCAGCTTCGAGGAGCTGTTCCAGGGCGTCCGGCGCATCCCCTGGGAGGACATCCTGTCCCCGGACGCCGCAGCGCCCATCCGGGCCCAATGCGCCCGCTCGAAATTGATGAGCCCTTCGGACTGCCAGTCCATCGCCAAAAAGGCCCTGGCAGAGCGCATGAAAAAAGTCTACGGCTATGAACGGATGCCCGAGACCGGCCCCGTCCACCAGGTGGACGTGATGCTCCACGGGGACGCGGCCACGGTGGCGCTGAATACCTCCGGGGCCGCTCTGAACCGGCGGGGCTACCGCACCTGGACCGGGGAGGCGCCCCTGCGGGAGACCCTGGCCGCCGCCATGCTGCTGGCCTGTCCCTGGCGCATCAAACAGCCCCTCCACGATCCCTGCTGCGGCACGGGCACCCTGCTCATCGAAGCGGCCTTCCTGGCCCTGGACCGGGCGCCGGGGCTCGCCCGCCCCTTCGACATGGAAGCCTGGCCCAAGGCCCCGAAGGCGGCCATGGAAGAGGTCCGGCGGCAGGCGCGGCTTCGCTTTGAAGCGGGGTTACAGCGACCCCTCCAAATCTCCGGTTCGGACATCGACCCGGACGCCCTGGAGCTGGCGGAACGGCACGTCCGGAAGGCCGGACTGGCGGGGCGCATTGCCCTTGTCCGCCGGGACGTGCGGGACCTTGTGCTGCCCCGGGGAGAAGGGGCCATCGTCACCAATCCCCCCTACGGGGAGCGGCTGGAAAAGAAGGCCGCCCGGGCGGTGGCAGCCCAGCTGGGCCTGCTCCAAAGGCGGTCCCCCGGCTGGTCCCTCAGCGCCCTCACCGCGGATCGGGGCTTCGAGCCTGCCTATGGGCGCCGGGCCGACAGGCGCCGCCGCCTGTACAACGGCCGCCTGGAATGCGAATTGCTGCAATTCATGCCCGGAGAAAAGGCGCTATGACGCCCCGTGCCGGGGTATCCGTTCCCGTGGCACATCCCGGGAATCAATCGCAAAGGGGGTTCACCGCATGATCATGCGCTCCATCTTCAACCGGACGCCGCTTCCGCCCAACCAACTTTGCACCCTGCCCCCCGGGGCGATAAAGCCGGAGGGCTGGCTGAAAGAACGGCTGGATCGGGAGGCCCGGCGCATCGAAGAAGACCTGGAGGGATATTTCCCCGGCGCCACAGGGGAAAGCGCCTGGCTGGGCGGACCCTCCCGGGATATCGAGGGGGACGCACGGGCCCTGTGCAGCCTGATCCTCATCGCCTTCCTGTCGGAGCGGGAACCCCTGAAGCAGGTGGTCGGAACCTTTGTGGATCACCTGGTCGCGTCCCAGCGGGAGGACGGGGACTTTGGCCCGGAACATCTCACGGACTGGTGGCCCCGGATGCTCATGCTGCGGGTACTGCGGCAGTACGTTCTGGCCACCAGGGCAAAGGAGCCCCTGAAGCTGATGGACCGCTTCTTCCGCTTCCAGCTGGAAGCGCTGCCCGACCGGCCCCTTGTGGGCAAGAGCTGCTCCCGGGCGGCGGAGAACATGCTGGCCGCCCTGTGGTTGTACAACATCACGGGGCAGCCCCACCTGCTGAGGCTTTGCCGGCTGCTGAGCGCCCAATCCCTGAACTGGACCGATGAATTGCACATCTTCCCCCACATCCGGGACACCGCCAGGATGCGCCCCTGGGCAAACCTGCAGGAGGCCCTGGAACGGGAAGGGGATCTGGACGGGACGAACCAGCGGGTGAACGCCAGGGAATTCTACTTGACCCGGGCGGAAGACGTGGCCGTCGGGCTTCGAAGCCCCGGAGTGATCAACCTGTTCAAGAGCGGCTTCAAGGAGATGTCCGCCTTTGGGGTAGGATGGCCCCGGTACATGAAGAGCCACGGGGTGGCCCTGGACATGTTCACCGGGGACCTGCACCTGGCAGGGCCCGATCCCGCCCGGGGCATGGACCTGAACGCCCTGGCGGAAGCCCTTCACTCCATCGGCGTACTGTTGGGCACCGGAGACACCTTTGACCCGGCCCTGGGGGATCTCTTCGAAAAGCTGGCCCTGAACGCCCCCCAGGGCATGGAGGTCCGGCCCCGGCTGATCCAGGTAAACCATATCGGGTCGGCGGAGAATTACAACGCGCCCCGGGAGGCTTACGAAAGCAAAAAGCGCCCCCTGGACCTTGCGGACGGGATCACCGCCGCCTACGCCGACGGGCTGTGGTATGCCACGGAGGACGAGGGGCTGGCCGCCGTGAGTTATGCCCCCTGTACCCTGTCCTATGTGGCGGGGGGCGGGCGGGTGCGGGTGCGGGTGGAGGGCAACTATCCCTACGAGCCCAAAGCCCGGATCGCCGTGGAGACCCGCTCAACCCAACCCTTCCCCATCCACCTGCGCATCCCCGGCTGGGCGGACCAGGCCATCCTCACCCTGCCCGACGGGGAGCTGATGCAGCTGCGCGGGGGGGAGATCGCCTCCCTGCGCCGCACATGGGCGGGCCGTTCCCGGATCCACGTCGAGTTCTCTGTACAGCCCCGGCTGACCCGCTGGGCGCGCCGCTCCGGGGCAGTAGAATACGGGCCCTTGCTCATGGCCCTGGACCTTTCCCAAGGGCAGTCCCCGGGCTGGGCCCTGGAGGAGGGCGCGCCCATGAAGGCGGGAGATTCCGGTAAGGTGCTGGTGAAGGCCGCCCCCATCGAGGAATGGGACGGGTTGCTGCCCATCGCCCCCGAAGCCCTGGGGGAGGCCCGGGTGCTCACCCTGGTCCCCTTCCACACCACGGATCGGCGCATGGCCCAGTTCCCCCTGCTGTCCCGGAGGAGCGGAGCATGAGGAGGCAAGCGATCGTGAACATCGGCAGCCTGCTGCGCTGGGAGAAGGAGTTCTCCCGCGCGGTCCTGCGGCTTTCCGTCCCGGTCTCCATCCAGAGCCTGATCGTCGCCCTGATGCACATCGTGGACAACCTGATGATCAGCGAGCTGGGGGAATCCTACCTGGCGGGGGTCTCCCAGGCCAACCGCATCACCTTTCTGATGCAGATGACCATGTTCGGGCTGGTCAGCGGCGCCTCCGTCTTCACCGCCCAGTTCTGGGGGGCGAAGGACATAAAAGGAATCCACGAGACCCTGGGCATCGGCATGCTCACCGGCATCCTGGGCGCCCTGGTTTTCGCCATCCCCTCGGTGCTCATCCCCGGGAAACTGATCCGGCTGCTGCTCCACGAGGAGCCCGCCATCCGGGCAGGGGTCAGCTACCTGCGCATCGTAGGCCTGGCCTATGGAGTACAGGCGGTGTCCCTGACCCAGTCCTCGGTGCTCAGGTCCACGGAGCAGGTCAAACTGCCCATGGTCGCCTCCATCGCCGCCATCCTCACCAACCTGCTGTTCAATTATCTGCTGATCTACGGCAAGTTCGGTTTCCCCCGGTTGGAGGCCGCCGGGGCCGCCCTGGCCACCCTGTTGGGCGCCTGCCTGGAGCTGGCCATCCTGTTGATCGTGGGCTATGGGAAAAAACTGCCCAACGCGGCGCCCCTGCGCGCCCTTCGTTTCACCCGGGCCCGGGCTGTCGCCTACTTCAAGGTGGTGCTGCCCACCACCTTGAACGAGTGCCTGTGGGGCCTGGGCATGGTGTTGTATTCCGTAGCCTACGGGCTGATGGGAGCGGGCACCGTGGCGGCCATCAGCATTTACGACAACATCCATCAGTTGGCCTCCGTGGTGCTTCGGGGCGCCACCAACGCCTGCGCCGTGATGGTCGGCATGCAGGTGGGGGCGGGGCACGGCGACGAGGCACAAAAAACCGCCGGCCGTATGCTGGCGGGGGGCGCCGTGATCGGGGTCGTGATCGGGACGCTGGTGATGCTGTCCAGCTCTTTTTTGGTGAGCTGGTTCAACGTCTCGCCGGAAACAGCCCAAAGCGCCCGAAACCTCGTGAAGATGTACGGCCTTACCATGTTCCTGCCCACCATGGCCACCATCGTCATCGTGGGGATCCTGCGGGCGGGGGGCGACGTGCGCTTCGCCATGTTCAACGACATCCTGCCGGTGTGGCTGGTGGGTCTGCCCCTGGTCTTCCTGTCCGGCCCCTTGGCGGGCTGGCCCATCCAGTACGTCTTCCTGCTCACCCGGATCGAGGAGCTGGTCAAGACCGCCAACGGCATCCGGCGCATCGCCAGCAGGCGCTGGATCCGCCGCCTCGTATAACCTGGTATGAGATCCCAAGCGCCCGGTCGCTATGCGTCGGGCGCTTTACAATACCCCGGCGGGCGTAAGAAGCTTGTCCAGATACCGCAGCAAATCCGCTACCACCAGGTCGCGCCCGGGCTCCAGCAGGATCTCATGGCGCATGCCCGAGTATGTGTTGACGGATACGTCGGTGTAGCCCACTGCCCGCAGCAGCTCCGCCGCTTCCAGCAGCCGTCGCCGGCTGATCATACAAGGATCGTCCGCCCCCGAGAGGAAGAGCACCGGCATATGGGGCTTGGGCACTTGCCAGCCCGAGCCCCGGTAACAACACTTGATCAGGGTAAACAATGCCTCATATCCGTTGAGGGTGAAGAGGAAGCCGCAGGCGGGATCCTTTTCGTACTGGGCCACGGCGACGGGATCGGAGTTCAGCCAGGCAAAGGGAGACCCTTCTCCCCGGAATCTCCCGGAAAAGCCCCCGTTGATCAGGGCATTGATCAGGCGGGACCGGGAGCGCTCTCCCTTCAATTTCTTCAGCAACCTCACAAGGGCCAGCCCCAGATCCGTTGCAGGATTGTACCCCGGACAGCCGCACACCACCAGCCCGTCGATATCGGCGGCCCAGCGCTGCAGGTACACCCGCACCGCCAGGGAACCCATGCTGTGGCCGAAGAGGCACAGGGGCAGGCAGGGGAAAGCTTCCCGCAGTACCCCCGTAAGCTGGTGCAGGTCCTGCAGCAAAGCCTCGGCCCCCTTTTCCCCGAACCAACCCAGATCCTTTGGGGTGGGAGCGCTCTCTCCGTGGCCCCGGTGGTCGTTGATCAGACAGGCGATGCCCGCCTTTGCCAGCGCTTCCATAAAAGGCAGGTAGCGCTCTTTGTGTTCCGCCATGCCATGGGCGATCTGTACCAGCCCCTGAACTTCTCCCTCGGGGCGGGTCATCAGCACGGACAGTTCCAGCCCATCCGCTTGGGAGGGGATCCGCATCCTCTGATTGGTCATGATCTCATCGCCTTCCCCGCTGCCAGCCGCGCCTTATGCACTCTGTTTTGTCGGTAAAGATATCACATTTTTCACAAACAGTCAACATGTCCCGAACAAATTCCGGGGCCAAATGGTCCGCACTGCCAATTGATGTTGACTCTCGAAACATGGTCGGCTGCCACCGCAGGGTGCCGCCTGCAGCTGCGGCGCGCCATAGGCGTGAGGCCGGGCGTCCTCCCATCAGGGAATACGCAGGGGCTGCCGCACTAGTTTTGCGGCAGCCCCAAAAACACAGGGGAAACCGGTTTTTAGAACAGGTACAGCTCGCTGATGCACACGTCGTCGTACTTGCCGCCCTTGTGGACGTCCACCACCTCGATCTTCACGGTGTCCGCGGTGTACACCCCGTCAAAAGACAGCACGTAGGTGCCTTCGAAGTACTCGGCCTCGGGATCCGGCAACTCGTAGCTGAAGGTCTCGCCCCCGAGGGTCACGGACAAGGTGGCCACCCGGTGGTTGTTCTCAAAGACCTGCTGGTTCTTGGCATAGCCGGGGGTGAAGACCAGTCCCCGCACCTGCTGGGGCTCATCGGCCAGCAGGGTCAAGGCGGGGTCTTCGCTTTGGCTGATGCGATAGGCCCAGCAGGTTTTCAGGTCCCCGTCGATGGCGTTGGCCGCATAGTAGTCGTTCCCTGCCTGGTCCCCCAGCCTTGCGTTGGACTCGGCCTCGGGGAAAGCAGGCAGTTCGATGGGCTGCCAGCCCGCCAGGGTGGCGCCGAAGGGGGCGCTTTCATCGGGAACCAGAACGGCGGTGACGCTGCCGTAGAAGTACATGGGATAGTCGCTATGTCCCAGACCGTACAGGGACAGGTCGCAGTACAGGGCATCCTCGGTGTAGGTGTCGGTGTCGTTCACCAGGACCCGGACAGCGGGATCGCCGTCGGCCATGCCAAAGACATACTCCTCCCCCTCCTGGGTAAAGCAGCTGCCAGAGCCGCTGGGATCCAGATCCTCAAAACTGCCTTCCGCGAAGAGGGCGTCGTAGAGTTCCCCCATCTGGGGAACGGTGAAGACCTGGGCGTCCTGGGCAAAGGTGCAAGCGTAGGCGCTCAGGGCGGTCCAGGCAAGGGTGTCGCCGGGGATGCCGGTGAAGGTTTCCCCCGCGGATCCGCCGATGAGGGCGAACAATCCTTCGGCCTTCAAGGCCATCTCCTGTCGGTAAGCCGGGTCTTCCATGGGATCCGCCACGGGCTCAACCACGGGATCGGCCGCGGGCTCGGCTTCAACGGTCTCGCTGGTCTCTGCCCAGGCGGGCAGCGCCAGGAGCATGCACAACAGGGTCAACAGCGCAATGAGTTTTTTCATGGGTAGTGCTTCCTTTCTGTATGGGTCCGGTTTTCTTTGATCCATCAGTACATATGGATTATACCATGTATGGGCGGCGCGCCGCAAGCCTTTTCTTGTTAGCCCGGCCCCTTTTTGCGGGTTTTTTTCGGAAAAGGCAAAAATGCGCCAACTTTCTCCTTGCCCCACACCGGGTTTTGCTGTACAATAGAGAAAGAAACAGGGCAAGCCCTGATGGGAGAAAGGACGGATGGTTCGTATGAAGACCAGGCTGATCCGCTCGGCGATCCCCATTTACATCGCGGCCGCCGTGTGGATTCTGTACGGGCTGGCGCTGCCGCTGTACAAGCTGCCCCACATCCTGATGGCCATCGGTTTGTCTGCTGTGGCCTATCTGGTGGCCGGCAAATTCTTTCCGGGCCGAAGGGTGGAAGAAGCCGCCGCCACCGGGGACCGGGCCATCGACGCAGAGATTGCCGAGAACATGGAACACCTCAAAAAGCTCCGGGAAACCAACGAGCAGATCGCCTCCCCCACCATCACGGCCCAGCTGGACCGGATGGAAAAGGCGGGCAAAGACATCCTGGCGGCGGTAGCCCAGAAGCCCCAGCGGGCGGGCCAGGTGCGCAAATTCATGAAATACTATCTGCCCACCGCCACCAAACTGCTGGATCAGTACCGCACCATGACCGCGGTACAGGCACCCGGCGATAACATCAACAAGGCCATGCAGAGCGTGGAAAACAGCCTGGAGCTGATCGCCAAGGCCTTTGAAAAGCAGCTGGACATGTTGTACCGTGACGAGGCGCTGGACATGGCCACCGATATCCAGGTACTGGAAACCATGATGGCGGGGGACGGCCTCACCTCTTCGGGCATCCGGGAGGAAGATCAGTCCATGACCCTGACCCGCTAAACGGATAGACCTACATACGAGATCGGTCATAACAGAAGGAGGATACACCCATGTCAGACGAGATCAAACTGACCCTTGAGAACCAGCCCGCCCCGGAACAGGAAGCCCCCCAGGCCCCCGACTCCGCGCTGGGCGAGCAGGTGAACCGCACCTTGAGCGACGCCAACCAGGCCATCGCCGAAGCCGCCAAAGAGGCGCAGTCCCTGCCTACCCCCACCCTGACCCTGCACCCCGCGGTGACCCAGGCGGCGGAAGAGGCCCCGAAAACCCAGGTGCCCCCCGCGGACATCAGCCCCACCTTCACCCCCGAAGAGCAGAAGATGATCGACGACTTCTCCAAAAAGATCGACGTGACGGACGCCACCCTGGTCTTCTCCTACGGGGCCCAGGCCCAGCAGCAGATCGCCAGCTTCTCCGACGCCGCCCTGAAAAACGTACAGACCAAGGATCTGGGGGAAGTGGGGGATATGATCAGCAGCCTGGTCACCGAGCTCAAAGGTTTCACCCTGGACGATGAGGACAAGGGCGGCATCTTTGCCTTCTTCAAGAAGAGCGTGGACAAACTGCAGCTGATGAAGAACCGCTACGAAGACGCCGAAGTGAATGTCAACAAGATCGTGAACGGGCTGGAATCCCACCAGGTCCAATTGCTGAAGGACATCGCCACCCTGGACCAATTGTACGAGCAGAACCTCAGCTACTTTAAAGAGCTGTCCATGTACATCGAGGCGGGCAAGATCCGCCTGCAGGAGGTGCGCAGCACCGACCTTGTCCGGATCCGCGCCAAGGCCCAGGCCTCCGGGCTGCCCGAGGACGCCCAGGCCGCCAACGACCTGGCCGCCAAAATCGACCGCTTCGAAAAAAAGGTGTATGATCTGGAGCTGACCCGGAACATCTCCATCCAGATGGCGCCCCAGATCCGGCTGCTGCAGAACAGCAACCAGATCATGGCGGAGAAGATCCAGTCTTCTCTGGTGAACACCATCCCCCTGTGGAAGAGCCAGATGGTGCTGGCTCTGGGCATGCAACACACCCAGGAGGCCATGGAAGCCCAGCGCTCCGTCACCGACCTCACCAACGAGCTGCTGAAGAAGAATGCGGAGAAACTGCACACCGCCACGGTGGAGACCGCCCGGGAATCCGAGCGGGGCATCGTCGACATCGAAACCCTGAAGCTGACCAACGCCTCCCTCATCCAGACCATGGACGAGGTACTGACCATCCAGCAGGAGGGCCGGGAGAAGCGCAAGGCTGCGGAAAAGGAACTGGCAAACATCGAGGCACAGCTCCGCGCCAAGCTCCTGGAGTATCGCTAATACGAGCCGGGAGGCAATAGGACCATGAAAAAGACCTTTTGGGAAAAGCGGACCATCGCCTGGATCATCCTGGCGGCTTGTGCCCTGTTCTCCCTGACCTTCAGCGGCGGCGGCGCCCTGTCCAACCTGCGGGCCGAAGCCGAGAAGGTGTTTTACCAGGGCGTAAACGCAGACGGCTTGTGCATCAACGAGGACCTGTCCGCCAGGGCGGACAGCGCCTATAAGCTGGCCAGCGTGGCCGCGGGGTATCCTGACGTGGACCAGGCCCTGGTGGAAAAGGTGCGGGAAGCCTCAGGCAGCCTGAGCAGCGCAGTGGACATCCCCGGCAAATTCCAAGCCAACCTCACCCTGGGCCAATGGGTGGAGGACCTGTACAGCGCCATGGAAAAGGCAGAACTGTCCGGGGAAGATAAAGCCTTTGCCTTCAAGCAATACAAAGAAATCCAATCCCGGGCTGACACCATCAGCCGGGACTTCTACAACGAGAAGGCCGCCGAATTCAACAAGACCCTGTCGGCTTTTCCCGCCGGGCTGGTGGGGGCGCTGTCCGGGGTAAAGAAACTGGATCTGTTCGAAGCCAACTGATCCCATCGCTTCGAAAGAGCAGGGCCCTCGCCCTTGGCTCTTTCGGGGCTTTTTTCCATCCAATCCCCATAAGGAGGAACCATGAAAAAGATATGCTGCTATGTGCTGGCGCTCCTGCTGCTGTGGTCCCCCGCACTGGCGTTGACCGTGCTCTCACCGGATGACGACTTCTATGTGCTGGACGATGCGGGGGTGCTGTCCCGGGACACCATCTCCCACATCATCTTCAACAACGACGACCTGTACGAGGCCTGCGGCGCCCAGATCGTGTTCGTCACCCTGGACAGCACCCGGCCCAACGACATTGCGGACTACGTGTACACCCTGTTCAACCAGTGGGGCGTGGGTGATGGCAAGAAAAACAACGGCATCGTGGTGCTGCTGGCCATACAGGACGACGACTACTATTACATGCAAGGCACGGGGTTGGAGCGCAGCCTGTCCAGCGGCGAAATGTCCGAACTGGCAGACAAATGGCTGGAGCCCTCCTTCGCCCAAAAAGACTACGACCAGGGCTGCCGGCTCTTCTTCGACGCCCTGTTCGAAAGGGTGGCTTCCATCTACAAGGTGAAGCTGTCCCCCAGGGACTACCCGGCCAGCCAGACCGCGCCCCGGGAGCGTGTCGTCCGGCGGGGGGGCGGAAGTGGCCCCGTCACCGCCGCCCGGCGCGCTTCGGACCCGGATGATGACGGCGGCTTTTCCGTCCTGCTGGCCGTACTGATCGTCCTGGCGGTCCTTTTCTTCGTGTTCGTGGGCAGCAGGCGGGGCGGCTGCGGATGTCTGCCCAGCTTCCTGGGCGGTTTCCTCGGCAGCAGGATCGGCGGATACGGCCCCTCCCGCAGGAGGCCCCCCTCTTCATCCGGTCCGTTCGGCGGTTTCGGCGGCGGGCGCTCCGGAGGCGGAGGAGTGACTCGGGGCGGCGGCAGCGGACGCAGTTCCGGCAGCTTTGGCAGCTTTGGCGGCGGACGTTCCGGCGGCTCCAGCGGCAGCTTTGGCGGAGGGCGCTCCGGCGGCGGCGGGTCCACCCGGGGCGGAGGCGGCGGACGCGGACGATAAGCTTGGGAAAATAATCAACGGAGGGATAGACACATGGCTAAGGGTATTGCAGTTGCAGGAGATATGATTTTGGATGTCATCAAGCTGATCGACAGATTCCCCGTCCGGCACGGGCTCATCCACATTTTGGAGAAGAGCTATTCCCTGGGCGGCGCGGTGAACAACACGGGCCGCGACCTGGCGGCGCTGGATCCCGGGATGCCGGTGCGCCTGGTCGGCATGGTCGGTGAGGACGGGGAGGGAGACATCATCCTGAACGCCCTGTCCGCCTACCCCAACATCGATACCAGCCGGGTCCTGCGCCAGGGCTTGACCTCCTTCACCGACGTGCTCACCGAAAAGGACAGCCGCGACCGCTCCTTCCTGTTTTACGGGGGCGCCTGCGACCTCTTCGACTGCCAGCACGTGGATGTGGCGAACCTGAACTGCGATCTGTTTCATATCGGCTACATCCTGCTTCTGGCCGCCCTGGACAAGGAAGATCCCCAGTACGGCACCCGCATGGCCCGGTTGCTCCACGACGTACAGGCCCAAGGCATCAAGACCAGCGTGGACGTGGTCAGCGAGGTGGGCGACCGCTACAGCCGCCTGGTGCCTCCGGCCCTGCGCTACAGTGACTATGTCATCATCAACGAGATCGAGGCGGGCATGACGGTGGGCATAAACCTGCGGAACGACAAGGACGAGCTACTGATGGACAAGATCCCCGAGGTCCTGGCCCGGCTGATGGAGATGGGCGTGAAGGAATGGGCGGTCATCCATGCCCCCGAGGGCGGCTTCGGCCTGGACGCAGGAGGCCAGTACGTGAAGGAGGGCAGCCTGATCCTGCCCGACGGCTACATCGTGGGCACGGTGGGGGCGGGGGACGCCTTCTGCGCCGGAGTCCTCCACGGCGCCTACAAGGGGGAGAGCCTGCGCCAGAGCATCCGGGACGGCATCGCCTCGGCAGCCATGTCCCTGGCGGCGGCGGGGGCCTCCGAAGCCATGCAGGAAATCGGAAAGGTGCGCGCCTTGTACGATAGCATGCCCAAGAGAACCCTGTAACGGCCCCGGAAGGAAGAGGATCATGCGCTGGACGCCGGACCAGGAACAGGCCATTGCCGCACGGGGCAGCAATCTCCTGCTGTCCGCGGCTGCCGGTTCGGGCAAGACCACCGTGTTGGTGGAACGGGTGTTGT
This sequence comes from Clostridiales bacterium, assembly GCA_012520375.1. Taxonomy (GTDB): domain Bacteria; phylum Bacillota; class Clostridia; order Christensenellales; family Aristaeellaceae; genus Excrementavichristensenella. Next base: position 11,779 of record JAAYOH010000078.1, read on the forward strand.
CCCTGATCCGGGAAGGCATGGGCGTGGACCGGATGCTCATCGTGACCTTTTCCCGGGCCGCCGCGGCAGACATGAAGGACAAGTTGGTCCGCAAACTGATGGAAGCTGCCCAGAAGGATAGATCCATGGCCGAACAGGCCGAAAAGGTGGAGCGTGCCATGGTATGCACGCTCCATTCCTATTGCTTGGAGGTGCTGCGGGCCCATTTTGAGGCGGCGGGGGTGGATCCGGGTTTCCGTGTGGCGGACTCGGCGGAGGACAAACAGCTGCAGAAGCGGGCCATGGAAGCCGTGCTGGAACAGGCCCTGTCCCGGGACGACCCGGACCTGGTCCACCTGCTGTACGGACGGGACCTGGACAAGATCCGCAGCCTGGTCAGCGGGCTGTACGAGTTTTCCCAGTCCCGGCCCGACCCCCAGGCCTGGCTGGATATGGCGCTGGGTCGCATCCGGGCCGGGGACCGGCAGGCCTGGACCGATGTGCTGCGGGACCGGGCCCGTCGTCAGCTGGAGGAGGCCGCCGTCCTGGCCCGCTGCGCCCTGGATCTGGCGATGCAGGGGCCCACGGTATATGAAACCGTCCTGAAAGAGGACATCCGGTCCCTGGACGCCCTGAAAGAGCTGGAGGGCTACCCGGCGCTGTATGCAGGTATCCAGGGGTATGGCTTCCAACGGATGACGGCGTTCCGCGTGCCAAAGTCCATGCCCGAAGAATGCCAGCTGGAACAGAAAGAGTTGGCCAAACAGGCCCGGGATCTGCGGGACCAGTACAAGAAGACCCTGAACGGCCTGAAGGAGAGCCTGCCCGACCCGGCGGCGGCATCGGCAGACCTGGCCCTGCTGGAGGCGCCCTTCCGCTGCCTGTGCGATCTGACCCGGCGCTTTGCCGCGGCCCTGTGGCAGCTGAAGGCAGAGCGCTCCGTCCTCAATTTCAGCGACCTGGAGCACGCGGCCCTGCGGGCGCTGGAGGACCCCCGGGTGGTGGCCGCCCAGCGCGCCCGGTTCGACTGCGTGTTCGTGGACGAATACCAGGACGTCAGCGACCTGCAGGAGGCGGTGATCCGGAAGGTGGCGCGGCCGGACAGCCTGTTCATGGTGGGGGACGTGAAGCAGTCCATCTACCGCTTCCGCCAGGCCGAGCCCAGGCTGTTCATCGGCAAATACAAAGACTACGGCGCGGGGAAGGGGGGGCGGCTGATCTCCCTGAGCCATAACTTCCGTTCCCGCATGTCGGTGCTCACCCTGGTGAACCGCATCTTTGCCCGGGAGATGTCCGGCCCCTATGCCGAACTGCAGTACGACGATGCCGCGCGGCTGCAGCAGGGGGCCGACTTTCCAGGCCCGGATCCCAGGACACGGATCATGCTGCTGGAGGGAGACGAGGGGGACACCGGACTTGCGCCGGCGGAGTCCGAGGGCGCCCTGGCAGCCCACGCCATATGGGAATTGCTGGACGGGGACCGGGGGATCCGGCCCCGGGACATCGCGGTGCTCTGCCGCACCCGCAGCGGGCTGAGCGCCTGTGAGCAAATGCTGCGCCGGGCGGGTGTGCCCTGTTACATGGACGCCCGGGACGGCTATTTCGACGCGCTGGAAGTCCGGATCATGCTCGGCCTGATGCGGGCCGTGGAAAACCGGCGGCGGGATATGCCCCTGCTGGAGGTGCTGCGCTCCCCCGTGATGGGTTGCGGCAGCACGGATCTGGCCCGGATCCGGATGCATACGGCCCAGGGCCCCTTTTACGAAGCGGTTCAAAACTATGCCCGGCTGGACAGCCCCCTCGCCCACCGGCTCGCCGAATTCCTGGACAAATTGGACCGCTGGCGCCTGCTCAGCCGGGTGCTGCCCCTGGGGGAGTGGGTCAACCGGCTCATGATGGAATCGGGGTATTACGCCTATGCGGGAGGGATGCCCGGCGGGCGCACCCGGCAGGGCAATCTGGACCTTTTGTGCGGCTATGCCAACCAGTTGGACGCCCTCCAGTCCGGGGGGCTCACCGCCTTTCTGGAATATGTGGAAGAGATCGGGCGCACGGGGGGCGACATGGGCACCGCCCACACCCTGGGAGAAGGGGACGACGTGGTGCGCCTGATGACCGTGCACCAGTCCAAGGGGCTGGAGTTCCCCATCGTGTTCGGGGTGCTGATGGGCAGGTCCCTTGGCAGAGGCCGGCAGTCGGGAGAACTGCTTTGCCACCGCCGCCTGGGCGCGGGCATCTACTGCCACGATGAGGTGTTGGCTACCCGGCGCAACAGCCTGCCCCGGACCGCCATCCAGCTGGCGCAGCAGGACGAGGACCTGGAAGAGGAAAAGCGCATCCTGTATGTGCTGCTCACCCGGGCCAAGGAGCAGCTGTACCTGGTGGGCAGCTGCAAGTCCCGGGAGGAAGCACTCCGAGAATGGGCGCTTCGGAGCCGGGCCCGGCTGCAGCCCGACAATTGCCTGGACATGGTCATGCCGGTGGTGGATGGTCGGGAGCAGGTGGACTGGTACCCCCGCAGCCAGGTGCTGGAGCTTCGGCGGCCGGCGCCCCCACGGGAGATCCCGGACGAAGCCCTGACGGAGGAAATGCTCCGGGCCATGTGCTGGCAGTATCCCCATGCGGATGCGGCGCTCTTGCCCCTGAAGCTGAGCGTGTCTTCCCTGGCCCGGGAGATGACCGGCCCCACCTGCGTGCCGGAGGCGGCGCGGCGGCCCTCTTTCCTCATGCATCAGTCCATGACCGCCGCCGAGCTTGGCACCCAGTACCACGCAGCCCTGAGCGCCCTGGACCTGGCCGCCCTGCGGGACGACCCGGCCGCCGGGCTGAAGGATCAACTTGGCAGTCTCCTGGAACGGCGCCTGATCACAGCGCCCCTGGATGGGGGGCCCATCCTGTCCTTCCTGCAGCGGGACGCCGGCAGGCGGCTGCTGCAGGCAAAGCAGGTACAGCGGGAATGGCCTTTCAACCTGCGCATGACCACCGAGGAGGCGGCGGGGCTGCCGTCGGACGCCATGATGGTGGTGCAGGGGGTGATCGACTGCTGCTTCCTGGAGGACGGACAGTGGGTGCTGTTGGATTTCAAGACCGACCGCCGCAGCGACGAGGAGATGCTCCGGCTGTACAGCGGCCAGATCAGCCTGTACGAGCGGGCGCTCCGCCGCATCACGGGGATCCCCGTGAAGGAGAAACTGCTTTGCATGCTCTTTATGGGGCGTGATTTGGCGGTCCCTTAGTGGTTCCTGGTATGAAGAGTAAGCGCTTTTTCACGATATGAGTATAGCGCTTTTCGCAAGACAAAGTTTATTCGAATTTGGACAGCGTAAATGCTGTGATACAGGTTACATAGCATTTACATCGGAACAAGAATATGCTATAATAAATGCGAAATTATTATATGGAGGGTTATTGCATGTGCACCTTACGAAAAAGTGTTTTGATCTTGGTCCTTGTTTTTGTAATGGTGCTGAGTATTTTTGTGGGAGCATCTGCGGATGAACTAACCGAACAGCAGTCCAATGCCATCGCTATGCTAAACCACATTACTGTTCTGACGCAGGAAATCAATGCATCAAAAAACCTGAAGGTATGGGAAAACAGCGTCACATTTGAACAGGTGAAGTAAAAATGCGAAGATGGATTGCCATAATTCTGATATTTGCTTTAGTCTTTCCGTGCTGCGCATATGCACATGATAAACAGAAGGA
>JAAYOH010000079.1 GCA_012520375.1 Clostridiales bacterium
GGGGTAACCCTCCTTTTTTATTGGCATTTGACTTTGCATGGTGAAGCAGAGAGAAAAAAACAAGGACTCTTGCGGCGATTGCCTGCAAGAGTCCTTTTGGGATCCAGGCTTTTGTTATAGCCCCTTTTTTATTGAAGCACGCCTTCGTGGGGCGGGAAATGTCCCATCCTGTGAAGCCTGCAAGACAACGAGGAGAGAGAATCAAGGCGGGCGGGATCCGGCCTGTGGAAGGGGAATAACCGCGGAATAGCAGAAATATCCAAATCTTTGGCCGCTTTGTATATCGAATCTGCCTGACCGGGGTGATACAATGGAGTTGGGGGATGTTGTGCCCCAAGGGGGCCGGTCCCCGAAAAAAGATACGGAGGCGCTACTATGAAGCGGGTATCTGTCGGCAAGCTGTACGAATTTGCATGCAAGGCGCTGATGCACTACGGAATGAATGCCGGGGATGCGGAAGTGACCGCCCGGACCCTGGTCACCACGGATACCTTTGGCGTACTGTCCCACGGGACCAAAAACCTTTGTCAGTACATACAAAAAATCCAGGCGGGGGGCATCGACCCAAAGGCAAAGCCCGCCATCCTGCGGGAAGGGCCGGCCTGGGCCATCCTGGATGGCAAACGCGCCATGGGCATGGTCTCAGCCTGCCGGGGCATGGCACTGGCCGTTGAAAAGGCCAGGAAGACGGGCATAGCCTACGTGGGCGTACGCAACAGCTGCCATTTCGGGGCGGCGGGCTATTATGCTAATCTGGCGGCGGCTCAGGGTATGATCGGCATTGCCATGAGCAATGCGGATCCAAACATGGCAATCCCGGGCAGCCGTGATGTGGCCATCGGCAACAACCCCTTCTCCTTTGCTGTGCCCGTCCGGAGCGGCGAGAGCATTTTTCTGGATATCGCCCTCAGCAACGTGGCGGCTCTGAAGGTGGTCATGGCCAAAGAGCGGGGGGAACAGGTCCCGCTGGGCTGGCTGATCGACGATCAGGGCGTCCCCACCACCGATCCCTCGGGTTTTCCCCACGATTCCCATCTGCTGCCCATGGCTGCCCATAAGGGCTATGGCTTGGCGGTCATGGTGGAGAGCCTGGCCGGCTTGTTGACCGGGGCGGGCATGCTGGGGGAGGTTTCCAGTTGGAACCTGAACCTGGCGTCGCCCAACAACGCGGGGCACGCCTTCATTGCCATCGACTGTGCCCAGATGATGCCCCCCGAACGCTTTGGGGATCGGGTGGAACAAATGGCCAGGGAACTCCACGACGCCCCCAAGGGCCAGGGCACGGAAAAGATCTTCCTGCCTGGAGAGATGGAATGGGCGAAGCGCAGGAAGGCGCTGGAGGAGGATGCCATAGAATTGACCCAGGCAATGGCAGACAGCCTGATCAAACTGAGCGGGATGTGCGGCATACCGCTGGAATAAAAAACGGAGGGACATGCCATGAATCAATATATGCTGGAGCTTCTTACCCTGACCGGGATCTGCCCGATCCTTGCCAATGCCGAGCCCGATATCGGCGTCCCCTGCGCCAGGGCCTTGATGGAGGGCGGCTTACCCGTGTTGGAGGTGCTGCTGAAAAACGAGGTCTCTGTGCAGAATATTGCGGCCATCGCCAAAGAATTGCCGGGCATGATCGTGGGTGCGGGCACGGTGCTCACCTCCGACCAGGCGGAGCGGGTGATCGATCTGGGAGCAAAATTCCTGGTGCTGCCCGGATACAGTCAGAAGGTGGTGGATGTGGCGCAAAGGCATGGCATCCCGGTGGTGCCCGGCTGTGTGACCC
>JAAYOH010000080.1 GCA_012520375.1 Clostridiales bacterium
ACGTCCAGGAGCCCGCATTCACGGACCAGTTTGTCGGGAAGAAGGGCCCCTTCGCCTTCGGCGAGGGTGTGGAAGCCGTGACCGGGGCCACCGTGTCCTCGAACGCGGCCCTTGACGCCCTGAACAGTTTGTTCGCTGCAGAAGAAGCTGCGGAAGCGCCCGCTCTTGAACCCTTGAGCGCTTCCAGCCAGGGCTTCGGCGGGCCCGTGGAGGTCACCATCACATTGAATGCGGACGGCGCCATCGCCACCCTGGAAGTCGGGGGCGAAGGGTTCGCCGAGACGCCGGGCATTGGAACCAACGTCCAGGAGCCTGCATTCACGGACCAGTTTGTCGGGAAGAAGGGCCCCTTCGCCTTCGGCGAAGGCGTGGACGCCGTGGCCGGTGCTACCGTGTCCTCGAACGCGGCCCTTGACGCCCTGAACAGCCTGTTCGCTGCAGAAGAAGCTGCGGAAGCGCCCGCTGCCGAACCCTTAAGCGCCTCCAGCCAGGGCTTTGGCGGGCCCGTGGAGGTCACCATCACATTGAATGCGGACGGCGCCATCGCCTCCCTGGAAGTCGGGGGCGAAGGGTTCGCCGAGACGCCTGGGTTGGGTACCAACGTTCAGGAACCTGCATTCACGGACCAGTTTGTCGGGAAGAAGGGCCCCTTCGCCTTCGGCGAAGGCGTGGACGCCGTGGCCGGGGCCACCGTGTCCTCGAACGCGGCCCTTGACGCCCTGAACAGCCTGTTCCAGTAACAGCGTAGAGGAGCCTGCCCATGATCCCGTTTTTTCAGGAAGCCTACCTGTTGATCGCCGAGTACTCGATCCTGATCCTGGAATTGATTGGCGTGGCCATCCTCGTGGCGCGCGCCGTGCAGAGCCTGATCGCCATGCTCCGCCGCGAGCCCAAGGCCCACATGCTCCTGACGGAAGGCATCGCCGGCGCCCTTACCTTTATGCTGGCTGCCGAGGTGATCAAAAGCAGCATCGTCCACGAATGGAAGGAGCTGGGCGTACTGGGCGCAATCATCGGGCTGCGCATCATCATTACCATCGTGATCCATTGGGAGATCAAAACCGAGGAAGCGAAGCTTTCCAGAGAATAGTATTTGGGGGTGTTGGAATTGCCGAAATTGACATTCCGCGGGGGCGTGCATCCGATGCGAGGCGCGCATGAGGGAAAGATTCCCACCCGCAACCAGCCGATCCGGGACTTTGTCTCCGATCGGGTGGCTATTCTGATGGGCATGCACCTGGGTGCGCCCTCCAAGCCCTGCGTCGCCAAGGGCGACCGCGTGCTGATGGGCCAGCTGATCGGTGAGCCCGTGGGGCCGCTGGGGGTGGCGGTACACGCCAGCGTATCCGGGAACGTGACCGCCGTAGAGCCCATCCCTTACATGACGGCGGAGCCGATGATGTGCGTGAGCATCCGAAACGATTTCAAGGATGAGTGGGTGGAGCTGAATCCCCTGGGCAACGTGGAGACCTGCGATCCCGCCCTCATCGTGCCCGCCATCAAAGAGGCCGGCATCTGCGGCATGGGGGGCGCGGCTTTTCCCACCCACGTGAAGCTGACCTGCCGGGAAGGAGCCACCTGCGACACCATCATCCTGAACGGCGTCGAGTGCGACACCCACCTCACCGCGGACCACCGGCTGATGCTGGAGGAGCCCGCGCGCATCGTGGACGGGCTGCGGGCAGCGATGCGGGCCCTGGACGTGAAGCGGGGCGTGATCGCCATCGAGGACAACAAGCCCGAGGCCATTGAGGCCATGAGCAAGGCCATTGAAGGCCGGATCGGCGTAGAGGTGGCGGTGCTGAAGACCAAGTACCCCCAAGGCTGTGAGAAACAGCTGATCAAGTCAATCACCGGCCGGGAAGTGCCCAGCGGAAAACTGCCTGTGGACGTGCACACCATCATGTTGAACGTGGCCACCGCCCACGCCATAGCGGACGCGGTCATCGACGGCAAGCCTTTGGTGGAACGCATCACCACGGTGACCGGCTGCGTGCTGGAACCCGGCAACCTGCGCATGCGGGTGGGGACCTACCTGTGCGATGCCATCGGGGAGTGCGGCGGCTATTCCGAATACCCGGGCAAGATCGTCTGCGGCGGCGGCATGACGGGCACCTGCGCCCCGAACCACGACGTGCCCACCACCAAGGCCACCAACGGCATCGTGGTGTTCAACAAGCCGGATTCCCGCTCGGTGGAGGAGGGGCCCTGCATCCGCTGCGGCCGCTGCGTAGAGGCCTGCCCCATGGGGCTGAACCCCTACCTGATCAAGCACCACTGCGACATGGCCAAGTGGGACGAGGCCAAGAAGCTGAACCTGCTGGACTGCACCCTGTGCGGCTGCTGCTCCTACGCCTGTCCCGCCCGTCGCTGGCTGACGGCTTCCTTTAAGGTAGCCAAAGCAAACCTCGCGATCGCAGCAGAAAGGGGGAAGGCGCAATGAGGCTACGTCTTTCCACGCTCCCCCACATCCGTTCGGGGGAGACCACGACCACGCTGATGCTCAACGTGCTGATCGCGCTTGTCCCCTGCGTGATCGCCGGCATCTACAACTTTGGCTGGAACGCGGCCATGCTGATGGCCGTGTGCATGGGAACGGCCATCCTCAGCGAGTATCTGTTCCAGCTGATCGCCAGGCGTCCGGTGCGGGTGGGGGATCTGTCCGCCCTGGTCACCGGCCTGATCCTGGCCCTGAACCTGCCCTCCTCCGCGCCCTGGTGGATGGCGGTGGTGGGTTCTGCCTTCGCCATCGTCATCGTGAAGGAACTGTTCGGGGGCATCGGCTCCAACTTCATGAACCCGGCCCTCACCGCCCGGGCGGTGCTGCTGGCTTCCTGGCCCGTGATGATGACCGCCTACGTCAGCCCCACCTACTGGCAGCAGGGCGTGGACGCGGTGAGCAGCGCCACCCCCCTGGGAGGCCTGAGCGCCTCCTACCTGGACCTCTTCCTGGGCCGGATCCCCGGCTCCATCGGCGAGGTCAGCAAGGTGATGATCCTGGTGGGCCTCGTCTACCTGATCATCAGCCGCACCATCACCTGGCACATCCCGGTGTGCATGGTGGGCTCTGCCTTCCTCTTCAGCTGGATCTTCGGCGCCGACCCGGTGGCGGCCATCCTGTCCGGCGGTCTGCTGTTCGGCGCGGTGTTCATGGCCACCGACTACACCACCTGCCCCATGACCTTCAAGGGCCAGGTGATGTACGCGGCGGGCTGCGGCCTGATCGTGGCGGTGATCCGGGCCTTCGGCAGCTATCCCGAGGGCGTCACCTACGCCATCCTGCTCATGAACATCGTTACGCCGCTGATCGACAAGTACGTGCGGCATCGCGTATACGGCCATGGAAAGGGGGAAAAGCACAATGGCTGACAACAACAGGAGCATCGGCAGCGTATTCCTCGACGGTGTGATCACCGAGAACCCGACTTTCCGCCTGGTGCTGGGCATCTGCCCCACCATTGCCACCACCACCAGCGCCATCAACGGCCTGGGCATGGGGGCGGCGGCTACTTTCGTCCTGATCGGCTCCAATGCCGTGATTTCCCTGCTGCGCAATTTCATTCCCGACAAGGTGCGCATCCCCGCTTTCGTCGTGGTCATCTGTACCTTCGTCACCATGGTGCAGTTGCTGATGCAGGCTTTTGTCCCCTCCCTGTACGACGCCTTGGGCATGTTCATCCCCCTGATCGTGGTGAACTGCATCATCCTGGCCCGGGCGGAGGCCTTCGCCAGCAAAAACGGGGTGCTGCCCTCCATCGTGGACGGGCTGGGCATGGGCGTCGGCTTCACCGGCGCCATCACCCTGATGGGCTGCGTGCGGGAGCTGATCTCCTCCGGCTCCATCTTTGGCCTCAACGTCCTGAGCGCGGGCTACCAGCCCATGCTGCTCATCGGCATGGCCGCCGGCGGATTCATGGTCTTCGGGCTGTCCCTGGGGGCTTTCAACCTGATCGTCAACCGCGTTGAAAAAAAGAAGGGAGGCGTTAAGGCGTGAACGAGATCCTGCGCATCCTGCTGTTCATGGTCAGCTGTGTGCTGTCCCACAACTTCATTTTCTCCCGCTTTCTGGGCTGCTGTCCCTTTCTGGGGGTGTCCAACAAGGTGGGTACCGCGGCGGGCATGGGCCTGGCGGTCACCTTCGTCATGGGCCTGGCCTCCCTGTTTACCTATGTGGTGTACCATTTCATCCTGGTGCCTTTGCAACTGACCTACCTGGACACCATCAGCTTTATCCTGGTGATCGCAGCCCTGGTGCAGTTCGTGGAGACCTTCCTGAAGAAGAGCTCTCCCAGCCTGTACAACGCCCTGGGCATCTATCTGCCGCTGATCACCACCAACTGCGCCGTACTGGGCGTGGCGGTGCTCAACGTGTCCGAGGGATACAACCTGCTGTACAGCGTGCTGAACGGCGTGTTCGGCGCCCTGGGCTTCCTGTTGGCCATCGTGCTCATGGCGGGGGTCCGGGAGCGGCTGGAACTGGCCGACATTCCCAAGTGCCTAAGGGGGTTCCCCATCGGCCTGATCATTGCGGGTCTCATGTCCGTGGCCTTTATGGGCTTCTTGGGCCTGGCGTAGGGGAGGAGGAATACTATGCAGATCATTCTTGCCACGCTGGTGCTGGGGGGGATCGGCCTGATCTTCGGGGTGCTGCTCACCGTGGCCAGCAAAAAGTTCCATGTGGAGGTAGATCCACGCATCGAAGAAGTGAGTTCGTACCTGGCGGGGGCCAACTGCGGCGCCTGCGGGTATCCTGGCTGTGACGCCTGTGCCCAGGCAGTGGTGGAGGGCAAAGTGGGGGCCGATTGCTGCCCGCCCGGCGGTGCCAGGGCGGCGGAAGGCATTGCCAAGGTCATGGGCCTGGACGCCGGCTCCCTGGTGCCCATGGTGGCCCGGGTGCTGTGCCAGGGCAACATCGGCGTGGCACAGGACCGCTACATTTACGACGGATACCGCAGTTGCCTGGCAGCGGCGGGCATCGCCGGCGGCCCCAAGGCCTGCCACTTTGCCTGCATCGGCCTGGGGGATTGCGTAGATCAGTGCGCCTTCGGAGCGGTGTCCATCAAGGGCGGCGTGGCCTGGATCGATGCCGCCAAGTGCACGGGCTGCGGCAAGTGCGTGGACGCCTGCCCCCGGTCCGTGATCAGCCTGTTCCCCATGGACGCCAAGGTGCTGGTGCGCTGCCGCAACATGGAGCCTGCAAAGCTGGCCAATGCGGAGTGCATGCGCAGCTGCATCGGCTGCGGCCGCTGTGTGCGCACCTGCAAGTACGACGCCATCCAGGTGGTGGACGGCTTTGCCCATATCGATCTGGACAAATGCACCCGCTGTGGGGATTGCGCCGAGGTCTGCCCCCACAAGTGCATCGTGGTGACGTGAGAATGGACCATTTGAAGCTGACCATGCCCAGCGCGGTGGCGCTGGGCATGTTTGACGGTATGCACATCGGCCATCGGCGGGTGATTTCCCGAACCGTGGAGATCGCAAAGGAGCAGGGCTGGCAGAGCGTGGTGTACACCTTTTCCAACCATCCCCGCTCTGTTTTCGCCCAGGCGCCCGAGCCCCTGATGGACGCAGTTCAACGGGAGGCGGTCATGCGGAGCCTGGGGGTGGAACGGGTGGACATGGTGACCTTCGACCGGGAAATGGCCTCCCTGAGCCCCGAGGCCTTTCTGGAGAGCCTGACAGCCCGCTACCGGCTTTGCGCCATCGTATGCGGAAGCGATTACACCTTTGGCTGCAAGGGCGCCGGAAATGTGGACCTTTTGCGGGAACTTGCGCCTCGATTTGGTTACAGCCTGTACGTGGTGCCCTTCGTGATGCTGGAAGGGGAGAAAGTGTCCTCCACCCGCATCCGGGAAGCCCTGTCCCGGGGCAACAGCGAGCTGGCGGACAAGATGTTGGGGAAAAACTGCCAGACATATTGACCCAAAGGCAACCATTATGTTAGAATGATTAAGACGTGTTGTGGCGAAAGAGGCCAAGGAGGGCATATGCAGCAGCTTCTCTACATGGAAGGCATCGACAAGAACTTCCCGGGGGTGCGGGCACTGAAAAGCGTGTCCCTGGATATCCGCCCCGGGGAGGTGCACGCCCTGATCGGGGAGAACGGAGCGGGCAAGTCCACCCTGATGAAAATCCTCTCCGGGGCCTACAAAAAGGACGCGGGGCGCATCTTCTGGCAGGGGCAGGAGGTGGAGATCGACTCTACCACCCGGGCGGCGGAACTGGGCATCTCCATCATCTATCAGGAGTTGAACCAGATGCCCAACCTGTCGGTGGCGGAGAATCTGTTTGTGGGGCGGGAGCGCAGAAAGAACCGCTTCCTGCTGGACCACAAGCGCACCCTGGAAGAGGCGCAGGTCTTCACCCGGCGGGTGGGCCTGGACGTGGACGTGCGGACCCTGTGCAGCGAGCTGTCCATCGCCCAGCGGCAGATGGTGGAAGTGGCCAAGGCCCTTTCCTACAACGCTAGGCTGATCATCATGGACGAGCCCACCTCTTCACTGACCGACCGGGAGACCGACATCCTGATGGACCTGATCCGAAAACTCAAGGACGAGGGCGTGTCCATCGTGTTCATCTCCCACAAGCTGAACGAGGTCTTTGCCATCGCGGACCGGGTCACGGTGCTGCGGGACGGGGAACTGGCGGGCTGCGTAGAAACGAAGGACTGTGACGAGGAAACGCTGATCCGCATGATGGTGGGCCGGGAACTGACGGACCTGTTCCCCAAGAAAGAGGTGCCCATCGGGGATGTGACCCTGTCGGTGGAGGGATTAAACGCGGGCAAGGCGGTACAGAACGTGTCTTTTACCGTGCGGGCCGGGGAGATCCTGGGCTTTGCCGGACTGGTTGGGGCGGGGCGCTCCGAGACCATGCGGGCCCTGTTCGGCATCGACAGGATGGATTCGGGAAAGATCTGGGTGGACGGCAAAGTGTTGTCCGGACACCAGCCCACCGAGGCCATCGAGGCGGGGCTGGGCTTCGTGCCCGAAGACCGCAAGCTTCAGGGCCTGATCCTGGGCATGACGGTGCGGGAGAACACCACCCTGGCCGCCATGGAAGAAACCAAGGTCAACCACATGGTGAACCGGAAAAAAGAGGTGGAAATCACCCAGGAGTACGTGGACCGGCTGGGCATCCGCACCCCGGGGGTGGAACAGAAGGCGATGAACCTGTCCGGGGGCAACCAGCAGAAGGTGGTCATCGCCAAGTGGCTGGCCACGGATCCCAAAGTGCTGATCCTGGACGAGCCCACCCGGGGCATCGACGTGGGGGCCAAGAAGGAGATCCACCTGCTCATGGGGGAAATGACCGCCCGGGGCGTTGCGGTGGTGATGATCTCCTCAGAGCTGCCGGAAGTACTGGGCATGTCGGATCGGATCATCGTCATGCACGAGGGCAGCGTCCGGGGCGAACTGAGCCGGGAAGAAGCCACCCAGGAACGGGTCATGGAACTGATCTTCTCCACCAAGGTATAGACGACAAGGAGGCCAATGGCTATGAAGACTGCCAACGGAACCGAATCCAAGGGCGCCCCCTCTTTTATCAGGCGCGTCCAGCAGGTCAGCGTATTCAACATCGTGCTGATCCTGGCGGGCATGTGCCTGCTCCTCTCCATCGCCGTTGGGGGCAAATTCCTGTCCGCCACCAACATCACCTCGGTGGTGCGGCAGTTCTCCTTCTACGCCATCATGGCCACGGGCATGTTGCTGGCGATCATCACCGGGGGCATCGACTTGTCCTCGGGCTCGGTCTTCGCCTTTTCCAGCATCATCACCTGCCTGTTCATCGCCAAGTGGGACATCCCCCTCTTGACGGGGATGCCGGTGCTGCTGCGGGTCATCCTGGGGGTGCTGTTGGGCATGCTGTCCGGCGCGGCTTTCGGATATCTGAACGGCGCCCTGATCACCCTGCTGAAGCTGCCCCCCTTCATCGCTACCCTGGGGACCATGTCCATCGCCAGGGGCCTGTCCTACGGCATCACCGGGGGCTATCCCATCGGCAGCCTGCCGGACCAGTTCAAGTTCATCGGGCTGGGCACCATCGGCGCGGGCTCGGTACAGATCCCTACCCCCATCATCCTGATGGTGGTGCTGGCCCTGCTCTTTTCCTTCTTCCTGCGAAAGACCATCCTGGGGCGCTGGGTGTACGCCATCGGCGGCAACGAGGAGGCCGCTCGCATCGCAGGCGTTCGGGTGGATCGCACCAAGCGTATCGTGTACGCCCTGTGCGGGCTCATGTCGTCCATTGCGGGCATCGCCACGGCGGCCCGGCTGGGTGTGGGCCAGTCCACGGCGGGCCAGGGCTACGAGATGGACGCCATTGCGGCGGTGATCATCGGCGGCGCCTCGGTGAACGGCGGCGTGGGTACGGTGCTGGGCTCGGTGCTGGGCGCGGCCATCATGGGCGTGCTGCGCAACGGACTGGTGCTGCTGAACGTGTCCGCCTACTGGCAGCAGGCGGTGCTGGGCGTGGTCATCGTGGTGGCGGTATCTTTCGACAAGCTGCAGCACGACCGGAAGAAATAATGGTGAAACTCTTCCCCCGTTCAAGGGGGCTGAGAAATAAAAGGAGGTTATACTCATGAAAAAGGTTCTCTCTTTCCTGTTGGTGGCATTGCTGGTGCTGGGCGCAAGCTCTGCATTTGCCGAAGAGGTGGAGATCGCCGTGGTCCCCAAGGCTCTGGACAACGCCATCTTCCTGGACGCCAAGACGGCTGCCGAAGAAAAGGGCGCCGAACTGGGCGTCAAGATCTACTGGGAAGGCTCTCCCACATCGGATGCCGCTGCCCAGGTGAACGTCATCGAGTCCCTGATCGAGCGTCAGGTGGACGGCATCCTGATCAGCTGCAACGACGCGGACGCCCTGAAGGACGTCATCGACCGCGCCGTGGATGCCGGCATCGCGGTGGGCTGCTTCGATTCCGACTCCCCTGAATCCAAGCGCGCCTTCTACTGCGGCACCGACAACTATGCCATTGGCAAACTGTCCGCCGAGTACATGATGGAGTACCTGCCCGAGGGCGGCAAGGTGGCCATCCTCACCGGCGTACTGGGCGCCCCCAACCTGGAGATGCGCATCACCGGCTTCAAGGAGACCCTGGCCGCTGCCGGCAGCCCCATCGAAGTGCTGCCCGTGCAGACCGGTGAGGACGACGTGCAGAAGTCCGTGGAGGTCGTCTCCCAGTTCACCGCCGCCAATCCCGACCTGGCCGGCTGGTTCTTCGACGGCGGCTGGCCCTATTTTGCCGACCCCGATGCCCTGCCCGAAGTGAAGGCCTTCATGGAGAGGGGCGGCCGCATCGTATCCATCGACACCTGCGAGCCCATGATGCAGTATGTAGGCCTTGGGATGGTGGACATCCTGATCGGCCAGAACTACCCCACCATGGGCGCCCTGGGCGTGGAGACCCTGTACAAGATCATCAAGGGCGAAGAGGTGGACCTGGGCGACGAGACCAACTACATCGACACCGGCTACGAGATCGTGGACATCAACAACTACGAAGAAGTGTGGGCGGGCAAGGCGCCCTGGTAAAGCCTGAAAAAAGCTGAACCACAAGGAGCTGCGACAGGCTGATGGCTGTAGCAGCTCCTCGTACAAATGGGGAACAACAGCGGTTGGCGGCGGGTGGATGATCGCATTTCTGCAAAAAACATACAGGCGGCTGGACTGCATCCCGCAGCCGGACGCTGGAAATAATGAAAGGAGTATGCCATTATGAAAAGACGGATTTCTCTGTTTATCGTCCTGGCGATGCTACTGGCCCTGTGTCCGGCCCTGGCAGAGAGCAGAGACGAAACCGTGGACTTTGTGGTGGTGGGGGCCGGCGCTGCCGGTGTTTCCGCGGCCACCGAAGCAGCCCGCCAGGGGAAAAGTGTGATCCTGCTGGAAAAGCTCTCCTTTGCCGGCGGTTCCTCCGCACTGAACGAGGGATTTCTTTGGGCCTGTGGGTCGGACTTCAATGCCCTCACCGGCAAGGGATACAGCAAGGAACAGATGAAGACTTACCTGCGGGAATCTTCCCGGGGGAATGCCAACCACGCGCTGAACGACAACATCGTCGATATGTCTGCCGAGATCATGGACTTCATCGTGGAGGGCGGCGCAAAATTCTACACCGACAAGTTCACCCCCAGCGGTGCAGATGCCCGGGACTTGGACGTTTTCATGGCTGAAGGTGCTGGGCACAGCTTGTTCAATGCCCTGCTGGCCATAGCCGAGAGGTACGGAGTGATTCCCCGCTACGAGAGCCCAGCCGTGGCGTTGATCGTTGAAGAGGGCGCCGTCAAAGGCGTGACGGTACAGGACGCCCAGGGCACTTACAATATCTATGCTCAGCATACTATCCTAGCCACGGGGGGCTTCCTTCAGAGCGATGAACTGATGGATCGGTTCATGCCCGAGTGGAACTCGGAATACCCCTACTGCACGGCGGGCGCTACCGGAGACGGCCACAAGTGGGCCCTGGAATTGGGAGCGTACATGTCGGGCTATGGTTGTGGAGGGGTCTGGCGGACCGAGGACGGAAAGAACGGCTACCATGTGGAAGGCGGATTGGCACCCGTTCTCAGCTTTTTCATGGTAAATATCGAGGGGAACCGCTTCTGCAACGAATACATGGGAGCCGACAAGAACCAGTTGATCAATATGCAGACCGGCAAAAAGGCCTACTGCTTTGCGGATGCCAACAGCCCATACGTGGCGCTATTGGAGCAGGGCGTTGCCAACGGCTATGCTTACAAAGCGGATACCCTGGAAGAATTGTGCGACGTTTACGGCATCCAAAAAGACAATCTCCTGGCTTCTGTGGAGGCATACAATAAGTGCAAGGCGGAGGACGGCCAGGATCCCTTCCAGGTACCCCTTGCCTACATGACCAGCATGACCACAGCGCCCTACTATATGAGCCTGTATGATCCGGCTATGAACACGAACTGCCTGATGGGCTTGGCGACCGATGCTTATTGCCGGATCCTCAGGGAGGACGGCAGCGCAATCGATGGCCTCTATGGCGCTGGCGAGATCATCATGGGCAATCTGTGCGGCGGCACGACCGCAGGGCCCCGCTATCCCGCCTGCGGCAGCTGCCTGGCGGCCGGCATCTATGGCGGACCGTTGGCGGTACGCCATGCACTGGGCATCATAGGATAAGTCCCGTCACGGGGCTATCCTGCAAGAAAACAGAGCTTCTGTATGGAGCTCTGTTTTCTTGTGCCGGGGAAGCGATCCCCAGGATCCCCTGTTTGCTTTTCCAAGCTACACTTTCCGCCCGTACAGGCAGACGGAGAGCAGGATCACCGCCAGCGCGCCGGCGTTGTGCACCAGGGCACCGGAGACCGGCCCCAGCAGGCCTGCGGTGGAGAGCGCCAGGGCCAGCAAATTGATGACCATGGAGAGGGCGATGGAAATGCCAATGGTCCTCATGGCGGCCCTGGACAGGCGCACCAGGTAGGGGAGGGCCATAAGGTCTTCCCGAAGCACCACGACGTCCGCCGCGTCCACCGCCATGTCAGCGGCGCAAAAGGCGACGCCCACGTCTGCGGTTTTGAGGGCCGGAGCGTCGTTGATGCCGTTGCCCACCATCATGACCCGATGTCCCAGGGTTTTGTGGGCCGCGATATGGGCTGCCTTGTCGGGGGGCAGCAGTTCGGCCCGGACATTTTGGACGCCAAGCCGGGCCGCGGCGCCTTCGCTGTCCCCGGTGAGGAGCATGGGATCGAGCCCCAGCTCTTTCAGGGCATCCAGGGCGGCTTTTGCCCCGGGCCGAAGGGCGTCGCCGAGGGCGATGATGCCAAGGAGCGCTTTTCCCCGGGCTACCAGCACGCAGGCTTTGCCCGCCCGCTGGAAGGGCGCCAGCGTCTGGGTACCGGCATCCCCAAGGGCGATCCCCTGGGCGGCCAGAAAGCGGGGACTGCCGACGAAGAGGGTTTCGCCCCCCACCAGGGCACTGGCGCCCAAGCCCGCCCGGGTCGTGCAGCCGGAGGCCTCGGGGACCGGGACGCCCAGTTCCCCTGCCCTGGCCAGGATGGCGGCGGCCAGGGGATGGCTGCTCCCCTTTTCCACGGCGGCGGCCAGGGCCAGGAGATCCCGGGGATCGCAGCCTTCCTGCAGGGGCAGGATGTCGCTGACGACGGGTTTGCCCGTGGTGAGGGTGCCTGTTTTATCCAGGGCCAGGGTGTCCATTTTCCCCGTTTCTTCCAAGGCCCTCCCCGATCCAATCACTATGCCCTGTTGGGTGGCCTGCCCGATGGCAGCCATGATGGCGGTGGGTGTAGCCAGCACCAGGGAGCAGGGACAAAAGACCACCAGCACCGTGACAGCCCGCACCGGATCACGGGTGATCAGCAAAGTCAACAGGGCGATCAGAAGGGCCAGGGGAACCAGGCGGCTGGCCCAGCGATCCGCCGTGCGCCGGGTAGGGGCGTCATCCCCGGCCTCCTGTACCAACCGGATCAGCCGGCTCAAAGAGCTGTCCTCGGGCAATTTCTGAACCCGCATGTCCAGCATGCCGTAGCCGTTGAGGGTGCCGCTGAATAAACTTGAACCCGGCGCCTTGTCTACGGGCAGGGATTCCCCGGTGAGGGAGGACTGGTCCACGGCGCTTTCCCCCGCCGTCACCACCCCATCCACCGGGATGGTTTCTCCGGGCAGCACCCGAAGGAGGTCGTCCACCCGAATGGCGGCGAGGGGCACGATCTCCTCCGATCCGCCGTCGCCCAGCCTTCTCCCCGTGAGGGGTGCGAGGCGGGAAAGCCTGTGGATGTCCCTGCGGGCCCGGCTGCAGGTCACTTCTTCCAAGAGTTCCCCCAGGGCCATGATGAAGGCCACCTCTGCGGCGGCCAGCAATTCCCCGATGCACAGGGCAGCCGCCATGGCGATGGAGATGAGGAGGGGCGAGGAGATCCGGGCCAGGCCGCGCTTCATGATGAGCCGCTTGAGGGCGGAGACCAGGATGGGCAGACCGCACAGGAGCAGGGTGAGCCAGGCGGGGTCCGCCGGGGGCCCGATCCCAGCCCGGGCCAGGAGAAAACTCGTCAGCAGGGCGACGCCCCCCAGCAGGGGCGGAAGGATCCCCGGAAAGAGCTCCTTGATTTTACTTAACATCGGCTCTACCTCCCGTCCATTGACAGCTTGGGCTGGAAAGCGCATAATGCCAAAAGGCCCCCTGTCTATGATTATAGGCGTGGGGAGCCCGAAAGCAAGGTATAAAGATGGCGTCCTGTTCGCTAACGAACAAAACGTCCGATTTGTACGGGAGGATGGACATGGACAGGCGACAGAGAAAGACCCGGAAGGCCATTTTTTCCGCGTTCACCCAGCTGCTGGCCCGGAAGAATTACAACGAGATCACGGTACAGGACATCGTCGAGAGAGCGGATATCGGCCGCACCACGTTTTATTCCCACTTCGAGACCAAGGAATTCCTGCTCCGGGACCTGTGCGGAGAGCTCTTTGGCCACATCATTGAAACCGCCATGGGCTTGCCCAAAGCGCATTACCACTATGTGGCCTGCGAGCCCACGGATTCGGTTTTCCTTCACCTGGTCCGGCATCTACAGGAAAATGACCGCAGCATCCTGGAACTCCTGGCGTCCCCCAACGACCAGATCTTTCTGGGCTACTTCAAAGACGGCCTTGTGAAGATGATCACAAGCCAGTATGCAGCGGAGGGGAGGCTGGGGAAGGGCGGGCTGCCGGAGGGCTTTCTGGTGAACCACATGGCCGCCTCCTTCGTGGAAACCATAGCCTGGTGGCTGTCCCGGGGCATGCCGGAAAGTGCCGAGGTCATCACGGGGTATTTTTTGGCCACGGTAGAGCCGCTGTTGTAAGAGGAAAGAGGAAGGGCATATGCAGGACAAGAAGCATGACAAATACGTCCAGATGACGACCCAACCCGTGGAAAAACTGGTGTGCAGGCTGGCGGTACCCACCATCATCTCCATGCTGGTGACCGCACTGTACAACACGGCGGACACCTATTTTGTCGGCCGGGTAGGCACCGAGGCCACCGCGGGGGTGGGACTGATATTTCCCATCATGGCCATCATCCAGGCCTTCGGTTTTTTCTTCGGCCAGGGCTCCGGCAACTTCATTTCCCGCAGTTTGGGCGCCCAGTGCATCGAAGAAGCGGAAACCATGGCCACAACGGGCAACCTATGCGCCCTGCTCATGGGCTGTCTGATCACGGCGGTGGGGCTGGGAGGACGGGAGGTCATCCTGAAGCTGCTGGGGGCGCGGCCCGAAACGGTATCAGAAGCCACCATCGCCAGCGCCCGGGACTATCTCAGCTTCATCCTGTGCGGCGCTCCCTTTATGTGCATGTCCTTCGTGCTGAACAACCAGCTGCGCTACCAGGGGAATTCCTTTTTTTCCATGATCGGGCTGGTGTCCGGGGCGGTGCTGAACGTGGCCCTGGATCCCCTATTCATCTTTGGCTTCGGCATGGGGGCGGCGGGGGCGGCCCTGGCCACGGTCATCAGCCAGATCTTTTCTTTCTCCCTGCTCTTGTGGGCCACCACCCGGGGGGACAGCCTGCGCATCCGGGTGAGCAAGTTCAAGCCCAACCTCTACTATATGAAACACATCACCATCGGCGGTATGCCCTCCCTGTTCCGGCAGGGCCTGGCCAGCATGGCTACCTTGTCCTTGAATGCGGCGGCGGGGGCCGCTGTGCCGGCGGGGCAGGCGGATGCCGCCATCGCCGCCTTCTCCGTGGTGGGCAAGATCGCCATGCTGGCCTTTTCGGTGCTGCTGGGTTTTGGGCAGGGTTTTCAGCCCGTGTGCGGCTTCAATTACGGCGCCGGGCTGTACGGCCGGGTGCGGCGGGCCTACGTATTCTGCATCAAACTGGGCATGGGCTTCCTTTTCTTTAGCTCGGTTCTGGGCTTTGCCTTTGCGGGTCCCCTGGTGAGGCTGTTCCGGGACGATCCCCAGGTCGTCGCCCACGGCACCATCGCCCTGCGCTGCCAGTGCGTCCCCTTCGCCCTGATGGGGCTGGTGACCATGACCAACATGCTGTACCAGAACATCGGGCGGGTGGCGGGCGCTACCTTGCTGGCGGTGGCCCGGCAGGGGCTGCTGTTCATCCCGGTGGTGCTGGTGCTGCCCCGGGTCTTTGAAATCCCCATCTGGGGGGTATACCTGGCCCAGCCCGTGGCGGACCTCTTCACCTTTGCCCTGGCCCTCCCTCTGGCGATCCGGATCCACCGGGAGCTGAAGGAGCTGGAGGGCAGGGCATAAAAAAACCCCCGCTTTTTCAAGGCGGGGGCCTTTTATCCCTTACTTGGCTTTCTCTTCTACCTGGACCACCTGCTGACCATCGTAGTAGCCACAATGCTTGCAGACGCGATGCGCCAGCTTCATCTTTTGGCAACGGGAGCACTTGACG
Organism: Clostridiales bacterium; assembly: GCA_012520375.1. Lineage (GTDB taxonomy): Bacteria > Bacillota > Clostridia > Christensenellales > Aristaeellaceae > Excrementavichristensenella. The sequence goes on from JAAYOH010000080.1 coordinate 15,395, forward strand.
ATGCTGGGCAAGCTCAGCTTCCAATGGGCGCTGCGACGGGAATTCTTGCGGGCTTTGGATACTTTACCTTTCGGTACGGCCATGGTTACACCTCCTCATCCTTCGTGAGCATCTCACTCAATGCCGAAAAGGGATTGGGCAACTTGGTGCCGCCCTCCTGGCATGTACAACGCTGGATATTGCGGTTGACCCCGCACACCGGGCACAAGCCCTTGCAGGCCTGGCTGCACAGGAACCGCATGGGCAGATCCAACAGCAGCACATCCTTGGCAAGATCCGTCAGGTCCACCGTGTGCCCGTCCAGCGGATACAGGTCGGGGTCATCGGGATCAGGAGTTTTGGCGAAGGCCTCGTCGAAGGGCAGCCGTACCGATCGGGCCACATCGCTCACGCATCGGCCGCAGTGGGCGTGCACGGTGGCGACCAGAGTGCCCGAAAAACCCACGATTTTCTCCGCGCCGGTGAACGTCCCCGCAAGCCGGACCTCCTCAAAGGAGACCATATCGTCCAGGATCTCCATCGTGGGGAGCGTTACCGCCTCTTCGAAGGGATAACTTTGCCCGGGGTACATCAGTGCGCGGGAAACATCCAGTGCCAACGATCCTCACCTCTTGGGATAACCTTAGACATTATACAGGCTGTCCTGTATTTTGTCAAATTAATCTTCGGTTTATTGCGCTTCGGCGGTGACCAGGGACAGGGTGTCCCGGGCGATGGCCAGCTCTTCGTTGGTGGGCATCACCCACACCTGCACCTTGCTGTCCTCGGCGGAGATCATGCCCTCCACGCCCCGCAGCGCCTCGTTCTTCCGGGCGTCGATCTTGATGCCCATGAACTCCAGGCCCTCACATACGCTGGCGCGGCTGCGGTAGTCGTTCTCGCCGATGCCGGCGGTGAAGACCAGGGCATCCAGACCGCCCATGGCGGCGGCGTAGGCGCCCACATACTTCTTGACGCCGTAGGCCCACACGTCCAGGGTCTCCTGGCAATTCTTGTCGCCTTCTTCGGCCCCGGTGTACACGTCCCGCATGTCGCTGGAGCGTTGGGACAGCGCCAAAAGGCCGCTCTCTTTGTTCAGCATGTTCACCACCTGGGTAGCCGTCATGCTCTCCCGCTCGGAGATGAATTGCACCACCGCGGGATCCAGGCTGCCGGAGCGGGTGCCCATCAGCACGCCCTCAAGAGGCGTGAGGCCCATGGAGGTGTCCTGGCACTTGCCGTCCACGCAGGCGGACAGGGAAGAACCGTTGCCCAGGTGGGCGATGATCACGCGGCTGCCCTGGGTGAGGCCGGGCTTTTTGACGATTTCCCCGGCGATGTAGCGGTGGCTGGTGCCGTGGAAGCCGTAGCGGCGGATGCCCAGGTTTTCGTAGTACTTGCGGGGGATGCCGTACAGGTAGGCCTTGGGGGGCATGGTCTGATGGAAGGCGGTATCAAATACGGCCACCATGGGGGTGTCAGGCATGATGGCCTTGCAGGCGCGGATGCCCATGAGGTTGGCAGGGTTGTGCAGGGGGCCCAGGGGGAAGTATTCCTCGATGACTTGCTCTACATAGTCGTCGATGATGATGGACTTGGTCAGTTTCTCGCCGCCGTGCAGTACGCGATGCCCCACTGCGCTGATCTCGTCGATGGAATGGATCACGCCGTGCTCCGGGCTCATCAGTGCTTCCAGCACGTGCTCCATGGCGACGGTATGGTTTTTCATGTCCACGTCCAGTTCGAACTTGCCGTTTTCGCCGTACCTGTGGGTGAGCTTGCCGTCCGCGATGCCGATGCGCTCCACCAGGCCCTTGGCGATGACGACCTTGTCCAGCATCTCGAACAGCTGATATTTGAGGGAGGAAGATCCCGCGTTGATGACCAGAATTTTCATGATACCTCTCCTTTACTGCCTTTCATTCAGCCCTGTGCCTGTACGGCGGTGATGGCCACCATGGCCACGATGTCGTCTACGGAGCAGCCCCGGCTCAGGTCGTTGCAAGGCTTGGCGATGCCCTGGAGCACTGGCCCGTAGGCCTCGGCCCCTGCCAGGCGCTGCACCAGTTTATAGCCGATGTTGCCGGACTGCAGGTCCGGGAAGACCAGGGTGTTGGCATGGCCCGCCACTTTGCTGCCCGGGCTCTTGAGCTGACCTACGGACTCCACCAGCGCGGCGTCCAGCTGCAGTTCGCCGTCCAGTTCCAGTTCGGGGGCGAGTTCCTGGGCGATGCGGGTGGCTTCCTGTACCTTGGTGACCAGTTCATGCTTGGCGCTGCCTTTGGTGGAGAAGGAGAGCATGGCGACCTTGGGCTCCATGCCCGCGAGGCTGCGGGCGGAATCTGCGGCGCCCAGTGCGATGTTGGCCAGTTCCTCGGCGGTGGGGCAGGGGATGACTGCGCAGTCGGCGAAGATCATCACGCCGTCCTCGCCCTGGGACTTGTCCGGGCACTCCATCAGGAAGCAGCTGGACACCGTCTTCATGCCGGGTTTGGCTTTGATGATCTGCAGCGCAGGCCTCAGCATGTCGCCGGTGGCATGGATGGCGCCGGAGACCAGGCCGTCCGCATCCCCCGATTTGACCATCATCACGCCGTAGTACATGGGATCAGCCACCAGGTCCCGGGCCTGCTCAATGGTCATGCCCTTGGCCTTGCGGATCTCCGCCAGGGCCTGGGCATAGGCCTCGGCCTTGTCAGAGGTCTTGGGGTTCACGATGTCGATGCCGCTCAGGTCCACGCCGAACTTCGCGGCAACGGCCTTGGTGGTGTCGGGATTGCCCAGCAGGGTCAGCTTGGCGATGCCCGCCTGGACGATCTTCGCTGCAGCCTGGACGTTGCGCTCTTCCTCGCCCTCGGGCAACACGATGCGCTTGACATCAGCACAGGCCTTCGTCTTGATCTTATCGATGAGTGCCATGGTTTTCCCCTCCGTTTTCTTTGTGTATATATACTTATTATAATAGATTCATACGAAGAATGATAGGGCAACGAGGAAAATTAAAGGAAATTTGACCGGCTCTTGCCGCGACAGGCAACACCCGGATGATCCGAAAGATCATCCGGGTGGCGAGGCCGATCAGAGTTCCCGGGGTTTTGGCGCTTTCGGCCCTTCCCCGGGGCGCGGGGCGGGGCGCCCGGAAGATTTCGGCGCAAAGCGATCTTCCCCGGAACGGGGCCTGGGGGACAGGCGTTCTTCCTCCGCCGGTCGGGGCGTGGGCGCCGGCGCCTTTGAGGGCCTGGGTGCATTCCTGGCTGCATCCCCCACGGCGGCTGCGGCGGCCCGGAACAGGTCCCCCAGCGCCTGGCTGGCATCCACTTTGGGAGGTTCCGGCATGGAATACACCTGGGGCATCAGGGTGGCCTGCAGGGTCTGTGCTTCGAACATGAGGTCGAAGTACTCCTTGCAGTCCCGGGAATTGGGCCGGTCGCTGCCGCTCAGCTCGAAGTACATCTCATCGAAATAAGGGGAGTCGATATGCAGGCGGATGTGGAAGCTGTAGCTGAGCTCGTAGCGGGGCGGGCTATAGGATTCCCGGCGCCCTTCGGCATCCGTTTGGTACAGTTCCCGGCGGTGCTCCGACACGTCGATGTCGCAGGAAGTCACCTGCTGGATGGCAACGATGTCGGGATTGCCGCTGCGCCAGTTGCTGCCAGAGGTCAGGATGAAGCAGTTTTGCTGCCCGTCAAAGTGCAGTTTGCTGCTCCCGAAACCAAAGCTGCGGCTGGGGTGGAAATTGGGGACCCGGGCGAGGTTGTCTTCCCGATAGGCCAGGTGCTGCCGGATCTCTTCCGCGGTGGACCCGCGCCGGTCGGTGATAAAGGGCGACAACTTTTCCGCGCATTGTTTGCACATATGGCCGTCTTCCAGCTTCCGCTTGCCCAGAAGGCCGAGCTCTTTGCCGCAGATGACGCATTCCTTCTTATCGAACAGCTTGTCAAAAAGTCCCATAGGATCCCTCCTCGAATCAAATGCATGGAATCTGTTACGCATTATACAGGCCCGAAAGGAGAATGTCAATGAGGAACGGAGTCGCTGCGCGCAGCGACTCCCCGGGATTGTGGAATTATAAATATTGAATTGACATAAAGGCGGAACTGTGTTATCATGTAAATGGCGAGAATCCGTAGAATTGGCAGTCGTATTAAGAAATGCGCACCATGCAGGAGAGGCGGCAAGCGCTCTTTCTGCTGCGGTACATGGGGAACCGGTCGCTTTGCCAATCGAGCCGGACGGGAGGTGGGGATGTGTCGGCAAGGGCGGCGTCGGGTCCCGGGAACTGTTCACAACAACTCAGGAGGATGATTTAATGAAAAAACTCTTTGCAATGGTACTCGTCCTTGTGATGGCTCTGGCCATGGTCGCCGGCGCCTCCGCAGAAGTAAACTGGAAGGAATTTGAAGGCACCAAGCTGCAGGTCATGCTCAACCAGCACAACTACCAGAAGGCCGTGACCGACTACGGCAAACTGGAAGAGTTCGAAGCCCTGACCGGCATCGACGTGGAGTATTCCGTTACCCCCGAAGAGAACTACTTCGACAAGCTGAACATCGGCCTGGCCGCCCGCAACGGCGATCCCGACATCTTCATGACTGGCGCCTATCAGGTTTGGGACTATGCCTCCGCCGGCTACATGGAGCCCCTGGAGGACTATATCAACGATCCCGCCAAGACCGAAGCGTCCTACAACTTTGACGATTTCTATGCCGGCGTCGTGGGCACCCTGTGCTGGGACTGCATCGCGGGCCATCCCGTGGGCGAGGGCAGCCAGTATGCCATCCCCATGGGCTACGAGCTGAACAACATCGCCTACAACTGGAAATACTTCGAGGAGAACGGCATTGCCCTGCCCGAGGATACCGACCAACTGCTTGAGCTGTCCAAGTCCCTGAACGGCTGGAACGGCGAAGGCTCCTACGGCATTGCGGTCCGCGGCACCCGGAACTGGGCGACCATCCATCCCGGCTACATGACCCTGTTCTCCACCTGGGGCGGCAAGGACTTTGAAGTGGAAGACGGCCGCCTGGTCTGCAAACTGGACAGCGAAGAAGCCATCGCCATGACCGACTACTGGGTAAAACTGGTGGTCGAAGGCTCTTCTCCCCAGTGGGCTACCTTCACCTGGTACGAGGCCGGCTCTCACCTGGGCGCCGGTGTGGCTGCCCTCCTGTACGACGCCACCTGCAACGGCTACTTCCAGAACTATCCGGCAGGCGCCTCTGCAGAGTCCGGCAACCTCGGTTGGTTCCCCGGCGTCGTGCCCGCGGGCTCCGGCCTGACCGCTGCGGACATCAAGTCCAACGTGTGGGTCTGGTCCCTGGGCATGAACTCCTACTCCGACAACAAGGGTGGTGCCTGGCTGTTCCTGCAGTACTTCACCAGCCCCGAGTTCATGCTCTTCTCCGGCACCGAGGCCGCCTGTGCTGACAGCCCACGCGCCTCCGTCGCCGAGTCTGAAGCGTACAAGTCCATCGTGGGCGCCTCCTACGGTTACCTGGAGGCCCTGGAAGTGCTGCTGCCCAACGCAACCATCCAGTTCACCCCCCAGCCCTACTTCTTCGAGACCACCACAACCTGGGCGGCCACGCTGCAGGATCTGGTGGAAGAGTATCGCACCACCGGCGCCTGCGACACCGCAGCTGCCATGAAGGCCCTGAAAGCCGAGCTGGACATCGCCGTTGAGGATATCGTCTGCGAATAAGCGATACCCCTGACTGCGTATAGTTCCATGTAAGCCTTTGTGCATCAAGAGGGCGTCTGCCCTCTTGATGCACCCGGTTTGACCGGATCCTCTAAGGTATCGTGTAAGGGAGATGGATGGGATTGAACAAGAACAAAGCAACCAACAAGGAAGGCGGCGCGGCGCTCGCGACAGATTTGAATGTCGTTCCACTGAAAAACCGTATTCGCCCATACCTCATCGTAGCGCCGGCGCTGCTGATCACCATCGGCATCCTGATCCCCTTCGGGATGGCCATTTACTATTCGCTGACGACATACACCTTCAGAAGGCCCATAGCGGACTTCGTGTGGTTCCGCAACTGGATCCGCATGTTCCAGGCCAAAGATTTCTGGAACGCGGTGTGGGTCACGGTGCGCTACGCCTTCTGGGCTACCCTGGTGGAAATGCTGCTGGGCCTTGGCATCGCCATGCTGCTGGGCAACACCAACAACCGCTTTTCCCGCATCCTGCGGGTGGCCCTGATCTTTCCCCTGATGGTTGCCCCGGTCATCGGCACCATCATCTGGCAGTTGATGCTGTCCCATGGCGTGGGCATCATCGACAAATTCCTGAACCTCCTGGGCATATACGGCATGCAATGGGGCGCGTCCAAGAAGACCGCCATGCTCACCGTGGTCATGATCGACGTGTGGGTCAACTGTCCCTTCGTCATCATCCTGATCCTGGCGGGCATCCAGTCTTTGCCCAAGTCCCCCTTTGAATCCGCCAAGATCGACGGCGGCAGCGGCTGGTTCAACTTCATGAACCTGACCCTGCCCATGCTGAAACCCTCCATCCTGATCGCCCTGCTGTTCCGCCTGATGGCGGCGCTGCAGGAGTTCGGCATCATTTTCTCGCTGACAAAGGGCGGCCCCGGCGACACCCTGATGAGTTTGTCGGTCACTGCCTATACCACGGGGTACATGTATCAGAAATTCTCCAACGCTTTGCCGTACATCCTGGTGCTGTGGTACATCGTCAACAAGTGCGCCAGCTTCATCGTGGAAAAGTGGCGCATCAGCCAGTACCAGGCCGCAGGCAAAGACGTCGAGGTCGAAAAGAAACAGCGCTTCTGGCACAAGTTCATCAAGAGCAAGGATGCCGGCAGTGCCGCGAAAGGAGCGTAGAGCGATATGAGTCCGACTGCGAAAAAACGGCTGTATGCGGTCCTGAAGAACGGCGGTCTGGCCATTTACTCGGTGTTCGCCCTGTTTCCCTTGCTGTGGATGGTCATCCTGACCTTCAAAAGCGACGCCGAAATGCTGACCACCACCTTCGTCTTCACGCCTACGCTCGACAACTACAAGCAGGTGCTGTTTTACACCGACTACTTCCGCTACATCAAGGACTCGGTCATCGTGGCCGGGGGCGCCGTACTGGTGTCCGTGCTGGCGGGGGTGCCGGCGGCCTACGCCTTTGCCCGCTACGAGTTCAAGAACAAGGAAAAGATCGCCTTCCAGATCCTGTCCTTCAAGTTCGCCCCGGAGATCCTGGTGGTGCTGCCCCTGTACATGATCTACCAGAAGCTGGGCCTGTACGATTCCTACCTGGGCCTGATCTGGGTATACCAGCTAATTTCCATGCCCCTGATCATCTGGGTGGTGCGGGGCTATTTCGAGGACATCTCGGTGGAGATCGAGCACGCCGCCCAGGTGGACGGCTACAACTGGTACCAGGTCTTCCTGAAATTCCTGTTGCCCCTCATCAAGCCCGGCCTGGTCTCCTCGGCGCTGCTGTGCTTCATCTTCGCCTGGAACAGCTTCACCTTCCCGCTGCTGCTGGCAGGCATCAAGATCGAGCCCATCACCGTTGCAGCCACCAAATATCTTGCGCAGAGCACGGTCCACTACGGGCAAATGGCGGTGGCGGCCACCATTTCGGCGCTGCCCTCCATCATCTTCGCCATTTGCATCCAAAAACATCTGGTGCGCGGCCTGAGCTTCGGCGCCGTTAAGGGTTAGGGTGATAGTATGGCAAAGATAGAATTGATCAATGTGAGCAAGCGCTTCGGCAAGACCACGGCGCTGAAGAACGTGACCCTGGAGATCCAGGACAAGGAATTCTTCGTCCTCTTCGGCCCGGCGGGCGCGGGGAAGACCACCATCCTGAACAACATCGCGGGCATCCAGATCCCGGAAGAGGGGATGGTGCGGATCGGCGACGAGGTCGTCAACCAGGTGGACCCTGCCGACCGCAACGTGGCCATGGTGTTCGAGAACTACGCCCTGTATCCCCACATGACGGTGTACGACAACATCGCCTCCCCCCTGCGCAGCCCCCGCTACAAGAAGTTCAAGGACAACAAGGCCCAGAACGAGGCGTACATCAAAGAGGCGGTCCACAAGGTGGCTGCCATGATGAAGATCGACAAGCTGCTGGAGCGGTTGCCCAGCCAGCTGTCCAACGGGCAGCGGCAGCGGGTGGCCCTGGGACGCGCCCTGGTGCGGGAGCCCAATGTCTTTCTGATGGACGAGCCCCTGGCCCATTTGGACGCCAAGCTGCGCAACGCCATGCGTTCCGAGCTGAAAGAGATGCAGACGGCCTTCGGCACCACCTCGATCTACGTGACCCATGACTTTATGGAGGCCATGAGCCTGGCGAACCGCATCGCGGTGATCAACCTGGGAGAGATCATTCAGGTAGGCACCAGCGACGAGATCTACTACATGCCCCGGAACGAGTTCGTCGCCCAGCTGATGGGCGATCCGGAGATCAACCTGCTGGAGTGCACCCTGGTCCGTGAGGATGGCAGCTCGCTGTGCTGGGCAGAGTGCCCCGAACAGCTCATCCCGATGCCAAAGCACGAGGAACTGGAGGAGCGCACCGAGGGCATGGAGCAGATCCACGTGGGCCTGCGTCCCCAGAACGTCCACTACCACTTCGAAAAAGTGCCGGGCGCCTTTACCGGCAATGTGTACAGCTTTGAGACCATCGGCAACAAGTCGGTGCTCACGGTGCAGGTGGGAGACCAGCATCTAAGGGTCATCGCCCCCAACGGGCTGCCGGTAAAGCTGGACCAGGAGATATTTGTTACCATGGAGATCGATCGCGCCATTTTCTTTGATGCCGGGACCACGGAATATATCGGGCGCTTTGACGAGGCAGCTGTGAAAGAGCTGGTCGCCGAGCAGGCAAAGGAGGCGTAGAATTATGGCAAATCTGACGATCAAAAACCTGTTCAAGCGCTACGACAACGTCGGCAAGAAGACGAAGACGGTCAATGACTATGCGGTGAACGACCTGTGCCTTACTTGCAACGATGGCGAGTTCGTCGCCTTGTTGGGGCCCTCGGGCTGCGGCAAGACCACGACCCTGCGCATGATCGCCGGCCTGGAGGAAATCACCAAGGGCGACATCTACATCGGTGAGACCCGGATCAACGACCTGCATCCCAAGGACAGGCACATTGGCCTGGCCTTCGAAGATTACGCCATGTATCCGCCCCTGACGGTGTACGACAACATCGCCTTCAACCTGCGGGCCAAAGGCGTCGCCAAGGGGGAGATCGACGGGCGGGTGCGGGATATCGCCAAGCTGATGCACTGCGAGGAATTGCTGGACATGATGCCCGTGAAGCTGTCCGGCGGCCAGAAGCAGCGTGTGAACATCGCCCGGGCCATCGTGCGCCGCCCCGAGATCCTGCTGATGGACGAGCCCCTCAGCCACCTGGACGGTAAGATGCGCCAGTCGATGCGCGTCGAAATCAAGCGCCTGCACATCGAGATCAATTGCACCTCGGTGTACGTCACCCACGACCAGCTGGAGGCCATGTCCCTGGCGGACCGGATCGCCATCATGGACCTGGGCGTGCTGCAACAGTTTGGCACCCCCATGGAGGTGTACGACGACCCGGTGAACGAATTCGTCGCAGCCTTCATCGGCGAGCCGCCCATGAACATCCTGGAGACCACGGTGATCAAGGACGAAAACGACTTCTTCTTCACCTTCGCGGAGAGCGAGCTGCGCATCCTGGTGCCCGCCCGCTACTATAGCAAGGTGCGGGACGGCTTCCGGGTGAAGATGGGCGTACGCCCCATGGACCTGTACGTGGGAGGACCTGAATCCAAGGGCAATCCCGAACGTGTGGCTGTATTTGAGAACCTGGGGGACGAGCGCCGCATCGGCGTTCGGGTGGGAGAACACATGATGATGCTGATCACCAACGACGAGACCCGCTACCGCCACGGCGACATCATCCGCCTGGAGGTGAACGGGGAGAAGACCCATTTGTTTGACCTCGAGACGGGAGACAGGATCCGTTCCGACCGGTAAACCAAGTTCTTTTCGGGGGAAATGCTCTTTCCCCCGAGGTTTTTTTGTATTGATGGGATGGAGGCGAGAATGTGAGCAAACCCATCTATTTGTGCGTGGACTGCGGCACCACCGTGGTCAAGGCGTCCCTCATCGATGAGGGGTACCATGTCATCGATGAGGCCAAGCTGAACATGAACACAATCAGCCCCTTTCCCGGCGCCAATGAGCTGGATATGCAGGAAGTATGGGAAGGCCTGTGCCGGGTGACCCGGGAACTGGCGGAGCGCAACCCAAAGGCCATACAGGATCTGGCAGGCATGGGGGTTACGGGCCAGGGGGACGGGCTGTGGGCCGTGGACGGGGCTGGGGAGCCCGTGGGCAACGCCCTGCTCTGGAACGATACCCGGGCGCGCTCCATAGACTTTGACGGCATCCCGGGCATGCGGGAGGCTTTCGACCTCTTCGAGACCAACCAGATCTATGCGGGCAGCGTCATGGGGCTGTTGACCTGGCTGAAACATAGCCGGCCCGATGCGTACAGCCGCATCCGCAAGGTGTTCCACTGCAAGGACTGGCTGAACTACCGGCTGACGGGGGAGATGCTCACCGACCAGAGCGACGCTTCCCTCAGCGGCTACGACTTTGCCAAAGGGGACTACACGGAAAAAGTCTTCGAGTTGGCGGGCATTGGCGATGCCGTCAAGCACTTGGCCCCCATCGTGCCTTCCCTGTCCATCATCGGAAAGATCACCGGGGAGGCCGCAGCCCAGACCGGGCTGCCCCAGGGTGTCCCCGTGATGGAAGGGGGGGTGGACGTAGCCGTGACCGCCGTGGGCAACGGAACCTTTTTGCCCGGCAGCGCCTGTGCCATCATCGGCACTACCCTGTCCTCCCAGATTGCCCTGGAGACCGGGGACATGGACTATTCCGACAAGAACTGCATCTATGTGTCCAGCCCCATACCCGGCGGCTGCATCAAGGCCATGCCTACGTTGTCCGGGGCTTCCACCATGGACTATGTGAAGGCGCTGTTGTTCCCGGAGGAACCCTATCCCTCCATCGAGAAGCGATTGGAGGAACTGCCCATCGGCAGCGGCGGATTGATCTACCACCCCTACATCTGCGGGGAGCGCATCCCCTTCAAGGATCCCTTTGCCACGGCGGGGTTTTTCGGGTTGACCCAGTCCCACACCCCGCTGCACATGATGCGGGCCGCCATGGAAGGGCTGGCCTGCTCCTTCTACGATTGCTTCCTGCCCCTGGAGGGGAAGTACACCCACATCTGCCTGTCCGGCGGCGCCTCGGTGAGCCCCACGGTGTGCCAGATGTTCTGCGACATGATCGGGGTGCCATGCGGGCGGATCAGTGTCCGGGAGGCGGGGACCATGGGCATCGCCCGGATGCTGCCCGTGGCTCTGGGACAGAAAAAAACCGTGGAGGACGGAAGCGCCGGGGGCAGCGTCACGGCGTTCGAGCCCGATGGCGCGCGGCATGAACGGTATCTCATGGTATACCAACTCTTCAAGGAACTGCAGCAGGGCATGGGAGAGTTCTGGCAGAAGCGGCTGCGGCTCCTGTGAGGCAAAAAGACAAAAAATTCGAAAGGATGAGCACAAAATGGACATGAACAGAGCAAAAGAGGTACAGCGGGCGGTATGTGAAACGAGCAGAAAGATGTATGACAGCGGCCTGGTGGCGGGTACCTGGGGCAACATCGCCGCCCGGATCGACAAGGACTACATGGTGGTTACCCCCTCGGGCATGAAATATGAAATCCTCAATCCCGACGACATGGTCATCATGAACATGCACACCTACGAGCGGGATCCCGACAGCCGCAAGCCCAGCATCGAATTCTATATGCACGCCCAGCTCTTGTTGGAGCACCCGGACATGAACGCAGTGGTGCATACCCACTCCACCTACGCCCTGATCATGGCTACCGCCCGGAAGCCCATCCCCCCCGTGTGCGACGACCAGGTGCAGATCCTGGGAGGCGCCATCCCGGTGGCCGAGTACGCCATGCCCGGCACCCCCGAAATGGGGGCTGCGGTGGCGGCAGCCATGAAAGAAGGCAACGGGGTGCTGGTGCCCAACCACGGCGCGGTGACCATCGGCCGCAACCTGGACGAGGCGCTGCTGGCTGCGGTCCTGCTGGAAAAGACGGCACAGGTGTACATCGGCACCATGGCCGTAGGGGGGCCGGTGGAGCTGGATCCCGCCGACATCGCTGCCATGCGCGACTACTTCCTGAACAAATACGGCCAGAGGTGATGGAAGATGAAGAAACCCAAGGCGGTGGTCTCCGCCGTGCTGGCGGAGCCATACCTGTCCAAACTGAAGGAACTGTGCGACGTCACCCTGTGCGGCTGGGCGGTGAGGGACGGCTGGATCCTGAACGAGGAAGAGTGCATCCAGTGGTTCCACGATGCGGACTTCCTGATCACCGGGGTGGATCAGATCACCCGGCGGGTGCTGGATGCCTGCCCCAACGTGCGGCTGTTGGCCTGCCCCCGGGGCAAGCCGGTGAACATCGACCGGGACGCGGCCAACGAGCGGGGCCTGCCCATCGTGTACAGCCCGGGCCGCAACGCCAATGCGGTGGCGGAATTCCTGCTGGGGGCCGTCATCGGTCTGATCCGGAAAATCCCCCTGTCTTATCACGAGGTGCGAAACGGCAAATACCTGGCGGATCCGGTGGAGGACATCAACAAGGTGCCGGAACGGGATGACATCGTGTGGGGCTTCAATATGCCCGGCCCGGATACCCCCTTCCTCGCCTACGAGGGCTATGAGATGTTCCGTCGCACCTTCGGCTTGATCGGGTACGGCGCCATCGGGCGTCGGCTGAACCGCTTCCTGAAAGCCCTGGAGATGCGGGTGGTGGTGTACGATCCCTATCTGCCCCCCCAGGTAGCCGAGGAAGACGAAGTGGAACTGCTCTCCATGGAAGAACTGCTGCGGCAGAGCGATTTTGTGTCCCTGCACTGCGCGGTGACCCCCGAGACCAAGGGCATGATCGGCAAACGGGAGTTTGATTTGATGAAGCCTACGGCGGTGTTCATCAACACGGCCCGGGGTGTGATCGTGGACCAGCAATCCATGCTGGACGCGCTGACCAGCGGAAGGATCGCCGGGGCGGTACTGGACGTGTTCCTGCAGGAGCCCATGCCCGCCAACCATCCTCTGCTGAAGATGGACAACGTGGTGATAACGCCCCACCTGGCAGGGGACTCCCGGGACGTGGCGGCCCACCATTCCATCATGATCGTGGAAGATATCCAACGCTTTCTGAACGGGGAAAAGCTGCAGTTTGTTTTCAACAAAGAGGTGCTTGGATAAAACGATCCGGCGGGGCGCATCGCAGCCCCGCCGGAGCATCGCGGTGTTTATCCCTTCATGTATTCCCGATTGGCGAAGAACTTGACTTCGCCTCCTGCCATCATGGTGTTGGCGTACTGGAAGAGCATGGAGGGACTGTCGGAGTAGCAGTTTACCGTGTCGCCGCCCCGGTGGTTGGCCAGGGTGACATTGTCCAGGGTGATGTAGGGCTCGTCGGGACGGATGGGCTCCTGCATGAACACGTCGAAAGCGGCCCCCGCCAGGTGGCGGCTGCGGAGCAGCTCCACCATGGCGTCGTTGTCGATCAGGTGAGGCCGGGCGGTGTTGATGAAATAGGCGCCTTTCTTCATCTTGCGCAGGATCTCCCCGTCCAGCACCAGGTCATCGGAACGCACGTGCAGGGTGACGATGTCGGAGCTATGCATCAGGGTTTCCAGGTCTACGAACTCGCAGCCGTATTTGGCCAGGTCCGGATCATCGGGCGAGACATATTTGTCGTATACCAGCACCTTTTTGCAGTCGAACACGGTGAGCTTGCGGGCCACCCGGCGGCCGATGTTGCCAAAACCGATGATGCCCACCACTTGGCCGCTGATCTCCCGCACATTGCCGGCATTGCTGTAGTGCTCACACCAGATGCCCTGCATCATGTTGCAGTGGGTGCGGGCCAGGTTCCGGGTCTCGGAGATCATGAGCCCCAGGGTGAGCTCGGTGACGGAGTTGGCGTTGTGGGCCGGGTTGTTCAGCACCGGGATACCGTGCTCGGCAGCCGCTTTCAGGTCTACATTTTCCGTGCCGCCCCGGTTGAGCAGGATGAATTTGAGCTTTTTGGCCCGTTGGATGACCCGGCGGTTGACGGGGCACAGGTGCACCATCAGGACCTCTGCGTCCTCCACTGCGTCGTACAGTTCCTGGGGGGGTTCTACGGCGTCGGGGCCCTGGCGCTCGATCAGGTGGATGGGATCCCGCATGGAAGCGCGGTCGGGAGCCCCAAAGAAGAGCATTTTGGCAAGCTGGTATTCGGGATGCTCTTTGAAGCAGTCCAGATAGTAGTTTTCCAGCATAAAGGCGTCGGCAACGGCTACGGTTTTCATGGATCAAGACCCCCAATTTCTCAAATATTTCCCTGTCCATGATACCTTCCGGGCGGACGCCGTGCAAGGGAAGACAGTATGTGAATGGGTTAAATCCGAAAGAGGAGCTTACTTCATGAAAGAGATCATGCTGGCGATAGACGTCGGGACCACCAATGCAAAGTGTATTGCCTTTGGCCGGGGCATGCAGGTGCTGGGGGAGGGGGTCAGCGAGTATGAGACCCTGGCAACCGGGAGCAACGGCTACGAACAGCGCCCGGAGGACTGGTGGGTCCATACCAAGGCGGCCATTGCCCAATCCCTGAAACGGGCAAGCTGCAGCGCCTCTCAGGTGGTGCAGATCGCGGTCAGCGCCCAGGCGCCCACCCTGCTCTGTCTGGATGGGGCGGGAAAGCCTCTGCGCAACGCCATGATCTGGATGGATCGGCGTTCGGACAGCCAATGCGCCTGGATCGAGCGGGCGCTGCCCGGCAAACGGGTGTACCAGATCACGGGCAACAGCGTGGATCCCTACTATCCCCTGTCCGGCCTCCTGTGGGTGCGGGAAAACGAGCCCTGGATCTATGAAAAGACCCGCCATCTGCTGCAGATCAACGGGTACATCAACTACAAACTAACGGGAGAACTGTCCATCGACGAGCCCCATGCAACCATCACCCAGGCATGGGACATCCGCGGGGGCTGCTGGAGCGATGAGATCATAGAGGCCCTGGACCTGGACCGGGCGTGGCTGCCCAGGGTACAGCGCGTGTTCGACACCGTGGGCAGGGTTAGCTGCGAAGCGTCGGAGGAGACCGGGCTGCCCTTGGGTTGCCAGGTGCTGGCGGGTTGCCCCGACGCCTCTGCCGCTGCCTTCGAGGCGGGGGTATCCGCTTCCGGGGTTGCTGCGGAGATGTCCGGGACCTCCTCTGTGTTGATGTTGGCCACGGAGCGCATCCACACCGCGGAGTGCATGACCTATATCAAGAGCGCCATCCCGGATCAGCACATGCTGCTGGGCACCATGAGCACGAACGGCGCCTCTCTGAAGTGGTTCCGGGATACCCTGTACCGGGAGACCGGGGACGGAGAGAACGCCTATGCCCGCATGAACGACGAAATCGCCCGGGACTGTCCGGGCCCCTCCCGGTTGCTCTTTTTGCCCTACCTGGCGGGGGAACGGGCGCCCATCTGGGATACCATGGCCCGGGGCGCTTTCTACGGCATCACCCTGGGCACCACCCGGGCGGAGATGATGCGGGCCGTCATGGAAGGAGGCGCTCTGGCCTTTTTCGATACCTGCCTGGCCGCCCGGGCGGCGGGGGTGCGGATCAAAAAGCTTCGGGCTGTGGGGGGCACCACCAACAGCAGAATCTGGATGCAGATGAAGGCTTCTTTGTTGGATATGCCCATCGAGATCCCCAGGACCAATCTGGGGGCGCCCGGCGGAATGATGGCCATCATGGCCTATGCCCGGGGGGAGTACGGCTCCATTGAAGAGGCCTCGGAGGCCCTGGTAGAGATTGAACGGGTCGTCGAACCGGTGCCCGCCTGGACCAACTTTTACCGGGACCGCTACCAGCTGTACAAAAGGCTGTACGAACAGACCCGCTGCATCAATATGGGGCTGGCAGGGGAAAAGTACCCCTGACAGGGAACCCGATAGTCAGCCAAAGAACGGACAAGTACGAAGGAGTTGGGCGCTGCTTCAGGGCACGGATCCCCTGTTGACAAGGGCCGCTCCATCGGGTATAATCACAGTGCAAGTGAATGGCGTGTGTATTTGTGCGAAAGCACCGTTCCGCCCGGAACGATGGGAACACGGGTGCGATTCCCGGACTATCCCAGTAACCGTGAAGCTGACGAAGGGGTATGGGCCACTGCCGAAAGGCGGGAAGGCGCCCCGGTAGGATGAAGCCAAGTCGGGAGACCTGCTTACACATCAATTCTCCTCGGGAAGGGATGTGCCGTTATTCAGGGCGTACTGCCGCTCCCCGAACGCGTGGGAGCGGTTTTGTTTTTCCGCCGCCCTTTGCTTGCGCACATTTTGAAAGGGGGAAATGCCCATGTCTATCCGGAGGATCTGTATCTTGTTCCTGTGCTTCGTGCTGTCCTGTTCCTGCCTGTGCGCTGCCCAGGAGCGGACGGTCATCGACATGACGGGCCGGGACGTCGTCTTGGACGGACCTGCCGAGCGGGTGGTGGCGCTGACCGCTGCGGACTGCGAGATTCTGTGTGCCCTGGGGGCGGGAGATACCCTGGTGGGCCGGGGAGAATACTGCGATTATCCCGTGGAGGTGCTGGAGGTACCGGCAGTCGCTTCGGGCTACGAAACCAACCTGGAGCAGATCATCGCCCTGGCTCCGGATCTGGTGCTGATGGGCACCATGGACCAGCCCGTGGAGCAGGTGAACGCCCTGGAGGAAGCCGGCATCAGCGTGCTGGTGAGCGATGCGCACGACATCGAAGGGGTGTACCGGGCCATTGAAATGATCGGGGCGGCCCTGGTCAAAGAAACGGAGGCAGAAGCGTTAACGGAGTCCATGCGCCAGGGCTTTGCGGAGATTGCAGCCGGGGTAAGGGAGACGGGAAAGACGGTGTATTTTGAGGTGTCCCCCTTGGAGTGGGGGCTTTGGACCGCGGGCAGCGGCACCTTTATGGAGGAACTGGCCCAGATGGTGGGGCTGGAGAATGCATTTTCCGACGTGCAGGGCTGGGGAGAGGTGTCCGAGGAACAGGTGATCCAGCGGGATCCCGACTACATCGTAACCATCACCATGTACTTCGGCGAGGGCCCCACCCCGGTAGAGGAAATCCTGGGCCGGGGAAGCTGGCAGAACATGAAGGCGGTGAAAAACGGCGCCATACTGAATGCGGATTCCAACGAAATCTCCAGGCCGGGCCCCAGACTGCTGGACGCGGCCAAAACCCTGCAGGCCTTTGTGACCAAAGACTGAACATACGGTCAGAGAGAAAGATATGAACAGGGCGGAACTTACCCGTTGGATCCGGGAGCAGTACGGCGTGGAGCCGGAATACCCTTGGCCGGAGACGCCCCGGCACGGGGTGTTCCGCCATCCCGGCAACCGAAAATGGTTTGCCATCATCATGGACATCCCGCGGGATCGGCTGGAGCCGGGGTCGACGGGTCGGATTGACGTGGTCAACCTCAAGGGCGACCCGATGTTGATCGGGGCGCTCCTGGGGTTGCCGGGCATATACCCCGCCTATCATATGAACAAGACCCATTGGATTTCCGTGGCCCTGGACGGGCGGGTAGACGAAGAACAGCTTAAGGGACTCCTTGCCATGAGCCGGGATTTGAGCGGCGGGGGACGGGGAAGGCGGGACCCAAAGAATGGAGAGACCGGGCGTGGATAGAGACAAAAAGAGGCGGGTGCGCAGGCTGGCTTTGTATGGAGCGCCGGTGCCCCTCGTATTTGCCCTTTGCGTGTGTGTCGGCAGCGTGAACATCGGGCTGGGGCAGACCATCCGGGCGCTTTTTGGCCTTTTGGAAGCGGCATCCCCGGACAGCTTGATCATCCGGACGGTGCGCCTGCCAAGGGTTCTGTGCGTGGCCCTGGTGGGGGCAGCCCTGTCCCTGAGCGGGTGCGCCATGCAGGGCCTGCTGCGCAATCCCCTGGCAGACGGGTCCACTTTGGGGGTGTCTGCAGGGGCAGCCCTCGGGGCGGTGCTCGCTATCGCCCTGGGGAGGACGGGCATGGGGGGCGCAGTGGTGATGGCGGTGCTGTTTGCCTTCGGCTCCCTGCTGGTCATCCTGGCCCTCTCCTTCGCGCTGGACGGCAGCCTTGCCACCAACACCATCATCCTGGTGGGGGTAATTTTCTCCATGTTCGCCAGCGCCCTCATGAGCCTGGTCATTGCCTTTGCAGGGGAACATGTCAGGACCATCACGTTCTGGACCATGGGCTCCCTGGCTGGGACGGGGTACGGCCACGCCCTGCTGCTGGCGGGGGCGCTGCTGCCCTGTGCCGGCATCATCCTGTGCCTGGGCCGGGAACTCAACGCCTTTGCGGTAGGGGAGGAGAACGCCCGGCACGTGGGGGTGGATGTGAAAAGGGTAAAGCTGCTGGTGATGGTGTGTGTGTCCGCCCTGATCGGTGTGTGTGTGTCCGTAGGCGGGACCATTGGCTTTGTAGGCTTGGTGATCCCCCACATGACCCGGATGCTCTCGGGGCCAGACCACAAAGTGCTCCTGCCCGCCAGCATGACGGTAGGGGCGGTTTTTTTGATGTTGGCGGATTTGACGGCCCGCATCCTGGTGAAACCCCTGGAATTGCCCATCGGCGTACTCACCTCGTTGGTGGGGGCGGTGGCCTTCGTGCTGATCTTCTATCGGAGCAGAAGGGGGGCTGCCGGACATGAGTATGTTGGATATTGAAAATCTGGGCGTAGCGTATGGCCCCCTGAAGATCCTGAAGGATGTGAGTTTTTCCCTGGAAGAGGGCCAGTGGCTGATGCTGGTGGGGCCCAACGGGGCGGGAAAATCCACCCTGATCAATGCCGTGGCCGGAGGAACGGCTTACACCGGACGCATCCGGTTGCAGGGCCGGGACATCACCGGGATGAGGCCCCGGGAGCGGGCACGGCGGGTGGGGGTGCTGGCCCAGCGCAGCGGCGTAGGCTATGCCTATACCGTGGAAGATGTGGTGCGGCTGGGCCGCTATGCCCACGGGCGGGACCCGAAGAACGCTGCCCACATACACAGGGCCTTGGTGCAAGTAGGTATGGAGGAGAAGCGGGACCAGTCGGTGCTTACCCTGTCCGGGGGGGAGTTGCAGCGTACCTTTCTGGCCCAAGTACTGGCACAAAATCCGGATCTGCTGATTCTGGACGAGCCCACCAACCATCTGGACCTGAAATACCGGCAGCAGGTGTTTGAACTGGTGGGGAAATGGCTGCAGACCCCCGGCAGGGCGGTGCTGTGCGTGGTGCACGACCTGAGCCTGGCGCTGGCCTATGGTACCTGTGCGGTCCTGCTGAAAGAAGGCAGGGTGATGGACCGGGGCGTGCCCAAAAAAGTGCTCAGCCGGGAAAACCTGCTGAGCACCTACGATATGGATGTGGCAGCCTGGTCCCGGCGCATGCTGGGGCAGTGGAACGACATGTGAAAAATGCGCTCCTTAGTCCAGGCTCACCAGGGGAACGGCCTCTCCCGTTCGCAGGCAGGCGATGAGTTCTTCCATGGTGTGAACGGGCCAGGGGAGGCGCATGGGGCCCCCGAATACCCACAGGGTGCTGTGGGCGTCGCTGCCCGCAAGCTGGATCTTGTTGTGGTCTTCCGCCAATTTCAGGGCTTTGGCGTCCCACTCCGCATGGCCGGGATGATGGGCGGCGTTGAACACTTCGATGGCGTCAAAGAACTCGGGCTGGGGGGTGAAGGGAGGGATGTAGTAGGCCTCCCTGTAGGGATGGGCGTGGCACAAAAAGGCGCCGGCGGCCCGGCAGCGGCGGGCGTATTCCTCCAGGGGCCACAGGGCCACGTCGGGGTTGGCCAGCAGAAAGTCTTCGCCCAAGCCATAGGTGAGCACCTCGGGGCCGAAGGTGTTGGTTTCCCAGCCAAAGAGCACGGTAAGGCCCAGCCGCTCCCCCTCTTCCCTGGCCAAGCGATAACCCCGCATCAGACAGTCCACCTGTCCCGCCCAGGGAAGGCTGAAATCGCAGTTGATGTTGGCGTTGAAGAAGTGATCCGTGATCACGATCAAATCATATCCCGCTTGTTTGCAGGCCCGGACGATCTGTTTGGCTTCCGCGCGTCCGCAGTGGCTGGATTCTGCCGTGTGCAGGTGCAACTGGGCATAGAAGTTTTTGCTCATGGATGCTTTGCCTCGCCCGGCAGGCGGATCAGGTCTCCCAGGTGCTCCTCAAAGGAGCGGGGCCGGAAGACCTCCATGCCAAAGCCATGGAAGAAGGTCATTTCCCCAAAGTACACCCGGCCTGCCACCTCGTACAGGTCGATGCGGATGTGGGGGATGCCCTGGGACAGGGCCTTGGCCACCCCGATCATTTCTTCCAGGCAGGTCGGCCTGGGCACCTCGCCGTCGTAGCCGGGGTGGCGGTTGAGCATATCCTGGCGCACCCAGTTCAGGTCGTAGAAGTTGCGGCGGTGTCCATCGCCCCCATCCTTGTAGCGGTCCACGTCCACGATGACATATTTGGGCTCGCCGTCGAAGCACAGGAACTTGTAGTCCAGCGGGACGCTGCCGTTTGGTCCTTCGAGGAACTGTTCCACCAGGATCCGGGGCTTGACGGCAAGATAGGGCCATTCCCTGCTGAGGTAGAACCAGTTTGAGGCCATCCAGCCCGGGAGCCGGGCTTTTTTCTGTTCCAACTGGGCTGGGGTGAGGCTGCCGTCCTGGATAATATTGCAGCTGGAGCCATGGGTACACTTGAGCACGTAGCGTTGGGGCAGTTTATCCCATTGGATATCCCAGGGCCGCTGATAACGGGCGATCTCGGGGATCAGGTACTGCTCACCCACCTGCTGTTTGACATAGTCCCGCACCGCCAGTTTGTCCACGAAGATATTGTAGATGGGCTGCCGGTCGTATAGCTTGATCCACTGGGCCTTTTCGTTGTATAGCCTGGGATGCTTCAGATTCAGGCGTCGGCCCAGCTTCAAGAAGTACTGGATCTTCAGAAAGGGAACGTCCGGGACCCAATCCAGCATCCGACGCCTGGCCAGGCCGTTCCATTTGCTGAACAAAAAAATCCGCAGCCGCCACAGGGGCGTGCGCTCGGTTATGGTCTGTGCCATCCCTGCTCCCCCTTTCAGCCTTCCAGCATGGCGATGGATTTGTCCAGCCGCCGCAGGGATTCCTCTTTGCCCAGGAGGCCGGCGATCTCAAAGGCGCCGCCCGGGGTGGAGGCCTTGCCGGAGATGGCGATGCGCAGGGGCCACAGAACCTGGCCGTTCTTGATGCCCAGCCGGGAGACGAAAGCCAGTACGGTTTCATGGAGGGCGGACTCGGACCAGTCCTCCTGATCCAGGAGCACGGGACGCAGCTGCTTCAGCACATCCAAGGCCAGGGCGGGGTCGGTCTTCATCTTCTTGTGGGTGTACAAAGAGACGTCATATGCAGGCATTTCTGCCAGGAAGTCGATGAAGCCGGGGATCTGGTTCAAGACCTCTACGCGGGGCTGCAGCAGCTGGGCCACCCGGGCGTAGTCGAAATTTTCCGGCAGCACCTGGGCGATCCAGGGCGTTGCCAGCTCCAAGAAGCGCTCCGGGCTGAGCCTGCGGATGTATTCCCAGTTGAACCAGTTCAGCTTGTCCATGTTGAATATGGCCGGGGACTTGTTGACACCCTCCAGGTCGAAGACCTGCTCCAACTCGGACAGGGTGAAAAACTCCCGTTCGTTGCGGGGGCTCCAGCCCAGGAGCACGATGAAATTGATGATGGCCTCCTGCAGGTAGCCCGCTTCCAACAGATCCTCGAAGGAGGGATCGCCGTAGCGCTTGGACAATTTGCGCACCACGGGGATGGGCTTTCCGTTCTCATCCAGGATGATCTCCTGGGTCTCTTTGTCGCGCTGCACATCTTCCCGCATGACGGGGGGCATGTGGGCGTACAGGGGGGGCGTCCACCCGAAGGCCTCGTACAGCAGGTTGTACTTGGGGGCGCTGGACAGGTATTCCGTTCCCCGGGTGACGTGGGAGATGCCCATGGTATGGTCGTCGATGACGTTGGCGAAGTTATAGGTGGGCAACCCGTCCGCTTTGATCAGCACATTGTCGTCCAGGGTGGAGCAATCCACCTCCACATGCCCATACAATATGTCGTCAAAGGATGCCTTGCCTGTGGCGGGGATGTTCTGGCGGATCACATAGGACTCCCCGGCATCCAGCCTGCGCTGGACTTCTTCCTTGGAGAGGTGCAGGCAGTGCTTGTCGTACTTGAAGGTTTCCCCCTTGGCTTCAGCCTTTGCCCGCTCTTCATCCAACCGCTCCTTGGGGCAGAAGCAGTAGTAGGCGCCGCCTTTTTCCACCAGTTCCTTGGCGTAGGGTAGGTACATGGACTTGCGCTGGGTCTGGATATAGGGGCCATAATCGCCCCCTATGTCAGGTCCTTCGTCGTAGCGCAGCCCCGCCTGGGCCAGGGACGCATAGATCTTTTCTATCGCGCCGGGCACTTCCCGCTCCTGATCGGTGTCTTCAATGCGAAGAATAAACTTTCCGCCCATGCGCCGGGCGTACAAGTAGGTATAAAGAGCGGTGCGCAGACCGCCAAGATGCAGATAACCGGTGGGACTGGGTGCGAAACGGGTACGTACCTCCATATCCATCGTCTCCTCGCCTGTTGCTGTCACAAGTATACACGAGGACAGGTTAAGTTTCAACCTTGATGAATACGGGAACGGGAGACCGGATCGTGGAAAAGGAGCCGCTGCAGATACACTGCAACGGCTCCCTTTGAAGGATCAATCGGCTTTCTTTCTGCCGGTGTAGGTGACCACGGCGCGCTGTATGCCGATGAACAATAGCAGCAGGGCGCCGGTGGCGATCTTGCCCCACCAGGACAGCAGGTTGCCGTTGAAGGTGATGAGGGCGGGGATGACCGACTTCAGCAGCACGCCGAACATGGTGCCGATCATGTACCCCACGCCGCCGGTGAGCAGGGTGCCCCCGATGACCGCGCAGGTGATCACCTCCAGCTCGCCCCCCTGCAGAGACAGGTTCCAGCCCGATTTGACGTACAGGGCATAGGCCACGCCCGCCAGCACGGAGCACAGGCCGTTGAAACCGTAGACCAGGACCTTGGTACGGGCCACGGGCAGGCCCATCAGCTTGGCGGATTGCTCGTTGCCGCCGATGGCGTAAACGTTGCGGCCAAAGCGGGTTTTCTGCAGGATGATGATGCCCACCGCGATCATGACCAGGAAGAGGATGAGGTTGAAGTTGACGAAGGCGATGGGCTTGATCTTCACCCATTCCCCGTTCTCCGGGCGCATGAAGTAGATCTTGAACTTGGCCAGGGCGTCGATCATGGGATGGGAGATGTCGATGGATTCCCGGCTGATGAGGGAGCAGGCGCCCCGGGCCAGGAACATGCCGGTGAGGGTGGTGATGAAGGGCGGCATGTTCAGGTAGTGGATGGCGGTGCCCATGAGCAATCCCAGGCCCACCCCAACCACCAGGGCAGCGGCGATGCACAGGGCGGGATGGATGCCCAGCACCGTGTTGCCGTAGGCGATGAACATGCCGGTGAGGGAGGCCACGGCGCCCACGGACAGGTCGATCCCCCCGGTGATCAGCACCATGGTCATCCCCACGGCGGAGATGCCGTAGTAGGCGTTGTCGATGAACATATTCACGAAGGTGCGCAGGGTGGTGAACCCCTTGTCCCCGTACAGAAGGGCGCCGAAAAGGTAGATGATCAGGAAGATGCCCACCGTAGCGTACACCATGATGTACTTGGGGTTGGAGATGCGGGATAGCAGGGTCTGTTTCTTGTGCTTCACGTCAGACGCCCCCCTTCAGTGCGGCGCTGCGCTGCTTGGTGCGGCGGGCCATGTAGTTGCGTACCGGCTCTGACTGGAGCACGATGACCACTGCGATGATGAGGGCCTTGAAGGCCATGGTGGCCTCGGACACGATGCCGAAATAGTACACAAAGGTCACGATGGTGCGGATGATGATGGAGCCCACCACGGTGCCCGCCAGGGAGAACTTGCCGCCGGACATGTTGGTGCCGCCGATGACCACCGCCAGGATGGCGTCCATCTCGTAGTTCAGTCCCGCATTGTTGGAGTCGTTGGACATGATGCGGCTGGAATAGATGATGCCGGAGATGCCGGACAACAGGCCGGTGAGGGCGAACACGATGAGGATGATGAGCCGTGCGTTGATGCCCGACAGGCGGCTGGCGCTGGGGTTGATACCCACGGATTCCACGAAGGTGCCGAAGGCGGTCTTCCGGGTGAACAGGACCACGGCGGCCACCACCACGATGCTGATGATGACGGGCATGGGCAGGTAAAACAAGCTGCCCTGTCCGATGACGCGGA
>JAAYOH010000009.1 GCA_012520375.1 Clostridiales bacterium
CCCCTTCCTTCTGCATTCACCCCGACGCTGCCGCCGGAGAGATAATAGGCTGCCCCCTTGCCCAGGCGTGCGTTGTTTTCCACCGATACGATGTGTACGGCGATCGCGCCCCCCAGGCCGAAGGTGGTGTTGACGCTTTCCGGAACGTGGCCGGCCTTTACCACCAGGCGGGAAGTGCTCAGCCCCAAATTGGCGTTGGCGTCCAGGCCCCCGGCCTCAATGCGGCCGGAGAGGATTTCTGCGTGGTTGTTGTGGAAGGTCAGCGCAAGGCCGACAGCCGCGCCGATCGCGTTTTTCGGAGGATCCTCCATGGTCACGCCCGGCACCACGGTGGGCGTCTTGTACAGGCTTCCGTCCGCGCGCACATACGAAACGGTCTCCCCATGGGACCTGAGGAGGACCCGGCCCCGGGCAGACACGGTACCGTCGGTATCGATCACGGCTTCTGTGTTGCTTTCAACATAGGAAAGCGCCAAAGCGCCCATCAGCTGGGTGACGCCCCCGGGGCCTGCCGACTTGGTGGCATCGGCAAACTGGTTGCCCAGCAGATTGGAGCCGGTGATCGACTTTACCACGTTCGTCTTGCTGAAGAAGCCCTGGCCTCCCACCCCCTGGATCCCGATCGCCTTCTCGACAAACGAGATGCCCTTGGGCACGGTAAGCTGTTCCATGACGCCGGCGTCCGTAGAGGGGATCGCGATGGACACCGTGCTCGCGTGGACCATGGACGCTGCGTTCAGCACCACGTCTCCGGACTGGGCGGATACCTTGGCGTCGTCCATGATCCGGGCGATCGCGTCGGCAAAGACAAAACTGCCCGCAATGAACACGCCGTTTTTCGGGCTGACGGAAAACACATTGGCCGGCTTTCCGGTGGCGGTATTGGTGCTCTCGACAAAGCTGTTGGCAATCAGCGAAACCGAGCCAAGGGAGACCAATTCCGCATTCCCGGAAACGATGGCGCAGGTTTCGAATTCCACTATGCCCAGCGCCAGGGACAGGGGGATGAGCCCGCCGCCCGCTTCGGTAAAAATGCGGTTCGTGGACCGCGCTTCCAGCGCGATGCCCGCCTGTTTTCCGACGCCCGCTACGGGAAAGCCGCTGACCAGCACGGCATCGTCGGTAACCGTTACTTTCGAATGCCCGAAGGAACCGGCGACGGCCAGGGGGATCACAAGCTTCAGCGCGCCGTTGCTGGCCTCGATTTCCACGTTTACATCCGAACGCGCCAGGATATTGCCGCCCGCCCGGATGGCTCCGGAAATGGTCACGTCGCTCGTGCCGAACTTCAAGGTGAACGGATTGATTTCCGTGAGACCCGCGCCGGGAAGGAAGGGTTTGTCCAGGGTGAGCAAAGAGGAGAGTTCCACGGCCTCCGTAGCCTGGATGGAAGCGCCGGGCTTCACCTTCACAAAAATCTCCTGGACTGCCTCGTAGAGGCCGATCTCCAAAGTAAAGCCGCCGGTTTCGCTCAGGTCGTCCTCGACGATGGGTTCTTCGAACTCCGCCACCACCGCGTCCTCGCCGGAAGCGCCGATCAGCACGTTGCGGCCGATGACCTGGCCCGAAACGGTGATCCGCTCCCCGGTGATCAGGAGGTTGAAACCATCCGCCAGCAGTTTCTTCACGTTGAGGTCGGGGTTGCTCGCGACCACATTGGTCAGCAGCAGCCCTTCATCGGGTACCTGGATGCCCATGGCCGCCAGGTTCAGGTTCACCGTTCCGGAAGAGGCATTCGCCACATAATCGGTAAAGGGCGTCGCAACATGGCCCGACTGGACGTCGGACAGCTTGACCGTGCGCTTGTTCTGGAGGGCGTCGGTCAGCGCGTCGATGTTCTTGAGGTCCACCTTCAGTTCGTTCACCAGGTCAAGATGCAGCGCGTCGGTCATGTCGCCCAGGATGATGATCTGCGCCATGGCCTGGAGGGAGAGCTCCATCCCGGAAGCGGTGACGTCCGCGGTGATGCGGTCCGCCGCCGGCACGTCGTGGTCCAATTTCCCGGTGAGGTGCAGGCGGTCGAAACCCGTTCCGCCGTTCGTCGCGATCTGTACGCCGCCAAAGGTAGTGAACGCGGAGGTCGTATCCACCGTGATGAGGTCGTCCCCCGCTTTGCCGAGGAGGTTGATGGACGTTTCCGGCAGGCCGGACAGGTCCATGCCCAGCACGTAGTCGGCTACAGCCTGGGTCAGGTTCTGGGCCAGGGTAAAAGCCCGGGCGCCGGACACCGCCATCCGGTCGTCGCCAGCGCCGCCGTCGATCACCATGTTGGCCGCGGTCATGTCGATGGAGAACCCAAAGGTGCCGATCGTGGTCCCGGAACCCATATCAGCGATGATGTCCGTGGCTTCCACCAGCGTCACGTCCGCCAGGTCGTTTCCTTCCCCCAGCAGGATCTGGACGTCCAACACGGCAGCGTCCTGCAGCTTTGCCTGGATATCCTGTGTCAGCAGATCGCGCAATTCCCATACCAACTGCTCGAGGGATGTGCCCGCAGTAGCCGGATCCAAAGCCGCCAGGCCGGCAAAGGCATCTATGAGTTCCTGGTTGACTGTGAGTGAAAAGTTGATATTGGGCCTTTTTTTGATGGAGGCGTCCACCACGTCGTTTCCGGCGCCGGTATCGATCTTGACGCGCTTGGAAACCCGGGATATGTTCAGGGCCAGGTTGTCGTCCCGCTGCGTGCCGTAGATCTCCACGCTCTCGGCTTCCGTGACGTTCACCATCCCCCGGGTGGACAGGTACAGCCCCGCCAGCACCAGGTTCAGGTTGTCCATGTGCACATTGATGTCGCCCTCGACGTTCACGTTGCCCTTGGATTCCGCGTTGATGTTCAAAGAGCCGTCCGGGTTCTCGGTAAAGGCGTCTTCGGCGACAATGCGGAGGCCCAGGGGATCGTCGCTGTCCTGGGTATACCCGAGGATGCTGATGATCAGGTTGACCAGCGGATTGTCTTCACCCTCGCCGGTCAGGTTGATGCCGCCCTGGTACGTGCCCTCTTCCACGACGATTGTAGCCGAGCGCTGAAGATCGCTACCTTCGTCGTACAGGCCCTTGATATACGTCAGCGCATCGGTCAGGGCGAGCTGGATGGCGTTCTGTTCCGCGGTGTTGGAGTAAGAGATGTCCGAACCAATTTCCTTGATGTACGCGCGCCCTGCGGGGATGTCGTAGGGTTCCGGTTCGTCTTCCTGTCCAACGGGGCCTCCCATGGGGCCCATCATCGGGGGCGGGGCGCCCATTGGGGCGGGAGCGCCCATCGGAGCCGGAGCGCCCATCGGGGCCGGGGCGCCCATCAGGGCCGGAGCTCCCAGGTCGTTTTCCCCGGGTGCCGCATCCTCCTCTTCGGACCCGGCGGATTCTCCCGCCGGTTCGGATGCCTCGGATTCCCCTGCCGGTTCGACCGGGGGCTCGGTTTCACCTGCCTCTTCCGCCGGATCGGTCGGAGCGCCGGCTTCACCTGCCGGTTTGGACGAAGGCTCGGTTCCACCCGCCTCTTCCGCCGGATCGGTCAATGCGCCGGATGCATCTGCCGGTTCGGACGAAGGCTCGGTTCCGCCTGCCTCTTCCGCCGGATCGGTCGGAGCACCGGATGCATCTGCCGGTTCGGACGAGGGCTCGGTTCCACCTGCCTCTTCCGCCGGATCGGTCAATGCGCCGGATGCATCTGCCGGTTCGGACGGGGACTCGGTTCCGCCTGCCTCTTCCGCCGGATCGGTCAATGCGCCGGATCCTCCCGCAGGCTCGAACGAGGGCTCGGTTTCACCTGCCTCTTCCGCCGGATCGGTCAATGCGCCGGACCCTCCCGCAGGCGCGGCCGGAGCGCCGGTTTCTCCCGTCGGCTCAGTCGGCGTAGCGGATCCTCCCGCAGGCTCAGTCGGCGCGGCGGATCCTCCCGCAGGCTCAGTCGGCGCAGCGGACCCTCCCGCAGGCGCAGCCGGAGCGCCGGTTTCTCCCGTCGGCTCAGTCGGAGCGGCGGACCCTCCCGCAGACGCGGACGGCGCGGCGGACCCTCCCGCGCTCGGCGGCGGGGAGCTGGGAGAACTGCCTCCGCTACCGGAACCAGGGGTTTCGGTCGTGCCCGCTGAAACGGGGTCGAAACCCTCTGCCCTGGCGGCGCTCCGCATCGGCTGCATGCAGCCGATGGCTATGCCTAGTATGACCATGCACAGCGTCAGGGAAACCACCTGATACACGCCGGAGCGCATCTTCCTTTTCCAGTTTTTTTGCCTCGAATTCAGCTTCGATATTTTTTTCATAACGTTCAGCCCCTCTATCCGTCTGCCTGTCTGGATATGTCCGTCAATCTGCCTGGAACGTCTCCTGTCGGTTCAATGCGCCGTAGCGGACATCTGGATGTCATCCTTGTCCGGCGGCGTCGCTGTCTGCCACCCGCATCTCGGGGGTCTCGGTCAGGGCAGCCTGGTTCTCATAATAGGCGGCAAGCTGCCACAGAATATCCTTTGCTCCCTGTATCAAATCCGGATCGTCGCCTTCCGTCAGGGTCTTTTCGAAGTCGTTCAACGCTTCGTCGTATTCGACTTTCTGGATGTAGCAGACGCCGCGATTGTAGTAACAATACTGGGGCAGGAACCCGCTTTCGATGGACGCGGTAAAATCGGCAATCGCTTCGTCGTATTTCTCCAGAGACAACAAACTCACCCCGCGGTAATAATAGCTGCCCGCAAGGTTCGCGTTCCGTTCGATGGATTGGGTGAGACTTTCCACAGCCTCTTCGTATCTTGCCGTTTGCATCATGGCGATGCCCCTTCGCTGATAGAACACATCCTCCGAGTTGGGGGCCAGTTCCTTGTCCAGCATCTCCTGGGCAAAGGCGATGGTATTTTCAAAATTGCCGGCGTCAAAACTGCACAGCATCATTTGTTCCATGCAGGATGCCGGATCATATCCTTCGTCCATGGCGGCGCGGAACCCGTCCACCGCCTCTTCCCACCGGCTGAGCTGCATCAGGCACGCCGCCCGCAGGAACTGTGCCACGGAGCGATGGTCTGCGGCGGCCTGGGGATGCCCGGCCAGATAGGCTTCGAAACCGGTGATGGATTCCTCATAGTCGCCGTTCAGGAAGCCGCAGCGCAGGGCGTTCAGCAAATGGGCGTCGCCGCCCCCCTCCTCCGCTGCGTCCGCCATCCTCTGGTATTGGTCCTTGGCGTCGGCATAGCGGCCCACGCCCTCGTAGAGCTGCGCCAGGGTGAGCCGGGTATTCCCGTCTTCGGGCGCCAGCGCAAGATAAACCTCCAGGTCCTCCACTGCCGCTTCGTAACTTTCGGCGGTGATCGCCAGCTGCGCCCTGAGCAGCAGGGCCTGGGTGGATTCGGGATTCAGCGCCAGGGCTTCGGCCAGGCAGCTGTTCGCCTGTTCCGAATCCCCGAGCAACGCCTGGACGGAGGCGGATTTGAGCCACAGTTCGGACAGCGTCGCGGCGTCCTCCCCGTCGGTCAACTGCCGCGCCTTTTCAAGGTGTTTCAGCGCGACCTTGTATTCTTTTCTGCCGATGGCGATATTGGCGAGTTCGAGATATTCCGGCCCCGTCTGGGGATCTTCGATCGTGCCGGAAAGCAGGTCGTAAATCCTGCTCAATTCAGCCATGTCGGCCAAAGGGGAGGACGTCATCAGGAACGCCAACACCAAAACCAAGGCGAACGATACGCCGCGTATCCATTTTTTTCTATGTCCAAGCCACTGTCTCATTTTTTCTCCTCGCGTGCGAAAAGCTGTTGTTGGACGACAGTGCTGCAGCGCCACGGCCCGGGGTTGCCCTTTTCATCTTCTGCCTTCGCCCTTGTTGGGAAAACCGCGGGGCGGCTTGCCGTCCGGCAGGGAACGATATGGACCCGGCATCCCGGGGTCTTGCCGACGGCCCTGTTCTTCCGCAAGCCCCGTTCCGGGCGCTACGCAGCAGCTTCTTTTTGTGTCGCACAATCTTCCGTTTAACGCCCAAAAAGCACAGACATACGCCAGACTTTCATGCACCTGACACGTCGCTTGTTGCGCTCTTTCTCTTCCGTGGATCGCCTTGTGAGGGGGGCTGCCTGCAGCCCCATCGTCACACGGCTCTGACCGCACGGGAAAGATGTCCCGTCAAGGTGCAAATCATTCCGTCGTTCACGTCTTGCTTCTATGGTCGGGGGTATGCACTTCCCGGAAAGGACCCATGGAAACACTTACCCGACCGTATTATAGCAAACGAGCCCCGGTTTGACAATTGTTTTATGCCTTTTTTGTTATTAATTTTTGGTAAACTTTAACCTCCTTTGTACAATGGGACAGGCAGTCGGATTGCACAAAGAATCGCGCAAAGCCGGCGCCTTACGGGGATCGCAACAAGCATTCAGAGAGCAATCCTGGCAGACCCTTCCATGCTCCAAAAACGCCGTTTCTTCACAATTTCCCCTCGTAAGGACGGGAAACATGATGTATTCCAATGCAAATGGCCGCCCAGGCTGGAGAAAGTGGTTCAAAGGGTCTTTTCTCATGTTGCGAGCAAGGGATGTTTCTGTCAACGGAAGATAAATCAATTCCGCCTAACCCATTAGCCGAATGTTAATTTAATATAATTTCCAATGGGCACGGTGCGGCAAAGAGGCGCTTGGATCGGCAAAAAAAGAGAAAAAAGGCGTGCGGGAAAGAGGACTTTTACCGGAATTTTCGGGATATAATAACAAAAGACGATACAGTATATGCCGTATATAACGGGAGAATTTCTTCAAATGGGGGCGTGCCCGCGTCTTGTTCTTTGGAGGGGAACACTGCGACGGCAGGCCTGTTCATACCCGGATCTGCCGCGGGTCCTCCGCCGGCGGCAGCCGGTCCCGGACATGCTTTTCGCCATTTCGCCCCCTATCCACCAATTGATTTCCTCCCCCTTGCCCCCAAAGCCCTGCCCGTGGTATACTGGTGCAAACAAAGGGGGGAGCGCCATGCTGGAATGCGTCATTTTGGGGGAATATGGGCCTTTTCCCGCCCCGGGGGGCGCCTGTTCGGGCTATCTGCTGCGCTGCGAAGGCGTGAGCGTGCTCATGGACTGCGGGCCGGGGGCCCTGTCCCGGCTGCTGACATACCAGGCTCCGGAGGCCCTGGACGCCGTGGTGCTGTCCCACCTGCACTTCGACCACATGTCAGACCTTTTGTCCATGGGCTACGCCCTGGAGATCGCCGGGCGGAGGGACCTGCCCCTGTACCTGCCCGACGGGCCCCATAGGGTGCGGGACCTCTTGGCAAAAGGCCCCTATGCCCTGATGCCCATGGAGGACTTTGTCCTGGGGGAGATGGCCTTCTCCTTCTGCCCCGCGCGGCATCCGGTGCCCTCTTTCTCCCTGCGGGTGCGGCACGGGGACAGGGCGCTCCTGTACACCGGGGACACCAACCGGCACGAGGGGCTTCTCCCCTTCGCAAAAGGCTGCGACCTGGTGCTGGCGGACGCCGCCCTGCCGGAAGACTTGTGGAGCCAAAGTGCGCCCCATTTGTGCCCCCGGCTTTGCGGGGAATTGGCCAGGGATGCGGGGGCGGGGGAACTGGCGCTCACCCACCTGCGGCCCGATGCGGACAGTGCCCGGGTGCTGGCCCAGGCCCGGGAAGTGTTCCCGGAGGCGCGGCTGGCCCGGGAGGGCATGGTGCTGTCCCTGTCATGAAAAAGGGAGCGGAGCGCCTTCTGGACCGGCGCCCCCTGACCCTCGGGGTGCTGCTGTACGTGCTGGGCTGCATCGCGGGGACCGCGGGGTCCGTGCCCCCCACGTTGTGGGCGATGGGGATGGCGCTGTGTGCCCTGGGGTTCCTGTTTTCAAGGCGCCTCATCTGTATCTTGTGCGCCCTGCTCTTTGTGGGGGCCTGGAGCTGCGCCGCCCTGGGCAGCATCACCTATCCGATCCCGGAAGGAAAATGCAGCGTCAGCGGCCGGGTACGGGCGGTACACCGGCAGGACAAACGGCGCACCGTCATGACCCTGGAGGACGTGCGGGTGGAGGGCGAGCGCCTCCATACCCGCCTGCGGCTGTACGATTACGGCGCCGGGGCCGCTTCCCCCGGAGACCGGATCCAATGCATCGCCAGCCTGTGGCGGGGAGAAGGCCGGAGGAATCCCGGTGGGTTCGACTTCGACGCCTGGCTGCGCCGGGGCGGCGTGGCCCTGTGCGCCACCGCAAACGAGGTGACCCGGCGGGAAGGCAGGCCAGGTCCGGGCGGCTTTTTTGCCGGGCTGCGGGCGGCCTTCGGGAAGCGGCTGGACGCCCTGTACGGGGATCAGGCCCCGCTGGCCCGGGGCATGCTGCTGGGGGACAAGCAGGACATGCCGGAGGAGATGTACGATCGG
Source organism: Clostridiales bacterium (assembly GCA_012520375.1). Classification (GTDB taxonomy): domain Bacteria; phylum Bacillota; class Clostridia; order Christensenellales; family Aristaeellaceae; genus Excrementavichristensenella. The sequence continues at coordinate 8,327 of JAAYOH010000009.1, forward strand.
TACCGCAATGCGGGGCTGGCCCACCTCCTGGCGGTTTCCGGGCTCCATGTAACGTGTATGGCCGCCGCCATCGCCTTTGTGCTGGCCGCCCTGGGCCTGGGCCGGCACGTCGCCTTCCTCGTCACCCTGGCCCTCACCTCATGCTATGCCCTGTTGGTGGGCGCCCCCGCTTCGGCGGTCCGGGCGGCGATCATGTTCGGCGTCATGGGCTTTGCCCGGCTGTGGGGCAAGCCCTACGACGGCCTGACGTCCCTGGCCCTGGCCGCCCTGCTGCTGCTTTTGCCCTGCCCCCTGAAGGTGGCGGACACCGGTTTCATGCTGTCCTTCCTGGCGGTGCTGGGCATCCTGCTGCTGTACAGGCCCCTTCGCCGGGCCTTCCGGATATCCCGCTGGCCCAAGGCGCTCCGGGGCGTCGGGGACGCCGTGGCGGTCTCCCTGGCGGCCCAGCTGGGCACCCTGGCGGCGGTGTGCTGCCTGTTCGGGCAAGTCACCCCCTACGCCCTGGTGTCCGGGATCCCGGGGATCGCCCTGTGTACCGCGGCGCTCCCCCTCATCGGGCTGTCCCTGCTGGCCCACGCCGTCTCCCCCGCCCTGGGCCTGGCCCTGAGCTACGCGCCCCGGGCCCTTCTGTGGCTCCTGTCGGAGGTCACCCGGCTCACCGCCGCCCTGCCCGGGGCCTCCCTGGCAATGCCCGCCTGGCCCTGTCCCCTGCTGATCCTCTTCGGCGCGGCCCTGTTCCTGGCCTCGGACTACCTGAAGGTGAAGCGGGCCGTTCGGTATGCCGCCTTCGCCGCCCTGCCTGCCCTGGCCCTGGCCGCCCTGCTGCTGGCCAGGCTGCAGGTCCCCGGGGGGCTGAACTGCCTGTTCCTGGATGCGGGCAACGCAGACGCCGCGGTGCTCAGCGCCGGGGGAAAGACCTACCTGGTGGACGTGGGAGAGGAAGGGGGCCCGACGGCAGGGTACCTGCGGCATACGGGGCGGCAGGTGGACGGCCTCTTCCTGTCCCACGGCCATACGGACCATGCGGGGGGCCTGGGGGACATCCTCCGGGACCGGCACATCCCCACAATCTGGCTGCCCGTGGGCTTTGAGGAGTCGGGGGTAGACGGGTCGGTGCTGTCTCACCTGGAGGAAGCCCGGGCCAAGGGCTCCCGGATCCGGTACGTGGCCCGGGGGGACGAGATCGACCTGGCCCCCGGCATCCGGGCCCTGGTGCTGGCCCCGGGCGCGGATGAGCGGGGAACGGGCAATGCCCAGTCCATGGTGCTGAAGATCAGCTACAAAGACGGCTCCCTGCTGATGACCGGGGATCTCCCCGTGGAATTGGAATCTGGCGCCGCCGCCCCCGCAACCCTGGTCAAGGCCGCGCACCACGGCAGCCGGGACGCCACCGGCGAATTGCTGCTGAGGGCGGCTTCCCCCGCCGCCTGCGTGATTTCCGTGGGTTCCACCAGGGGCCCCTCCCGGCAGTTGCTGGACGCGCTGGCCCGCCATGGGATCCCCGCCCTGCGCACCGACCAAAGCGGGGCGATATCCGCAGACATCCTGCCCGACGGCATATTACAGGTGAGGACATACAAATGAGCGCAAAGAAGAGCACAAGCAAAAGGGCCCCCGGCATCTCCTGGAAGGCCCTGCAGGAAGAGCTGGACCGGGGCGCCCCCCGCTCCCTGTACCTTTTTACCGGTCCCGAAGCCATGGACCGGGCAAAAGCCCTGGACAGGCTCAGGGAGATCCTGCTCCCCCCGGGCCTGGAGGCCTTCAACGAGACCCTGCTGGAATCCCCCGGCGCTGGGGCGCTGATAGAAGCCTGCGAAACCCTGCCCGTCCTGGCGGACAGGCGCCTGGTGATCGCCCGGGACCTTATCTACCTGAAGCCCACCAAGGCGGAAAAGGAAGTGGAAGAGGAAAAAGAGGCCCCCGTCGAGGCCCGGGGGGATCAGGCGGAGGAATCTATGGCCGACGAAGCCCCGAGCGCCGGGGAAGGGGAAAAGCGCCTCCTGGACTGGCTGGAGGACATGCCCTCCTCCTGCGTCCTGGTCGTGGAAATGCGGGACGCCTATGAGGGCCGGCGCAAGCTGGCCAAAGCCATGGAAAAGCTGGGGCGGCACGTACATTTCGGTGCGCCGGGCACCCTGGAATTGTACCAGTTTATCGAGGAGACGGCGAGGGACCGGGGCAACACCATCACCCGGGGCACCGCGGGGTACCTGGTGAATCAGGCCGGGGAGTCCCGGATGCGGCTGTCCCTGGAGATGGACAAATTGTGCGCCTACGCAAGGCCCGGGAAGGCGATCACCAACGCCATGGTGGACAAGCTGGTGACCCCCGCCCCCGAGACCACCGTGTTCCGCATGATCGACCGGCTGATGGAGGGACGGGTGGATGCGGCGTTCCGGGAACTGGGGATCCTGCTGGGCAGCGGGGAAAACCACTACTATGTCCTCTACATGCTGACCCGGCAGATGCGGCTGCTCACCCATGTGGGGCACGGCCTTGCCCAGGAGAAAAACAGGGCGGAACTGCAGCGGGAACTGGGGCTGAAAGACTTTTCCTTCCGGAACCTGGTGAGGCAGAGCGCCCGCATCCCGGCCCAACGGGCAGAACAAAGCTACGAGCGCTGCGTGCGGGCCGATCTGGCCATCAAGTCGGGCAAGCTGTCCGCCGAGGAAGCGGTGGAGCGGCTGATGTTTGCCCTGGCGCGCTGACATCGTCGGCATTATCATGAACCGTGAATGAGGAGGGATTCATATGTGTTCACAGCTTGAAGTCCGCGCGATCATCGCACAGCTTCGCGACAATCTGGCGCGCATTTTTCCGCAGGAACAGTTTGACGTGATTCTGTTCGGCTCATACGCCCGCGATGATGCAGGCGATGGTTCGGACATTGACGTGATGTTTCTGGTAGATTCCTCCCGCCGGACCATTCAGGAAAAACACTGGCAGATTGGAGAAGCTGCGGCAGAAGTACTGATGGATTACGGCGTTGTCGTTGCGCCCATCGTAGAGAATCGGGCATACTACCATGCAAATGCCGATTTGCTGCCCTTCTTCAGGAATGTGCAGCGGGAAGGAGTGCGTATCAGTGCCTGAAATCACCTTGGTCTGCCTGTCAAGGTATCGCCTTTCAAAAGCTGTCGGGTTGCTGGAAACCGCTAAGCGCGATATGAACGCAAAGGATTATGCGTCCGTCAACAATCGGGCGTATTACTGTATTTTCCATGCCATGCGTGCGGTTCTCGCTCTTGATGGAGAGGACTACAAAATCTCAACAGCGTAAGGGAATATCTGCAGCAAAAATACGCTGAAACACCATAGGGCCCTTTATGCGTTGGCAGGAAAATGGGCTATCGCAGATTGCGGGAAATCTGCGATAGCCCCGCCTTTCATGGTCCGTTGCTATTTCTTCTTGGGGGCGTTGCACTTGGGGCAGCGCACATAGTTTTGCTTCAGGGCGGTGTGCAGGCTCACCTTAAACCGGTTCCGCACCCCGGAGCAGTTGGCCTTGCGGTGGTACCTGGTCTCGGAGCGGTTCACGTACACGTAGACGTTGGTGTTCTTGCTGCAGGACGGGCAGGGGAGCTTTCCCCGGTTCTTGGCCGCCAGCACCGTGGTCTTCTTGAGCCCCGGCACACAGGACTTGTCGGTGTGGTAGAAGGCGCTGGCCGCGCTGGCATAGCAAATGGTCAGCTTGTCGGCGTAGGCGGTGGTGAGCCGCTTGGGATCCACCTTCTTGGTGACGCACACCGGACAGGCGGTCTTGCCCCGGTTCTTTGCTGCGGTCAGGGTCACTTTTTTCAGGTTTTTCAACCCGGAACAATTCTTGACTCTGTGGTAGTACCTGCTGCCCGTGGAGGCGTAGCAGTACACCACGCCCGGAGGGGTGGGGGTGGGGATGGCGTCGGTCTTTTTCTTTTTGACGCACACCGGGCACGCCGTCTTGTTGTACTTCTTGGCCGTCTCCGCCGTGATCTTCACGGCGCCGGTCATGCCGGAACAGTTGCTCTTGGTGTGGTAGTACTTGTTGTTGGCCACGGCGTAGTAATAGGTGACCTTTTCCTTTTTCTGCTTCTTGATGCACACCGGGCAGGCGGTCTTGCCCTTTGCCTTGGCAGTGGCCAGGGATACCTTGGTGGCGTTCATCATGCCGGAGCAATCAGGCTTGGCATGGTAGTACCGGTTGGTGGCGGTGGCGTAGTAGATCTTCTCCTTGGCCGCCTGGGCCTTGAAGCAGGTAGGGCAGGCGGTCTTGCCCTTTGCCTTGGCGGCAGCCAGGGTCATGCGCTTGGCGTTTTTCACCGCGGGACAGGCGGCGGTTTTGTGGTAGTACTTGCCGCCGCTGGTGCCGTACACGTAGGTGGCCAGATCCTTCAGGCAGGTGGGACAGGGCTTCTTGCCATGCTTCTCCGCCGTGGCCCTGGTGACCTTCTGGGGGTTCTTCATGTTGCCGCAGGTCTTGTCCCTGTGGTAATACTTGCTGGTGGCAGTGGCATAATAAGCCCCTGTGCCGACGGGAGCGGTGGAAGGAGCCTTGGGCACGCACTTGGGACAGGGCTTCTTGCCGTACTTCTTGGCGGTGGCAAGGGAGATGGCGCTGGCCCCCTTCATCCCCGAACAGGTGCTCTTGGTGTGGTAGTACTTGCCCGTGCGGGTGGCGTAGTACTTGCCGCTGCCCACCGGGGCGGTGGCATCGATGCAGACGGGGCAGGGTTTCTGGCCCCGCTTCTTGATGATGGCCGCCGTGACCTTGGTGGCCCCCTTCATGCCGCTGCAGTTCGGCTTGCTGTGGTAGTACTTGCCCGTGCGGGTGGAGTAGTAGGTGCCGGTGGTGGAGACGCTCTTCTGGGCCTTCTCCAGGCAAACGGGACACTTTTTCTTGCCCGCCGCTTCCGCCGCCGCCGCGGTGGTGTTTTTCGCGTTGGACATACCCGAACAGGTGGGGGTGGTGTGGTAGTACTTGCCGCCGGGGGTGGCATAGTAGATGCCGATGCACTTGGGGCAAACTTTCTTTCCCTCTTTTTTGGCCTGGGCCAGGGTGATGACGGAAGCCCCGGTCATGCCGCCGCAGTTCGGATCCACGTGGTAGTACTTGCCCTTTTTCGTGGCGTACAGGGTGGTGCTGTCCGTGGTCATGGTGCCGGTGGAACCGGCGGTTCCGCTCAAATCATCGGTTTTATAGCAGACAGGGCACTGGATCTGTCCCCGGCTGCGGGCCAGCGCCACCGTGGTGCGGGTGGCATTCTCTTCGATGTTGGGGCAACTCTGGTCTGCGTGGAAGTACTGGCTGGTGCCCACCGCATAGCAGTAGTCCGCCGCCGAGGTGCTGGTGGTCCCCGCCGTGGTCGTCCTGACGCCGGAAGCCCCCGGGACCGTGGCGTCCGCGTCCGCGGCCCCGATGGCCGGCGCAGCGGGCACCGTCACGTCGCTCTCCCCGTCGGCCTGCTGGGGGACCGGGGCGGGCTGCTCCTGTGCCGCAGGAACCTGGGTGGCGACCGGGGTGACCGGAGTGACCGGGGTGACGGCGCCCGTGTGGGTGGGATCCTTGCCGCCTCCCAGCAGGGCGGTGAACAGCCAGATCAGCAGCACGATAAACCAGATGCCCGCGACCGCCGTGACGATGGCGCGCACCAAAGAGGAGAATTTTTCCTTCTTCCACATGACCCAGATGCCCAGGGGCGGCAGGATCAAGAGCAGAAGGTACATCAAAACATCGCTGGAATACAGGAAGGCGTTTTTGCTCCCCTCGTAGGGCGGCTCCCCGTAGTATCCCCCGCCGTCATAGCCTTCGTATCGCTCGTCATAGAAATCCATGGGCCCTTGCCGGTCGGCCTGGTAGGTATCCTCTCTTTTTTTGCCCTCGAAAGAGATACGATGGATATCCCCATCGCCCCATTTGAATGCCAGACCCCGCTTGGACCAGTGCAACTTCAGCTTGCCGATCTGCTTCGTCGCCATATTTTCACACCCTTGCCTTGTAGATCTGTACACGTGCCAATATTTTACAACATTTTCAGGCATCCGTCAATGTCAATTGGACGCAAGGAAGGCTGAATTGTTCAAAATCTTCCTTTTTTTGGCTGTTCTGCCGGATTTCCCCTTTCCAATTGACAAGAGCTGTGTTATACTGCTTTTACACATTGAACATGGAGGTGTATCCTATGAGGCGGATCCTGATCCTGTCGCTTTGCCTGGCGCTTTTGTGTGAGGGCGCCGTCGCCGAGTCCCTGCGCGTGGAGTTCGGCAACACCTTTTCCCTGGAGCGCCCCGCAGACCTGGAGGTGCTGGAACTGGGGGAAGAGGAGATCAGCGAGGGCATGGTCTACGCGGCCATGAACGAGACCCTGGAAATGTACGTCTGGGCCCTTGAAATGGACGGCCAGACCGCGGACGAACTGTATGCCGACTGGCAGGAAGACGACTACCTGAGCGATGTCACCGTATCCACGATGGGAGACACCAGCTACCTTACCTATTCGATCGAGGGCGAGGGGCTGGGGGCCGTCGTCGCCTGTGACGACGGCATGTACTACGACTTTATCTTCTATTGCGAGGATGACCTGGCCATGGAGGCCGCCAGGGCCATCCTGGACAGCATTTCCCCTCTATAAACCCATTTCACAGCAGAGTAGGATCCTGCGCGTTGTACCGTGAAGGTACTGGAGTGTCCTCCGAACGGGGAGTTGCCGGAGGAACGAAGCGCTTGGGCGCGCGGTGCAGGGTCCGCATCTCGCTGCTGCATGATCGAGGCACGTCCTCCTGAATTGCAGCGACGGCAGAACAGGAGGATTTTTTATGCATACCGATTCCCTGCGTCTTCGTCGTCTCATTGTTTCCGCGCTGCTCCTGGCCATCGCCCTGGTGTTCAAGACCCTCTTTACTTTCTACATCCCCCTCTTTGGGCAGAACGGGATGCGGATCGGCGTGTCCGGCATCTTCTCCATGATCCCCTCTTTCCTCTTTGGGCCCTGGTACGGCGCCGCCGTTTCCGGGCTGTCCGATCTGCTGGGCTACCTGCTCAAACCCACCGGCGCCTATATCCCCCTGCTCACCTTGACCGCTGCCCTGGGGGGATTTCTCAGGGGCGGGCTCTTTTCCCTTCTGAAGGGGCGCAGGGACAAACCGTTGCGCCTGGCAACGCTGATATTTTCTCTGCTGATGCTGTTCCTGGGCCTGGCCGTCCTCCACGCCCTGAGGGCAGACGGGGTGGACGCCGCCTATTACCAGCGCGTGAGCCCGGATCAAGGGAACCTGGAGGGCTTACGGGGCGTGAGCCGGCTTCTCATCCGGCGCACCCAGAACATGAAAAATCCGGCAGAGGGGCTCGCCACCTATATCACCTTCCTCACCTGGGGACCCGTGGGCTTTGGCGTCATGGGGCTCTTGCTCCTGGTGGGAGACCTCTTGGTGGAGCGGTTCCTCAAAGGGGCCATGGTGAGCGTACTGGCCATGCTCACCGCCACCACCCTGTCCGGGCTGGTGGTGACCACCCTCAATACCCTGATCCTCCGGGAGACGGTGTACGCCTCCTGGAAAGTGCTGCCCCTGCTCGTGGTGCTGCTGCCCCGCATCATCGAAGAGATCACCATGGGGGCGGCGAAGGTGCTCCTGATCGGGGTGCTGATGAGGGGGGCCGGGATACACCCGGACATCGACAAGTGGTTGGCCATGCTGATGGGCAAAGAGGCGAAGTAGGGGGCGCCGGTTCCCCTTCGGCTATGCCCTTCCCGCCCCCGGCGGATCCCGGGTTTGCCCCTGCACCGCCGCTTATGCCCCGATCGTGCCACAAAAAACACCCGGCCGCGGATGCCCGCAGCCGGGTGTTTCCTTTGTAATTTACGGGTCGTAGCTGGTCAGGTCTTCCGTTGTGTTATGCATGCGCTTCCACACATAAAAGCCGTACAGCACTGCGATGATGGCGCCCAGGATATAGCTGGCCAGGTAGTTGTGGGGGTCGTTCTTGGTCAGGCCCAAAAGCCTGTCCAGGTTGAAGCCGATGTCGGCGTGCAGGATGTAGCTGAACACGATGAAGGTGTAGAACAGCATGGGGATGAAGCTGATCCAGTAGTTCTTCTTGTGCTGGGCCAGGTAAACGCTGGTCATGCCCAGGGCGAAGACCGCCAGGGTCTGGTTCGCCCAGCCAAAGTACCGCCACAGGATGTTGAAGCCGTTGGCGTTGGTCTTGGCGAAGACCAGGATGACGATGGCGGGAATGAACAGGGCAATGGACAGGCGGATGCGCTTGGGCGCGCTGCCCTGGTCGATGTTGAAGCGCTCCGCCAGCTGCAGGCGCAGGGCGCGGAACGCGGTGTCCCCCGAGGTGATGGGCAGCACGATGACGCCGATGATGGCCAGCAGGCCCCCGATGTTGCCCATGAACTCCCGGGAAATGACGCCCACCATCTTGGTGGTGTTGTGGTTGAGGGCGGCGCCGGCGATCAGGGCGTCCCCCGCCTCGTTCAGCGCGGCGCGGTTGAACAGCACCATGGCGCCCACGGCCCATGCCATGGCGATGGCGCCTTCCATGATCATGGAGGTGTAGAAAACGGTGCGCCCCTGCTTTTCCTTTTCAATGGTGCGGCCGATCAGCGCGGTCTGGCTGCCGTGGAAGCCGGACATGATGCCGCAGGCCACCGTGATGAAAAAGACAGGGATAAACGGCAGTTTTTGGTAATGCCCCACAAAACTGCCGGCGAAGGGGGTAAAAGTGCCGTCCGCGTTGAGCAACAGGCCGTTCAGGTTGCCCAGCGCCTTGCCGCCGTCGGCGAACACGCCGATCAGGACGCCTATAGCGGACACGACGAGGAACGCGCCGAAGACGGGGTAGATGCGGCCGATGATCTGGTCAATGGGGAAGATGGTGGCCGCGACGTAGTACAAAAAGATCACCGCGTACACCACCCAGATCACCCAGGTGGCGCTGGCCTCCGAGGGGCGGATGATGTCGTAAACGATCAGGTCGCCGGGGGTGTACACGAACACAACGCCCACCAGCATCAGCAAAATGCTGGAGAACACCATGTACAGGCCCTTGGTGCCCTTGCCCAGGTACTTGGAGACGATGCGGGGCATCTGCGCCCCGCCGTTGCGGGTGGCGATCATGCCGTTGAAGTAGTCGTGCATGGCCCCCGCCAGCACGCAGCCGATGGGGATGGTGATCAGCGCGATGGGCCCAAAGAGGATGCCCTGTATGGGGCCCAGCACCGGCCCGGTGCCCGCGATGTTCAGCAGGTTGATCAGGGTGTTCTTCCAGTTTTTCATGGGCACATAGTCCACGCCGTCCCCCTTGGCATAGGCGGGGGTTTGGCGGTCATCCGGGGCAAACTGCTTCTCACAGTATTTTCCGTATGCCCATCCGCCCACAACCAGGATCAGCAGACCAACGATTAGAAGCGTCATACGATTCCCTCCATTCTAAACAATTCCCAGCAGGAAGATACCGCAGTCTGCCCTCCTTTCCCCGAACAAGCCTGTTCATTTGTAGATATTGTATTCTAAACACTGTGCTGTGGGTTTTTCAATCGTTTTTTCAAATCCTTCCGGATAATTAGCGGCTCCAGGGGAATTGCCGCCCCTTCTCCTCCGGAGTCCGCCGCTATGATGCTCTTTCTCTCATCACCCCCAAACAAAACACCCGGCCGCGGATGCCCGCAGCCGGGTGTTTTGCACTGTGTGATTTACGCGTCGAAGGTGGTCAGGTCTTCCGTTGTGGTGCGCATGCGCTTCCACACGTAAAAGCCGTACAGCACCGTGATGATGACGCCCAGGATGTAGCTGGCCAGGTAGTTGTGGGGATCGTTCTTGGTCAGGCCCAGCAATTTGTCCAGGTTGAAGCCGATGTCGGCGTGCAGGATGAAGCTGAACACGATGAAGGTGTAGAACAGCATGGGGATGAAGCTGATCCAGTAGTTCTTCTTGTGCTGGGCCAGGTACACGCTGGTCATGCCCAGGGCAAAAACCGCCAGGGTCTGGTTCGCCCAGCCAAAGTACCGCCACAGGATGTTGAAGCCGTTGGCGTTGGTCTTGGCGAAGACCAGGATGATGATGGCGGGGATAAAGATGGCGATGGACAGGCCAATGCGCTTGGGGGCCGTGCCCTGGTCGATGTTGAAGCGCTCCGCCAATTGCAGGCGCAGGGCGCGGAACGCGGTATCCCCCGAGGTGATGGGCAGCACGATGACGCCGATGACGGCCAGCAGGCCCCCGATGTTGCCCATGAACTCCCGGGAGACGATGCCCACCATCTTGGTGGCGTTTTCGTTGAGGGCGGCGCCGGCGATCAGGGCGTCCCCCGCCTCGTTCAGCGCGGCGCGGTTGAACAGCACCATGGCGCCCACGGCCCATGCCATGGCGATGGCGCCTTCCAGGATCATGGAGGTGTAGAAAATGTTGCGGCCCTGCTTTTCCTTTTCAATGGTGCGGCCGATCAGCGCGGTCTGGCTGCCGTGGAAGCCCGACAGGATGCCGCAGGCCACCGTGATGAAAAAGACCGGGATATAGGGCAGGTTTCGATGGTGTCCCACAAAACCGCCGGCAAAGGGGGTAAACGTGCCGTCCGCGTTGAGCAACAGGCCGTTCAAATTGCCCAGCGCCTTGCCGCCGTCGGCGAATACGCCGATCAGGACGCCCAGGGCGGACACGATGAGGAACGCGCCGAAGACGGGGTAGATGCGGCCGATGATCTTGTCGATGGGGAAGATGGTGGCCACGACGTAGTACGCGAAGATCGCCGCGTACACCACCCAGATCACCCAGGTGGCGCTCTCCGCCGAGGGGCGGATGATGTCGTTGACGATCAGGTCGCCGGGGGTGTACACGAACACAACGCCCACCAGCATCAGCAAAATGCTGGAGAACACCATGTACAGGCCCTTGGTGCCCTTGCCCAG
>JAAYOH010000081.1 GCA_012520375.1 Clostridiales bacterium
ATGCTGGAGATCCCCACTTCGGGGCATATCTACCTGGACGGGGAGGAAGTGACCAAAAAGCATGCCGACCTGAACAAGATCCGCCGGCGGATGGGCATGGTGTTCCAGCAGTTCAACCTGTTCCCCCACAAGACCGTGATGGAGAACATCACCCTGGCCCCGGTGCACCTGCGGGTGCTCAGCAAGGAAGCAGCCTACCAGCGGGGCAGGGAACTATTGGAGCGGGTGGGCCTTGTGGATAAGGCGGACGCCTATCCCCGGCAACTGTCCGGCGGGCAGCAACAGCGCATCGCCATCCTGCGGGCGCTGGCCATGAACCCCGACGTCATGCTCTTCGACGAGCCCACCTCGGCCCTGGACCCGGAAATGGTGGGGGAGGTGCTGGACGTCATGAAGCAGCTGGCCCAGAGCGGCATGACTATGGTGGTGGTGACCCATGAGATGGGCTTTGCCCGGGAGGTGGGGGACCGGGTGCTGTTCATGGACGAGGGCGTGGTGATGGAGGAGGGCAAACCCCTGGACATCTTCCAGGACCCCCAGAACAAGCGCACCCAGGATTTCCTGAGCAAGCTGCTGTAAAAGCGTGAAAACGAAGGGGTTGTTGCAAACTTGTACAACAACCCCGTTTATGATGATTTCAATTCCAAGTTTTTTGTTTCAACCGTTCTGCAATTATTTGGGTATCAGGTAGTTCCTTTGTGTTAAGGATTTCTGTTAAGTCAAACCTCTTTCCACTTCTCCTAGGCGCCCCTTTGGTAATCTTTTTAAAGTCCGTCTCGTAAAATTTTTCAACAAAAAAGTACATATATTTTTCTTTGCGTAAGGTATAGTTTTCATACTTGTCGCTGTCATTGATAGCACTTTTTATGATCTCTTCCCTGTCTTCTGTCAATTCACCATAATCTGCTTTATACTTTATGCCGTTCTCAGTTTCTACAGCTATAATACGAGCACAGACCTTACCGATTGCACGTATACTCTTCTTGTCATATAAACCGATATAGTCATGTGGACTAAAGCTTTCACTGGCAACGCGATAACACACATCATGGCTTAAATTAAATTCTATTGTTGTTCCTACCATCAGCAGTCTCATGATTTTCCATGAATCTGAAATTGGAATTAGTTTGCTCCCAGAGCAATAATCCTCATAATCATCCAAGATATCCTGCATTTCATAATCTCTATTATCATCGATCACTTCCTGAATTGCCTTTATAATACCTTCGAAAGTTGTATTGACATGAACAACTTGTTTTCCTGTATCTTCTCCATATTCCCTTAACTGTTTTTCAATATCCTTCTTTTTATCTACTGCCATTAACTCAGGCGCCAAGGTAAGTAAGACCTTGTAATTCTCATTACCAAAAGAGTTTAAATGTCCTTTAAGCTGTTCAGGATAAAACCAGTCAAAAGTTTTTGTTTCAACTACGATTTTAAAACTTTCCTGCGCAATGGTCGCATCAGGAACGCTACTGCCGCTTTTTTCCTGCATGGCAAATGCTATTTCCGGTTCGAATGAACCTGAAAAGAATTCCGACTTCAGAAAACTAAAGAACTTCTCCGGCGAATATCGGTATAAACGGTACAACAACAACATCGTATTTGCTGTAGCAACATTCTCTTTTGCCTGGTATCTCTGAAAATAATGAACCTTCATTTTTGCTTGCCTCTTCTTTTTCCTAAAACTATCTTCAGGATAAGCAAATTGTATCATAAAATAAGCATCAACACAAGAACATTTTGCCTATAATGTCCGCTATTTCAATAGTTCAATACGCCCTTCCGCTTTCCGCTTTTACACAGATGCGCTTGCCGATGGGGGGTTTACGTGATAAAATAATAAGATATACGGGGCTGTGCCCCGTGATGGGAGGACGCTTTGTTGAGCCTGGAAAAACTGGACGGACTGCTGATGCAGGTGTCGAAGCCGGTGCGCTACATGGGCGGGGAATTCGGCGCGGTGATGAAGGACCCGAAAGCCGTGGCGGTGCGATACGCCTTTCTGTTCCCCGACGTGTACGAGGTGGGCATGTCCCATCTGGGCATGAAGATCCTGTACCACATCATCAACAAAAGGGAGGACGCCTGGTGCGAGCGGGTGTTCTCGCCCTGGGTGGACATGGAGGAAGTGATGCGGCGGGAGGGCATCCCCCTCTTTTCCCTGGAATCCCGTACGCCGGTGAAGGACTTTGATCTTCTGGGCATCACCCTGCAGTATGAGATGAGCTATACCAACATCCTGTCCGCCCTGGACCTGGCGGGGCTGCCCCTGCGGAGCGCAGACCGGAAGAGCGGCCCCTTCGTGGTGTGCGGGGGCCCCTGCGCCTGCAACCCCGAGCCCCTGGCCCCCTTTGTGGATCTCTTCGTGGCGGGGGACGGGGAAGAGGTGACGGGGCAGTACATCGACCTGTACAAGGCCTGGAAGGAAGAGGGGGCGGTCCGGGAGGAATTTTTGCGGCGGGCGGCCCGGCTGCCCGGGGTGTACGTGCCCGCCCTGTACGAGGCGACGGAAAGCGGTACGGTCTTGCCCAAGGCGGGCAGCGGCGCTCCGGAGCGGGTGCGAAAGGCCCTGGTCAGCGACCTGGACAAGGCGATGTATCCGGACACCCTGGTCGTGCCCTACGGGGACATCGTGCACAACCGCATCATGCTGGAGATTTTCCGGGGCTGCACCCGGGGCTGCCGCTTCTGCCAGGCGGGGATGCTGTACCGGCCGGTGCGGGAGCGCAGCGTGGGCCGCCTGATGGACGTGGCGGACAAGCTGGTGCATGCCACGGGCTACGACGAGATCTCCCTGATGAGCCTGTCCAGCGGGGATTATTCCCGGCTGCCCGAGCTGGCGGGGGACATGGTCCGGCGCTTTGCAGGAAAGCGGGTAAAAATCTCCCTCCCCTCCCTGCGCATCGACTCGGTGGTCAAGGATACCCTGCAGGAGACCCGGAAGGTGCGAAGGACCGCCCTGACCCTGGCCCCGGAGGCGGGGACCCAGCGGCTGCGGGACGTGATCAACAAGGGGGTCACCGAGGAGGACCTGATGCGGGCGGTCACCGACGCCTTCGAATCGGGCTGGTCCGCGGTGAAACTGTACTTCATGATCGGGCTGCCCACGGAGACCGACGAGGACGTGGACGCCATCGCGGACCTGGCCCGGAAGGTGCGGGCCTGCTACTTTGCCCAGCCAAGGGAAAAGCGGGCGCCGGGGCTTCGCATTACGGTGAGCGCCTCGGTCTTCGTGCCCAAGCCCTTCACCCCCTTCCAGTGGGCGCCCCAGCTGGACCGGGACGCGGTCATCGCCCGGCAGCGGCGCCTGAAGGACCAACTGTCCGGGATCAAGGGCGTGGACTTCAAGTACCACGAGCCGGACCTCAGCTTCATCGAGGCGGCCTTTGCCCGGGGGGACCGGCGGTTGGGAGAGGTGTTGGAGCGGGCCTGGAAACTGGGATGCCGCTTTGACGGCTGGAGCGAGCACTTCCGCTATGACCTGTGGCTGCAGGCTTTCCGGGAAGCGGGGGTGGATCCCGCCCGCTACGCCAACAGGGCCTGGGGCGAGGAGGAGCCCCTGCCCTGGGATCACATGGACATGGGGGTCACCAAGGAGTTCCTGCTGCGGGAATGGGAGAAGGCCCGCCGGGGGCTGACCACGGCGGATTGCCGGGCGGGCTGCGCGGGCTGCGGCCTCATGCGCTTTGAGGGGGCCTGCACATGAGGGCGATCTATCGATTCGGCAAGACCCGGCGCCTGATGTGCGTGTCCCACCTGGACCTGCAGCGGTTCATGCAAATGGCGCTCCGGCGCACAGACCTTCCCGTCGCCTATTCCAAGGGTTTCAATCCCCATCCCCGGCTCTCCTTCGCCTCGGCCCTGGCCATGGGCTGGACCAGCGAAGCCGAGCTGATGGACGTCCGGCTGGAAAGGCCCGTGGGCAAGGATTTTGCCCTTGAAGAGATGGCGGGGGCCCTGCCGGCGGCCCTGCCCTTACGGGGGATGCGGCTGGTGGAGGACGGGTTCCCCGCCCTGGGGGCCATGTTGCAAGCCGCCGCCTACCGGGTGGAGGTGGCGGGGGAAGGGGCCTGTGCGCTGGCGGAGGCGATCCCGGCTTTCCTGGCCCAGGACGAGGTCGTGGCCCTTCGTAAGACCAAGTCCGGGGAGAGGCTCGTCAACATCCGCCCCATGGCCCGGTCCATCGACTGCACGCCGGTCC
>JAAYOH010000082.1 GCA_012520375.1 Clostridiales bacterium
TGACGCTTTCCGGCTCCAGCCCGATACAGGTTTCAAGGGACCGGGCGAAGTCCCCCGTTTCCTCTCCGGGCAGGGCGCAAATCAGGTCCATGTTGATGTTTCCAAAGCCCATGCGCCGGGCCAGGTCAAAGGCGCGCAGGGTGTCCCGGGCGCTGTGCCCCCGGCGGATGCGCCCCAGGGTCTCGTCGGAAAAGGTCTGGGGATTCACGCTGATCCGGGTAACCCCCATGTCCCGCAGGACGCCCAGCCGTTCCTCGTCGATGGTGTCGGGCCGTCCCGCCTCCACCGTCCGCTCCACACAGCCGGGAAACAGTTCCCGTGCCGCGCCCAGCACCTTGGCGAGCTGTCCGGCATTCAGTGCGGTGGGGGTGCCGCCTCCCATATAAAAGGCCCGGGGCCTGATCCCTTTTTCCCGGATCAGCCGGGCACAAGCCTCCATCTCCCACAGCAACGCCCGGATGTAGGGCTCCACCAGTTCCCCCTTCCCCAGTTCCCCCGAGGAAAAGGAGCAATAGGCGCAGCGGGTGGTGCAAAAGGGGATGCCCACGTACACGTCGCAGCGGGTGGGATCCTGCTCCGACAGGCCCTTTTGCATGTCCAGGATGTCCGCCAAAAGCCCGGTCTTGTCCGGCGCAACAAAAAAGTCCCGCTCCAGCCAGCGCCGCCCCGCCGCCGGATCCATGCCCTTTTCCAGGGCCTCGTACAGCAGCCGGGTGGGGCGGATGCCGGTGAGGGAGCCCCAGGGGGGCGTCATGCCGGACAGTTCCCGCATCAGCAGGTAACAACCCGTCTTCACGGCCCGCTTCATGTGCCGCTTCTCCTCCAGGCCGCCCTGCACCGCGGGGGCGCGGTGGATCACTTCCCGGCCCCGCAAGCGCCAGGTTTCCACCCATTCGTCCCCCTCCACCCGCTGGGTGTGCAGCAGCTGCTCTTCCCCGTCTTCCGGGGACAGCAGGGCGTCGGGAAAAAAGAGGCGCACCACCTCACAGATGTCGGAAAAGAAGGCCGGGGTATCGCTCACGAGCTGCAGGTTCAGCACAGATACCTCGCCGCCTCCCCGATGGAAGACCCCTCTCCGTGGCCCGGCAGGATCCGGATGTCCGGGTCCATGGCCAGCAACCGGCGCAGGGAGCCGATCAATTGGGGCGTATTGCCCCCGGGCAGGTCGGTCCGTCCATAGCCCTGGGCAAAGAGGGTATCCCCGGTGAACAGGATGTCCTCCCCTTCGATGCGGTAACACACGCTGCCCGGGGTGTGTCCGGGGGTGTGGTACACCCGGAAGGTGAAGCCCGGAAGGCTCAGGCTGTCCCCCGTAAAGGGATGCTCCGGGACCAGGGGGGCAAAGGGAAGCCGGGAAAAGGCTTCGCTGTAGCAGGCCAATCGGGGATCCTGCAGCATGGGGGCGTCCTGGGCGTGGATATACACCGGGCATCCGTAGCGTTCCGCCAGGGGCGCCGCCGCCAGGATGTGGTCGAAATGCCCGTGGGTGAGCAGGATGGCCTCGGGCCGGGTACCCCGTTCTTTCAGGGCGTCCAGGATCGCCTCCAACCCGTCCCCGGTATCGATGAGCAGGGCGCTTTGCGTCCCCTCGCGCCACAGGTGATAGCAGTTGCAGCCGTACAGGCCGCAATGGATGGTGTCGATATGGACCATGGTCAAAACCCCTTTCGGCTGTCCAGCAGGATGGTCACGGGCCCGTCGTTCAACAGGCTGACCTCCATGTGGGTCTGAAAGCGCCCGGTCTCCACGGGAATACCGTTCTCCCGGATGTCCCGGCATATGCGCTCCAGCATGGGCTCGGCGGCTTCGGGCCGGGCGGCGTTGGAAAAGCTGGGCCTGCGCCCGTGCCGGGCATCCCCCAGCAGGGTGAACTGGCTGACCAGCAGGATAGAGCCCCCCACGTCGGACAGGGACAGGTTCATCTTCCCCTCCCCATCCTCAAAGAGCCGAAGCCCGCACAGCTTTTTCACGATATACCGGGCGTCCGCTTCGGTATCCCCCGCCTCGCTGCCCACCAGGGCCAGAAAGCCCTTGCCGATGGAGCCGCACACTTCCCCTTCGGATTCTACCTTTGCCCATTTGACCCGCTGCACCACACAGCGCACCAAACCACTTCCTTTCTGGATGTAATCGTCTTCCGCCCAGGCGCCCCTGTTCTTTACGCTGAGACCCGGAACACCTCGATGATGTCCGAGCGCTTCTGTAGCTGCTTGATGATCTTGTCCAGCTGCTGGGTATTCTTGCAGCTCAATGTCACGTTGATGGTGGTATTCTGGTTTTTGTCGATGCGGGCGCTCAGGGCGATGATGGAGATGTCCATCTTGGCGAAAATGGCAGAGATATCCGCCAAGAGGCCCAGCCGGTCGTAGGCCACGATCTGGATGTCCGCGTTGTAGGCGCTCTGCTCGCCGTCTTCCCAGCTCACCTGGATCAGGCGCTCCGGCTGCTGTTCGAACTCGCCTCGGTTGGCGCAGTCCGCCCGATGGATGGATACGCCCCGGCCCCGGGTGACGTAGCCGATGATCTCGTCCCCCGGCAACGGCGTGCAGCACTTGGCAAAGCGCACCAGCATCCCCGGATCCCCCTCCACGATGATGCCGTTGTTGGCGTACGTCCGCTGCTTGCGGGCAGCCTGTTCCTTGGCTTTGCGCGCCTCTTCGGCGGACATCGTCTTCAACGGCTCCTGGGCGGCTTCCAGGCGGTTAGCCTTCTTGTACGCGTCAATGAGCCGGTTTAAGATCTGGGCGGTGGAGACGCCCCCGAAGCCTACGGTGACGTACAGGTCCTCCAGGGAAGTGAAGGAGTAGCGGCGCAGCACGGGATCCATGAACTCGCCCTTGTTCAGCTGGCTCCATGTGTAACCCAGGCGCTTGGCCTCCTTCTCGATCATCTCCCGGCCCTTGCTCAGGTTCTCGTCCTTGAATTCCCGCTTGAACCAGGCCCGGATCTTGGTGCGGGCCTCGCTGGTCTTGACGATGTTCAGCCAGTCCCGGCTGGGCCCTTTGGAGGAAGAAGAGGTGAGCACCTCCACGAAATCCCCGGTGTTCAACTCGGTGTCCAGGGGCACGATGCGGCCGTTCACCTTGGCGCCCACGCATTTGTGCCCTACCTGGGTGTGGATCCGGTAGGCGAAGTCCAGGGGGGTGGCCCCCCTGGTCAGGGCGATCACGTCCCCCTTGGGGGTGAACACGTACACCTCGTCGGCGAACAGGTCCACCTTGAGGGCGTCCATGAACTCCCCGGGATCCCGGGTCTCGTTCTGCCAGTCCAGGATCTGCCGCAGCCAGTACAGCTTGCCGTCCAGCTGTTCCCCGGCGTTGTACCCCTCTTTGTACTTCCAGTGGGCCGCGATGCCGTATTCCGCGGTGCGGTGCATATCCCAGGTCCTTATCTGCACTTCAAAACTTATGCCCCCCGCGCCCACCACGGTGGTATGCAGGGACTGGTACATGTTGGGTTTGGGGATGGAAATATAGTCCTTGAACCGGTTGGGCACCTGGGTCCACAGGGTGTGCACCACGCCCAGGGCGGCGTAACAATCCGGGATGGTGTCTACGATGATGCGCACCGCGATCAGGTCGTAGATCTGGTCGAAGGACCTGTTCTGCTGGTGCATCTTGCGGTAGATGGAATAGAAATGCTTGGGCCGGCCGTCGATCTCGGCCTTGATGTTTTGTTCTCCCAGCTTTTCATGCAGCACCGCGATGACCTGGTCGATGCGTTTTTCCCGTTCCTCCCGCTTCATGCCCACCTTTTCCACCAGGTCGTAATAGCCTTTTGGATCGATGTAGCGCAGGGCGATATCTTCAAGCTCCCATTTGATGGTGGACATGCCCAGCCGGTGCGCCAGGGGGGCGTACACGTCCAGGGTCTCCCGGGCGATGGGCACCTGCCGCTCCTCTTGCTGGAACCTGAGGGTGCGCATGTTGTGGAGCCGGTCCGCCAGCTTGATGAGCACCACCCGGATGTCCTTGGCCATGGCCAGGAACATCTTGCGCAGGCTCTCCGCCTGCTGTTCTTCCCGGCTGGACAGATTCAGCCGGCTCAGCTTGGTCACCCCGTCCACCAGCTGCGCCACTTCCTGCCCGAACTCGGCCTCCAGCAGCGCCAGATCCACCCCGGCGCAGTCCTCTATGGAGTCGTGGAGCAGCCCCGCCGCCAGGGTGGGCGCGTCCATCATCATGTCCGCCAGGATGTCCGCCACCCGGTAGGGATGGGTGAAGTAGGGCTTGCCCGACTTGCGGATCTGCCCCTCATGGGCCTTGCTGGCAAAGGCATAGGCCTTCTCCACCAGGGCGGTATCCGCCTTCGGATGATAGCGCCTGAACTTCTCCAGCAGCGCGTGGAGCTGGGGATCCTGTTCTTCCAACCGAAGGGCTTCTTCCAGGCTCTGTTCGCTCTGGGTCATTGTTCCACCTCCCAATTGCGTAGGGCCACAATCCGGCAATACAACAAATCGTCCTCCATGTCCACCCTGTCCGCGGGAGGGAGTTTCCAGCTTCCGTCCCGGTGCGTCAACAGGCCGGTATGCTCCAGCACCAGGCAGCCCGGGAGGATCGTCCCCCGCTTCAAACCTGTGGTCCGGCGCAGTTCCCGCACCAGGGCCCCCCGGTCCCCCGTGGGGTTGGACAGCTTTCTCAAGGCCCGGTACAGGGTGCGCAGGGTCTCGAGCCCGGGCAGGTCCTTCAGCCACTCCGCCGCCGGGCCGCACTGCCGCGCTTCGGTCCCGGGGACCAGCAGGGCGGCGGGCGCCCCCAGGCACCAGATCCTTTCGTACCCCCCCGGGAGTTCCCCCGTGGGCAGCAGGCACAGGGCGTTCCAGCAGCGCCTATCCGCCGGATACGAGCCTATATACAGATCCGACGCCCGGACCTCTCTTTTTTCCAGTTCCCCCAGCAGTTCTTCCGCCAGGCCGGGCTCCGCGCACAAAACCAAAGTGCCCCGGATATCCTTTTCCAGGTCCCGGATCAGCGCTTCCCTCCCTCCGCTTTCCATGGAAGGGAATACAATATTATACAGCGCCTGCGTTAAGAACCGATAAAGCGCTTCTTCCCACCGGAGAGGATCCTTTCGCAGGCCCTGGGGCCGCGCCCAGCGGGTGTGCAGCTGCACGCTGGTTTGTCCCCGGAACTCGTTGATCTGGGGGGTCACCAGCAGGTCGCAGGGGCGCGCCTCCAATTTGTCCGCCATACGGCCCTGGCCAAAGAACACCCCCCGCAGGCCCTCCCCACCCCCCAGCACCCGGTAGGACAGGTGGGCTCCCTCCGTTCCGATCCGCCGCGTCTCCCGCACCTCCCCCTGCACCCGGAAGACGGGGGCGGGATTGCCAAAGCCGCAGGGCTGCAGCTTTGCCAGTTCCCGGGTCAGGGGTTCGCTCAGTTCCTCCAGCCCGGCCCGGGCATCGTACTCCATGCGGGGGACAAAGCATAAGGGGTCGGTATTCTCCCGGATATAGGCTTCCAGCCGCTCCTGGAACAATGCCACGTTTTCCCTTGGGATGGTCAGCCCCGCCGCCTGCCTGTGCCCGCCATAGCGGGTCAAAAGGTCCGACACCTGTCCCAGGCACAGAAAGATGTCCACCCCCGGGATGCTCCTGCAGGAGCCCGTGTACCTGTCCCCGTCCCGGGCCAGCAGCACCACGGGCAGGTGATACCGCTCCGCCAGGCGCCCCGCCGCCAGCCCGATCACGCCGCTCTCCCATGCGCCCTCGAGGACCAGCGCCCTGATCCGGGCCAGGTCCATCCCTTCGATCTGCTTCTCCGCCTCCTGCAGGATCTTGTGCTCGATGTCCTTCCGTGCCCTGTTTTGCTCCTCCAGTACCTGGGCGGGGCCCTCCGCGGTCTCCCTGTCCGGGCTCATCAGCACCTGATAGGCGGCCTCGGCGCTCTCCACCCGGCCCCCGGCGTTCAGCCGCGGCCCGATTTGAAAGCCCAGATGCCCGGCGTTCAGCATTCCCTTGATCCCCGCCTTCTCCCGCAACGCCGCGATGCCGGGCCGGGGCGCCTCGTTCATTTGCCTCAGGCCCAGGTGCAGGATGACCCGGTTTTCTCCCTTTAGCTCCACCACGTCCGCCACCGTGGCCAGGGCCGCCAGGTCCACCAGGGACGGGGCGTGCTCCGGGCACAGGGCCATGGCCAGCTTGAACGCCACCCCCGCGCCGCACAGGGGCCCCCCGGGATAGTCGCCAAGTACCGGGGTCACCGCCCTTTCCGGCAGCTGCCCCCCTGGCTGGTGGTGGTCGGTGACGATCACCCGGAAGCCGTATCGCGCTTCCGCCTCCCGGATGAGCGCCCCATCGGTGATGCCGCAGTCCACGGTGATCAAAAGGTCGCAGCCAGCCCCGGCGATCGTTTCCAGGCCGCCGGGGTTCAGGCCGTAGCCCTCGCCCTGCCGGGAAGGCAGGTAGTGCCTCGCCTGGACGCCCAGCCGGGCCAGGGCGCTCACCATGATGGCGGTGGCGCACACCCCGTCCACGTCGTAGTCCCCCCATACCCATACCCGTTCCCCCCGGTCTGCCGCCAGGCGGATGCGCGCCGCAGCCTCCGGGACGCCGTGCAGCGCCTCGGGGGGCAGCAAATCCCGGGCGCTTGGGCGCAGGAAGCGCCGGGCCTCCTCCGGGCTGCGAACGCCCCGGCCGTACAGCAGCCGCCACAAAAGGGGATGGATATCCGGTGGCGGCGGCGGGCATTCCCCGCACCTGCACACATAGTCCAGCATGGGCGTTCCTCCCTCCCGTCGAATAAGAATAGGAATCGGGCGCGGCCCAATTCCCATCGTATTTCCAAATCCCGTCTACTTCTTCTTTTTCCCGGTTGGGGCCTTTTTCCTCGCCCTGGCCCAGTCCTGCCAGAAGGCCCATAGCTGGCCGGACAACAGCACGGAGGAATAGGTGCCCGCCAGCAGGCCCACCAAGAGCGGGAAGGAGAATTCCCGGATGGAGGCGACCCCCAGCACGAAGAGGCAGACCAGGGTGAGCAAGGTGGTAAAGGTGGTGTTCAGGGTGCGGCTCATGGTATGGGAGACCGCCACGTCCACGATCTCCGCCCTGGGCCTGTCCATATACTGGGTATACTTGGCCATTTCCCGGATCCGGTCGAACACCACGATGGTGTTGTTGATGGAGTAGCCCACGATGGTGAGCAGCCCGGCGATGAAGGGACTGTTCACCTGGAAGGCGCCCCGGAAGAACACCATGAAGGCGCACATCACCAGGACGTCGTGGGCCAGGGCCGCCAGGGCCGCCAGGCCGGACCGCCAGTCGAAGCGGATGGCGATGTACAGCAGCATCAGGGCAAAGACGATGAGCAGGGACTTGACGGCATTTTCGATCAGGTCCTGCCCGGCCCGGGCGCCGATCTGCCCAATGCTGGTAAAGCTCATGTTGGGATACTTTCGGCTCAGGGCTTCCCGGATCTGCCCCCGCAGCGCTTCCCCATCTTCCATGGACTTGATCTCGATCTGCAGCTGGGTCATGTTGCCCTTTTCACCCGTCTTTGCGATGTTGGCCCCCGCGACCCCAAGTTCCGCCAGCGCGGCCTCCACCTCGGCGGTCTCAAAATCCTGCCTCATCTCGTAGCACAGCATGCTGCCGCCGGTGAAGTCGATGCCCATGTCCATGCCCATGCCGCACAGGCTCAGCACGATGGCCGCCGCAAGGATGAGGGCGGAGATCCCGCCAAAAATTTTCGTGTATCTGGTGAAGAAGCCGCTGGGCTCCCGGTTCTTGAAGGGGCGGCTGTACAGCTTCAGGTCCCCGTCGGGCTTCAGGGCCACGGCGCAGGTCAGCAGCCAGCGGGTGACGGACACCGCGGTGAACATGGAAGCCACCACGCCGATGAACAGGGTGATGGCGAAACCCTTGATGGGGCCCGTGCCAAAGTACATCAGCACCAGGGCCGCGATGATGGTGGTGACGTTGGAGTCGATGACCGCGGTGATGGCGTTCTGGAAGCCCCGGCGCACCGCCACGGGCAGCCGGCAGCCCCCCTGCAGCTCTTCCCGGAAGCGCTCAAAGATGATGACGTTTGCGTCCACCGCCATGCCGATGCCCAGCAAGATGCCCGCGATGCCGGGCAGGGTCAGCTGCACCCTGGCGATGGCCAGGGCATAGGCCACGATGAGCACGTACACGCACAGGGCCAGGTTTGCCATGAGCCCGGGCAGGCGGTACAGGATCAGCATGAACAGCATCACCAGGGTCAGCCCGATGACGCCGGCCTTCAGGGAAGTGTCCAGGGCCTCCTCCCCCAGGGTGGCGCTCACCATGTTCACCTCGTCCTGCTGGATGTCCAGGGGCAGCGCGCCGCTCATGATGAGCATGGCAAGTTCCCTGGCTTCCTCCGCGCCCGCCATGCCGGTGATGATGCCCTCGCCCCCGGTGATGGCGTTCTCCACCGTGGGGGCGGAGATCACTTCGCCGTCCAGGTGGATGGAGATGGCCCTGCCGATGTTGTCGGCGGTGGCGGCGGCAAAAGCTTCCCGCCCCGAATCGTTCAGCTCAAAGAACACCACGGGTTCGGTGGTGCCGTCCGGGATGCCCGCATAGGCCTTCTTGATGTCGGCGCCCACCAGGACCACGTTGCCCTCGGGGTCCTTGAACTCCAGGCGGGCGGGGGTGCCGATGATGTCCAGGATGTCCTCCGGGGATTCCACGTCGGGGATCTCCACCCGGATCCGGTCGCTGCCCTGCCGGGACACCGAGGCTTCGGTGAAGCCCTGCCCGGTGAGCCGGTCCCGCAGCACCGCGATGGTGCCGTCCATGAGGGTATCAAAGTCCTCCTGCCCGGGGTCCGGCGCCACGTACACGGCGTACACGCCCCCCCGCAGGTCCAGGCCCAGCCGGATGTTCTCTCCCACGGAGTTGATCCGGATATTGTTGAATTCGTCCCCGATGGTCAGCCCGTTCACCGCCAGCAGGCCGGCCAGGACGACGACCACCACCACGGCGGCAAGGGACAAAATGCTGGTTCTCTTTTTCATGGTAGATACCTCTCCTCGGTGTGACAGATGCCATCATTATACGAGCCCGCGGCCCCTCCGTCTATCAAATCTGGTTAAAAGAGCGCCGCAAAGCCGGGCGCATCTTGCAAAAAATACCGGCCTGGGCTATACTTTGGGAACTGGAGGGAAGTGCCATGAAAAAACTGTTTGTCCTTCTGCTGCTCCTGCTGTTCTCCCTGCCCGCCGCGGCGGCGTACGACCTGTCCGATATGGAGGCGCCCCTGGCGGGGGTGCTGGCCTGCCGCATGAACGGCCTCCCCTACCCGCAGGACGAAGTGGACCCCGGCTACGCCCTGGAGTATCTCTTCTACATGGCCAATATCTTCTGCGCCGAGGACGGGGAGCCCGCAGGAGAGGACGCCCCCTGGGAGGCGTACGTGCTGGTGGACCCCGAAGAAGCGGATCTTTGGCTCAGCTGGGCATTCGGGGACCGCTTCACCTCCGACGCCCTCCTCCCCGACGGGGAGAAGCTGCTGGCCTGCGAGGAGGGCTGGCGGATCGGACTGGCGGACGGGTATCCCTTGAGCGTCAGCCTGCTGGAGGCGGGGGGCAGCCTCACAGATCAGCCCTTCGAATACCGCTTCGAAGCCTCCGACGGCACGGTGCGCACCGGGCAGCTTCTGGCCTCCTTCCGGGAGACCGGGGACCCGGAAGCCCCCCTCGCCCTGACCGCCCTGTCCATGGACGAGGATCCGGGCAGCCTGATGGGCAACTGGACCGGGGACAACGGGTACTGGTTCTCCCTGATGGAAGAGGGCCTGGTCTTCCTCTTTGACGGGGATTCCGCCCTGCTGGGCCAGGGCAGCTACACCCTCGAGGAGGGGACCCTCACCCTGGACCTGGACAACCTCCAGTGCTCCGGGCCAATCACCGGGGGACAGGTGCCCCTGACCCTGGACGGGGTGGAGGTGCTGTTCACCCTGGCCCCGTAAGCCGCTTTGTATGTTTTTTGTAAACTCATCCCCCGCCCCGTTTCAATGCCCCCGGGATCGGTGACTATATAGGTACGCACAAGAAAACGACGGACAAAACAGGAGGTATGCGAAAATGAAATGGGTTTGCAGCATTTGTGGTTATGTTCACGAGGGTCCCACCGCTCCGGAGGTTTGCCCCATCTGTAAGGCGCCCGCCGAGAAGTTCAACGAGATGTCCAAAGACCGCAGCTGGGCCGCCGAGCACGTCGTAGGCATCGCCAAGGGTCTGGACGAGCGCGTCGTCCAGGGCCTGCGGGAAAACTTCACCGGCGAGTGCACCGAAGTGGGCATGTACCTGGCCATGGCCCGGGTCGCCCATCGGGAAGGCTATCCCGAGATCGGCCTGTACTGGGAGAAGGCCGCCTGGGAAGAGGCGGAGCACGCCGCCAAATTCGCCGAGCTGCTGGGCGAGGTGCTGACGGATTCCACCAAGAAAAACCTGTCCATGCGGGTAGACGCGGAGCACGGCGCCACCGCCGGCAAGTTCGAACTGGCCAAGCTGGCCAAGGAGCTGGGCTACGACGCCGTCCACGACACCGTGCATGAGATGGCCCGGGACGAGGCCCGCCACGGCAAGGCGTTCGAAGGCCTGCTGAAGCGCCACTTCGGGGAATAAGGAAAACCGGGTTTTCAGGGTTGTTTATGGGGACGCTCGAAAGGGCGTCCCCTTTTCATATGCTGTGGGAACGCCTCCATGCTGCAAAAGCGGTTCCTTTTTGCTGAACAGCATAGGCATGCAAGGGAGAGCAAAAGCACCCGGTAACGGATAGCGGCAAGGGGCGCTCTCCCTCATTTTTCATGCTGCATAGCCATGTGCGTTTTTTACAGGTTCATCAGAATGAAGCGGCTATGGCTTATCTACGGAACCACAAGCTTGGGCAATGTAGAACCGCCGTAGGGCATGGCGATGACCGTAGCGCCGGGGCCCAGCTTTCCGACCGCCGCATCATAGGCTTCCTGGGCTTGGGCAAAGGGTTGAAGGAACAGCCGGCGGACAAAATCGGGTTCCATCTCGCTGACCAAATAGATATCCGCTTTTTGCAGCACCATGGCGATGGCCGCCGCCTTGTGCCCGCCCAGCTGGAAATCCCGGGCTATGCGTTCAATCATGCTCTCCTGCGTCGGGGATGTGGTCATCCACTCTTCAAAAACGCGCTCCCCCAGTCCCTCCCGGCAGGAGCCCATCAAGATGATGATGCCGCCGTCCTTTACCGCATGTTTGGCGTTGTCCAGCGCCTTTTGTGTCTGGTAAAGGTTCAGGTCTTTGGGCGCGCCGCCCTGGGAAACCAGTACGATATCGGCCTGTTCCCCGATTTCCTTGCAATACAGGCGGTCCAAAAACGCGCAGCCTGCCCGATGGGCCAATGTGACATCACCCGCCACCGCCTTGACAATGTGCTTGTGCTCATCCAGCACGACGTTTACGATAAAATCCACGCCGCACATGGCGGTCGCTTCCTCAAGGTCCCGGCGCAGCGGGTTGTCCTCCAAATTGCCCGCGCAGGCTTCCGGCATAACCATCAGGCTGTGGTTGCTCTGTATCGCCGCCCGGGTCGAAACGCC
Organism: Clostridiales bacterium; assembly: GCA_012520375.1. Lineage (GTDB taxonomy): Bacteria > Bacillota > Clostridia > Christensenellales > Aristaeellaceae > Excrementavichristensenella. The sequence goes on from JAAYOH010000082.1 coordinate 11,538, forward strand.
CGGCATGATGGCCTTGGCGCCGCCGGAATACCCGGCAAAATAATGATATTCAATGTTGCCCAGGCAGATCCGCCGGTCTGCCTCGGCCACTACGCGCACGATGTCAACCGGCGTTCCGTGGGCGGTCTGCCCAAGGTGTACGCAGTCGCTGCGGTCTCCGTCCACACAAGCGATTTCCGCCAAAGCGCGGGGTCCCGCAAGCTTTTCCATCTCGGCGCGGGTGTGCGGCCTGTGGCTGCCCAGCGCAAATACCAGGGTGATATCCTGCGGTTTTATGCCCGCCCTGTACAATTCATCCAGCAAGGCGGGCATGACGGCATAGGTCGGCATGGGCCGGGTGATATCGCTTGTGACAACGGCAATCTTTTCGCCGGGCTTTACAATATCCCGAAGCGTAGGCGTGCCGATGGGATGATCCAATGCCCTTTTGACCTCCGCCTCGCCGGTCAAGCCAATTTCCACCGCATTGGGCGTCAATACGCCCAGCAGGTTTCCCTCGTCCACCTCAACCGCTTGTATGCCTTCTCCGAAACCAAATTCCAGCCGCATGTGCATCCTCCTTCCACTTGCTTTCTTTGCTGTATAAAACAATCAAGCGGAGGCGTTGAACCGCGTCGGTCCGCCACGTCTGATGTACTGTTGCATGGCGGACCAACGCACAGGAGAGACCAAAGCCAAGGCCTACCGGATCAGGAACATGCTGATGGGCTCGACGTACGTTACCAGCATCAGCGCGATAAAAAGCGCGATCAGGTAGGGGACAATGGCTTTGACGATCGCCTCAAATTTCAGGTTCGTAATGTTGCACGCCACATACAGGCAGTTGCCCACGGGCGGCGTGACCATGCCGATCCCCATGTTGACGATAAACACGATGCCGACGGTATAGGGATTGATGCCCACCGCGGTCATGACCGGCAGCAGGATGGGGGTGAGCAGCGCGATGGCCGCGGAAGATTGCAGGAAGCACCCGGCAATCAGCACGATGATGTTGAAGATGAGCAGCATCACATACTTGTTCTGGGTCAGCGACAGAAGGGCGGTGGAGATCATCTGAGGGATCTGCTCCCGAGTCAGCACGTAGCAGAACGTCTGCACGCAGGCCATGATCAGCATAATCACGGCGGAAGCCACCGCCGAATCAAACACGACCTTGGGTACGTCTTTGGGCTTCAGGTCGCGGTACACGAACATGCCCACGATCAGGCCGTATACGGCGGACACCGCGCCGGCCTCCGTCGGGGTGAAAATGCCCGAGTAAATCCCGCCGAGGATGATGACCGGCATCATCAGCGCCCAGCTGCTGTGCAGCAGGGTCTTGAAAAAGATCGCCGGGGTCACCTTGAGCTTGACCTTGGGCACCTTGTTCTTTTTGGCATACAGGTAAGCGACCACCATCATCGATATGCCCATGACGATGCCGGGGCCGACGCCGCACAAAAACAGCGTGCTGATGGACGTGCCGGCCAGGACGCTATAGGTAACCATGGGGATGGAGGGGGGAATCACCTGTCCCACCGTGCCGGCTGCCGCGACGGTGGCGCCGGTAAACGCCTTGTCATAGCCGTTTTTCTCCATTTCGTCCACCATGATGCCGCCGATGGCCGCTGTGGTGGCGGGGCAGGAGCCGGAAATCGCGGCAAAAATCATGGAAGCTCCGATGGAAACCATGGCCAGTCCGCCGGTGAAGCGGCTGAAGAACAAATTGACAAAGGCGATCAGGCGCTTGGATATGCCGCCGTTGCACATCATGTTGCCGGCGAGGATGAAAAAGGGGATGGCCATGAGAGGAAAGGAGTTGATGCCGTTGAACATGGTTTGCGCAGTAATGATCAAAGGCACCTTAAGCCCCACCAGGATCGCGAGGATGGCCGATCCGCCCAGGCTGACGGCAATCGGCACGCCGATCGCCATCAACGCAAAAAAGCTGAAAAACAGGATAAAGGTCGTATTCACGCCTGCGTCACCTCCGCTTTCTTTTGAAACACTTTCAACGCAAGCAGCACATACCACAAACACATGAAGGCTGATCCGATGACCATTGAAATGTAGACGCATGTGATCGGGATTTCCAGCGCCGGCGAAGTTTGCAGGGCCAGCTTGGGCCAAAAGGCGATGACATTGTACACGATGATAAAGAAAAATACGGCGGTGATCAGATTGGCCAGGCTCTCAAGGATTTTGCCCAGCATGCCGGGCAACGCCTTTTGCAGCGCCTCCACGCCGATGTGCTGGCCTTTGCGGGCGCCCACATAGCCGCCGACAAAGGTCATCCAGATAAACAAATATCTGGCCACTTCCTCCGACCATGTAAGCGGATTCCTCAGAACATACCGGAAAACAACCTGCAGGAAGATGCAGACCGTCATTCCTCCGAGGGTCAAAATGCACAACCATTTGAAAAGGACGTCGATTTTTTTTAAAACAGCTTCAAATTTGTCCAGCATTCGCGCAACCACCTTTCCGGGTCATTCCGTTGGATAGGGCATGGGTACCGCAAGCCGGGAAACAATCCATTCCATGGCGCTGCGGCACCCATATCCCTCTCTGCCTATTGGTTTATTGGGCGGCGAGCTCCGCCTTGGCCGCGTCGATCAAGGCAAACATCTCGCCAAAGCGATCCCCAAAGGCATCGTATACCGGCGCGCAAGCCTCGCGGAAGGGGGCCATATCCTCCACCACATTCACGTTGACGCCCGTATCCAGAATGGTCTGATAGTTCGTAACGTCCAACTCCAGGGAAACCTGCCGCTGGTACTCGCCGGCTTCCTTGCCCGCGCGCAGCAACGCTTCCTGCTCCTCGGGGGTAAAGCTGTTGAACCGGTCCAGGTTCATGACCAGGGGTTCGGCGGTGTAAATGTGCTTGGTGATGGAATAGTAGGGGCAGATCTCGGTATACTTGTTGTTCAGGTTGTTGTTGTCGGGATTCTCCTGGGCGTCCACGGTGCCCAGCTGCAAAGCGGAAAACACCTCGGAAACCGCCATGGGGGTGGGAACGGCGCCCAGGGTTTCGAAGGTTACCAGGAATACCGTGCTCTCGGGCGTGCGGATCTTCAGGCCCTTCAGGTCTTCGGGCTTCGTGATGGCGCCCTTGGTGCTGGTGATGTTGCGGAAACCGTTGTCCCACCAGCCGAGAACTTTGAAGCCCTGTGCCTCTGACAGCTCGCTCAGCCTGGCGCCCACTTCGCCGTCCAGGATCGCCCAGGCCTGCTCTTTGCTGTCAAAGAGGAAGGGCATATCCAGTACGCCTACCTCGGGGACAAAGTTGGAAAAGGCCATCGTGGACTCCAGCGCGATATCCAGCGTGTACATCTGCACAAATTCGATGGCCTTGGCGCCGGAGGCGATCTGCGATGCGGGGAAAACATCCACGGTCAGGGAGCCGTTGGTGTATTCGTTGACCAGCTCGGCGAACTTCAGGGAACCCGCGTGATAGGGATGGTTGGTTGCCCCGACGTGGTTGAGGGACAGGGCCTGTGCGCCCGCGACGACGGGGAGCAGGAGGAGCATGGCGGCCAACGCCAGGGAAAGCAGCTTTTTCATGAACAATACCTCGCTTTCTTCTGTTTGGGTTGTGATACATTCTTCGCACCGGCTCGATGCGCAGAATTACTTGATGAAACGGACTTCCTTGCTGATTTTCTCGATCTGTTCATCCTTGCGCCTGTTGAATTCCACCTTGTTGGCCTCGAAGAGGTTGTTCCCGTGGGTGTCGATGGACACCACCAACGGCCCGAATTCCTCGACGCGGCATAACCACAGCGTCTCGGGCATGCCCAGGTCCATCCACTCCTGGCCCTCGATCTCCTCCACCTGGGTCGCGGCCAGCACCGCGCATCCGGCGGGGAATACGCAATGGATCGCCTTGTACTGCTGGCAGCCTTCCACCGTCCCCTGGCCCATACCGCCCTTGCCGACGATCACTTTTACGCCGGTTTGCCGGATAAACTCCTTCTCGAACTTCTCCATGCGCATGCTGGTCGTGGGGCCGATGGCCACCATTTCATATTGATCCTCGTCGACTTTGCGCACGATGGGGCCGGCATGGAAGATCGCGCCGCCGTCGATGTCGATGGGCAATTCGCGCCCGTATTCGATCAGGCGGCGGTGCGCTACGTCGCGGCAGGTGACGATGTGACCGCTCAGGTAGATGACATCCCCGACTTTGATGCCCTCAAGATCCGCTGCGGTTACGGGTGTATGGAGTATCTTTTTCACAGTACCGCCTCCTTATGGGACCGGATGGTGTAAGTAAGGTCGGGCTCGAACACGATGTTGCCCCGACGGTGCGACCAGCAGCCGGTGTTGACCGCCACGCCGATGGTGGAGGGATGGCGCGCTGCGTTTTCGATGTGCACGCCCATGACGCTGTTCTCGCCCGAAAGGCCCTGGGGGCCGAGGCCGATGGCGTTGATGCCCTTTTCCAGCGCTTCTTCCATCATGGCCGCTTTGGGGTTGGGGTTGCGGGAACCGATGGGGCGCATCAGCGCGCGCTTGGACAATATCGCCGCCTGCTCCACGGAGGTCGCCACGCCCACGCCCACCAGCAGGGGCGGGCAGGCGTTGAGGCCGTAGGAGGTCATCACGTCCAGCACAAATTGGGTCACGCCCTCATACCCGGCGCCCGGCATGAGCACCATGGCCTTGCCCGGCAGTGTGCAGCCGCCGCCGGCCATATAGATGTCCAGGTCCAATTGATCGGAGTTGGGCACGATTTGCCAATCGATGCAGGGCACGCGATAGCCTACGTTGCAGCCGGTATTCTTCTCGTCGAACGTTTCCACGGCGTTGTGGCGGAGCGGCGCGCGCTTGGTGGCGTCCAGCACCGCGTTTTTGAAGATCTCTTCCAAATCGTCGAGCAGCGGAAAACGGGTGCCCACCCTGGCAAAATACTGAATGACCCCTGTGTCCTGGCAGCAGGGCCGGTTCAGTTCCCTTGCCAGCGCCTGGTTCCTGAACATCGTCTCATAGACGAGCCTGGCATGGGGCGTGGTTTCCTTTTCCGAGAGTTCCTTCAGCTTGGCTTCCACATCGTCGGGCAGAATCTTTCCGAAGTACGCAATGAACTTTGAGAGGATTTCGGTCATCTGGGCCACTTGTGCGTTTCTGTCCATAATCTGTTCACTCGCCTCCTGTACATTTTTTTGTTTATCCCTCAACCGGCGGAAAGCGTTTTGTCCCCTCAGCCCCACGAACGCGTTCCCACCGATTTTCCCGCTCATCTACCTCCCGGAGCAGAGATAGCCGGGCCGGAACAGAATGTTTGTCCCGGGATTGTACCGATAATTGAATATAGCATTTTTTTCACATCTTTTGCAATAGCCATAATTTTCTGATGGCATCATTTTGTCGAAAAATAGTTCGACGACCATGAAATGCCCCATGATTTTCATTCAACATGAACCATCATATTTTATCAGGGCATCATTTCGTTACAATTCTTGTCTGGCAGAGGAAGCGGAGCCGTTTGGATTTGGGGTGCCGCCTGCCATGGATACCCGGGATAGGGCTGCACTTTCCTGCTTGCGAATTCGAGCCCTTTGGCCTATAATAGGGGCATCCATGGGCGGCAGTGCACGTGCAGGGGAAAGGGACAAAGCATGGCTAAGATTTCTTTGCGTTCCAAAAGCAGATTGGCCAAGGGCTTGCTGCTGTTTTCCGCCTGCATCGGCATCGCTTTGGCGGTTTGTTTGGCGCTTCTTTTTTCCGACCTCCGCGCAAATCGCATAGAGGAAGATCAAAGGGTCTATGGCGTCCTGCAAGATAACATCGTCCGCTTCCAGCGGATCATTACCCACGCCGGCGGCAGCCGGCACTCCCTGGAGCATGAGGCTTTCAGAACCGTTCCTTTCTTCGCCCAGGCCTCCTACGAGCAGGTCGCTGCCCAGATGATCGACACCTCCCGCATGACTTCCCCCGCCCGGGGCGACGTAAACCCCTTTGATTCCAACAGCACCATGTACGCCCTGCTCAGCCACATCCGCACCCTTGTGCAGGGGAACTTTGATTTCGACACGCTGCTGCTTTATGCCCCCGCCAGCGACCTGTGCGTCGGCGCGAAAGAGCAGGGGCTCTCTTTTATGGTATGCCACGGAACAAACGAGATCTGTTCAGCCCTTTCCCTGGGCGAGGGCGAGTGGCAACGGCTGCTGTCCGCGAACAACATATCCTTCAGCACATCGAACAGGGTCCTGAACGTTCAGGACAAGGTGATTTTTTCCATGAAGCTGAAAGACGGCGTTGTGGCCATCTTTGGCATGATGGACGACGCCATGGAGGTGTCGCTCCTGAACCACAATTTCGGCACGCTCCACCAGCCCAGCGGGATCGCCATCATGCATAGGGATGACAACAACGGCCTCTATTGGCTGGGCAGCCGCAACTGGTACGTCACGCCCTCGTCCTTCTTGAACATGGGCGATATGGATTGGGGCGCCATGCCCGATATATTTGCGGTGGAGCGCGACGGAAAAAGGTTCACGGCCATGCAAACCATGATGGAACCATACGGCTTGCGCTACATCGCCGTCTTCGAAGACAACGGAAACGTTTTGCTCAATTGGGAGAGGTTCCAACTGTTCTGGCTGCTTTCCGGCGTATGGCTGACCGTGCTCTTGCTCTGTTTCCTGATCCTTTTCCAGGAATGGTACAAACCCATTCGCGGGATCGCCAGCCAGATCCCCTTCGAAAACCCGTCGGAACGCTGCCTGGATGAGTACGAGGCCGTTTCGCTTCACATCCAACAAATGACCGGTCAAATGGACGACCGCAATACCCTCGTTTCGCAGCAGGCGCACCTTTTGCGCAAGGCCTTTTTATGGCGGCTGATCATTTCCCCCGTCTTCTATCCTGCGCCCGAGGAAATTGAGCGATATGGTTTGTCATCCCTGCTCGACCGATATGCCGTCGCGGTGTTCTATCCAGGCAATCGGTCGCGCTGGAATGCGGCCGGCGGGAGCCGGCAGGAACCGCCTTACTATGATACGGCCGCGGCTTTGTCCGCCCAGGATCTTCTTGCCGAAAGCATGGCGGGGTATGAAACCGTCATCCTGATGAACGGCAACCAGCTGATCATGCTGGCCGCCTCCAAGACGCTTCAGGTTGCCGCGCTCCACGCCCTTTTGTCGGATTGTGCCCAGCGCCTGTCCGTTGCCCTTTCCGCATCCGTGTGCGTGCATTGCAGCGACAGCGTCTCAGGCGCGGAAAAGCTGCATTCGGCCTATCGAAGCGCGCTGCTGTCCCCCGCTATCCTCCATCGCCAAATGCCGACGGATGATTCCGATGCGCTGCGCAAATCGTCCTCCGATGGCAGAATCCGCCTCAATGCGGAATTGCGCCTGGCCAATTTGATTTACATCGGCGACTATGACAACGCCGCCCTTCTGTTCCGGGAAATCGTCGAAAGCATTTACCATGCGGAATATGCGGCACACATCCGGAATACTTTATTGCACAACCTGATCGGCAAGACCTATTGTTTGCTCGTCGAGTCGGGCGAACACAATCCAAGGGTCCTGGACAACGCCCTGATGCTCGCTCATTCCACAGACCTGAACAGCCAGCAGGATCTTTTGGCGCTATGGCAATCGGTCTTTCTCTTTTTGCGCAACACCCGCAAGCAATCAGAGAGGCATTCCCCGCTCTTCCAGGAGATCGACGCATACATGCGGGCGCATTTCCGCGAGAGCGGCATGTCCCTTGCGACCCTGGCCGACGCGTTCAACGTGAGCAGCGCGACCATCTCCCGGGAGTTTAAAAAGAATACCGGCACCGGCTTCCTGGAATGCCTGCACCGCCTGCGCATCGAAGCCGCCAAAGCGGAAATCAGCGCCACCCAAACCCCCATCAAGGATATCGCCCTGCACGTCGGGTACGACAATGCCCTGACGATGACCCGGGCCTTCAAAAAATACGAAGGTGCCACGCCGAACACCTTCCGCAACCTGGATGGCGGCGCATGATCGGGCGTCGCTTTACAGGGGCCCAAATTGTACCGCTATTTCCGGCGTCAATCGCGAACTCCCGCCATGGCACGGCAAGGCCTTCAAAGGGTTGCTGAAGCGGCACTTCGGGGAATAAGGAAAACCGGGTTTTCAGGGTTGTTTATGGGGACGCTCGAAAGGGCGTCCCCTCATTCTGTCCTCCTTATAGAATGATAAATTTCTGTGAATACAGCGCGGGTGGGTCAGTTTTGTGTTATGATTGATAGTGACTGAACGGTCAGTCAGGAATAAGGAGGGGGTCCCCATGGCTGCTGACCGGCGCACACAGATTCTGGAGGCCGCGATCGACGCCTTCTGTGAACAGGGCCTCGACGGTGCCGGGATGGACGACATCGCGCAGCGGGCGGGCGTGGCCAAGGGCACGCTCTATCTCTACTTTGAAAACAAGGACGATCTCATCCGGCAAGCCTATTGGCTTTGTCATCAGCAAGACGTCGAGGCCTGCCAGGCGGGGTTGGATGCCATCGAAGGCGCGATCCCCAAATTGCAGCGGCGCCTTCGCAACGTATCGGCGTGGGGCCTGGCCAATCCGAAAAAGATCCGCATGGAAATGCTCTACAAAAGCTCGCCGAAATACAGCAAGGGGCGGCGTTACCAGACGCAGACCCTGCAATATCAAACCATCGACAAGATCATGCGCGACGGGTTGGAAAGAGGGGAACTGCGCAGGCTCCCCGCGCCGCTGCTTGGCGAAACTTTTTTCGGCATTGGCGCGGCCGTTTTCTACTACCTGTGTGAAAACCCCGAAAAGTTAGACGACGAAGATTTCTGGCATACCTGCGACGAGATGATTGCGGGCTGCCTTCGGCAACCGCCATAAATATGGGGGGATCCCCCATAAAATATAAGGAGGAAAACGTATGAACCGGAAAAAGGCGTTCCTTTCCCTGCTGCTGGCTGCAGCGCTGGCCCTTGGTGCGTTTCCCGCGCTGGCGCAGGAGGCGCAGGCGGATCTGCTCGTGATCGGCGCGGGCATCTCCGGGCTGACCGCCGCCATTGAAGCGGCGGACATCGGCATCGAAAACATCGTGCTCATCGACAAGCTTGCCTACGTCGGCGGCTCCGCCTTCCTGTCGGCCGGCATACTGGGCGGCTATGAAACCCAAAAGACCAAGTCGCTCGACCTGCACGTCGACCCCAAAGACATGTATGCCGAGCAGATGCGCGAGAAGCACTATACGCTGGATCCAGAGCTTACATGGATCACGACGGAAAAGAGCGGCGAGACCATCGACTGGTTGATCGACCGCATCGGGGTGCCCTTCCTGGACGAAGTCGGCACCAAGGACGGCTACGGCACGCTGGAAACCATCCACCAGGTCGAAGGCGGGGGCGGCAGCATGCGTGCGCCGTACATGGATGCGCTCGCGGCGCTTCCGCAGATTCACCTGGAAATTGAAACCCGCGCGACCTCGTTGATCGTCGAGGACGGCAAGGTGGTTGGCGCGGTCGTGGACAGGAACGGAGAAATCTCCGAGATCCGCGCGGACGCGGTGATCCTGTGCACCGGCGGCTACAGCAGCAACCGTGAACTCTTTGCGCGCCTGCATCCCGCCAACGCCGTGTTTCAGCAAAGCGCCATGCCCGGCAGCACCGGCGACGGCCTGATGATGGCGACAGCCGTTGGCGCGACGGTCAACAACATCGACCAACTGCAGGTCTATCTGCGCGAGTACAACGACATGGTGAGCCAGACCCCCTATCTGTACAACCTCTTCGTGGGCCTTGAGGGCAAGCGCTTCATGGACGAAAAGCGCACTGCGCAGACCTACAACCAGGAGATCAAAGACGACATCGTGGCGCAGTACGGCAGGGACGGCGTGGATTATTTCTACGCGATCAACGACCACGCGGCAATGGAGATGTTCGATCTGGTCGAGGACGCGCAGACCCGCCCCGGCGTCGTGATCGCGGATACCCTCGAAGCGCTGGCCGATAAGGCCGGCATGGACGCGGAAGGACTCAAGCAGACGGTGGAGACCTGGAACCAGTCGGTCGCCGCGGGCGCCGACGCCCAATTCGGGCGCACGCGCTCCATGATGCCCATCGGCGAGGGACCGTATTACGCGCTGCAGACGACGTTCTTCTCCAGCGTCTGCCACGGCGGCATCGTGCGAAACGCGCTGGGCGAGGTAGTACGCAGCGACGGCACGGCGATCCCGGGCCTGTACGCCTCGGGGGAAGTCACCGCCAACGCCAGCTCCAATGGCTACACCATTTCGGGCGCCGTCACTTGGGGACGCATCGCGGCGCGCAGCGCTGCGGCGTATATCACGGAATAGATTTGGGAGGAAAGAAACATGAGGAAACAATGGTTGGCCATCCTGGTCGCGCTGGTTTTGCTGTCCGGGATACCCGTCATGGCGCAGGAAGCGGTCGTTGAAGGACAGGGCACGGGGATGCGCGGCGCGATCGTCGTGGAAATGACCTTTGACGGCAGCCGGATCGCCTCCATGGCCGTCAAAGAACACCAGGAAACCTACGGCATAGGCTACGGCCTCGCCGAAACGCCCATCGAAGTGTTGCCCGCCGAAATCGTCGAGTCGCAGAGCCTTGCCGTGGACATGGTAAGCGGCGCGACGATCACGTGCGCCAGCATCATCCGCGCCGCAACCGAAGCGATCAAGGCGGCGGGCCTGGACCCCGCCGATTACGAAGCAACGATCCCCGCATCCGCTGCGGCCGACCGGACGCTGGAGGCGGACGTGGTGGTCGCGGGCGCGGGCGCTGCGGGCTTGTCCGCCGGCATCGAGGCGCTCTCGAACGGCGCGTCGGTCATCGTCCTTGAAAAACAGGGCATCACCGGCGGCGCGACCGCCCGCTGCGGCGGCAAATTCCTCGCGGCCGGCACATCGTGGCAGCAGGCGCAGGGGTACGAGGACGACCCCGAACTGATGTTTGAGTACCTGAAAGAGGTCGGCGGCGACAAACTGGACGACGATAAGGTCCGGGATTTCTGCGAACATTCCGTCGAAACCCTTACGTGGATCGAGGAGATGGGCGTCAAGATGCAGGACGTCGAGGCGATCCATTCTTCCCTGACCCCTTGGCGCGTCCACAACGTCGTGGGCGCGGGCGGGATGACGGATGGGCACGGCGGCCAGTTTACGGTACCGCTGACGCAGCGTTTCGAGACGCTGGGCGGGCAGATCGTCTACCAGGCCACCGCCGACGCCATTGTAACCGATGAAAGCGGCAAGGCCTGCGGCCTGACCGCCCTCATGGCGGACGGCAGCCGCGTGACCGTAAAGGCGAACGCCGTGATCCTGGCCACCGGCGGCTACGCGCAAAACCGGGCGCTGCTGGACTTCCCCGCCGTCCAAGGGTATCACACGTCCGTCCCCACCGGCAACGTGGGCGACGGCCTGACCATGGCCGAGGCCGTCGGCGCGAGCGTTTATGTCCCGGATTACACGCAGGTCGTCTATGTCTCCTTCACCTGCGGCGTGGGCATCAACGAGGAAGCGGGGCTGATCGTCAACGACCAGGGGGTGCGCTGTGCCAACGAGTACACCTATCAATACCACGTTTCCGACAGCGTCGCCAGGACCGGGAGCAGCGCGGCCTACTACATCGCGGACGCGAATGACCCCAACCCCACCGTACAGTACGGCATGACCCTCGATTCGACGCCCCGCGCCGATTCCGTCGAAGCACTGGCCGAATCGATCGGCATGCAGCCCGAAGCGCTGGCTGCGACGGTTGCTCGCTACAACGAACTGTGTGAGCATGGCGAGGACAAGGATTTCGGCAAGCCCACCGACAAGATGATCGCCCTCGCCGGCCCCACCTTCTACGCCATCAAAATGTCCCCCTGCGTCACAGTGACCTACGGAGGCCTGAACATCAACCGGGACGCGCAGGTGCTCACCGACGGCGGAGCGCCCATCGACGGCCTGTACGCCGCGGGAGAGGTCGCTTTTACCGGCCTGTTTGGCACCGAGTACCCCTGCTGCGGCATGGCTGTGGGATCTGCTGTTTACTTCGGGCGTGTCGCGGGCGCGCAGGCAGCAACGGCGGAGTAACACACGCATCCCCGCAGCGCGATATGCCGAGGGGCTGAACCCCCATTTACCGCCTGAGGCCGGTCCTTCCGGCCCCAGGGGTTCGAATGGGATCCTCAGCCCCTCTTCTCTTTGCTTTGACACACACTTTCCGGTGTGCAGTATGATTCGAAAAGACTATAAACGACGACGATACTGACGAGACATCCCCGCGGCAACCCTCGCCTGCCCGCGGCAAGCAATGGGATGATCTTGCAGGCCATTCATGGGTTGTCGCCGATTGGATTCACTGCTGTAACTTCATGTCGGTTATTTCAAATACCTCTTGATTTTCACCGGATGGTTGCATATAATAAGACTACGAGGTGAAAATATGATCAAGACAACGGCCATGCTCCTGGAAGAATTGAAGGGATATGCTTCTCCGAAGTCAAAGCTCTCGCGCATGGCAGAGCGCGGCGAGTGCTTTCCGATTACACGGGGGATCTATGAAACCGACCCAAATGTGCCTGCCCACCTGCTTGCAGGCAGTATTTATGGACCGTCGTACATATCTTTTGAATATGCCCTGAGCTATTATGGACTGATCCCCGAAGCGGTATATACCGTTACCTGCGCTACTTTTGAAAAGAAAAAGAAGAAGAAGTATGAAACGGCCTTTGGGACATTCACGTATCGGGACGTGCCATCGGAGGCGTTTCCTTTGGGCATCAGCCTGGTCCAGGAAGGAGACTATTTCTATCGGATTGCCGAACCGGAAAAGGCGCTGTGCGACCAGCTTTATACAATGCCTCCCATGCCAAATAGAAACGCACTTTCGCGGCTTTTGACTGAAGATTTGCGGATTGAGGAAACGGAGCTGAAAAAGCTGGATGCCAATAAGGTCTGTGCGTACAGGGAAGCGTATCGCGCCACGAACATCAGGAAGCTCTGCTCCCTTTTAAGGAGAATATGATATGAGCGCAGTCATTGACCAAATGCTGAAAAACTACCCTGTAGAAAATATCTACGACAGAAAAAATGCCATGAAGGAGATCATGCAGGAAATCATACTGTGCGGTTTGTCCCGTGCCGATTTCTTTAAAAAGGCGGCATTCTACGGCGGAACAGCCCTGAGAATCTTCCATGGCCTTGATCGTTTCTCGGAAGATTTGGATTTTTCCCTGGAGACCGGGGAACTGGATTTTGACTTGGCTTCCTATTCTCCTGTGCTGGAAAAGGAAGTGAGGTCGTTTGGCCTGAACGTGGAGATTCAGGAAAAGAAAAAAACGAAAGAAAGCACGATCCGCTCCGCTTTTCTGAAAGGAAGCACGAAAGAGCATCTCCTGCTGTTCTATGCCGATGAGAAGGCCGCGGGCAACGTGTCCAGAAATGAGGCCGTAAGAATAAAGCTTGAAGTTGATGTCGATCCCCCGGCCTTTGCCACATTTGAGCACAAATACCGGCTGCTGCCGGTGCCCTATGAGGTGAAAATGTACGATATGCCCTCCCTGTTTGCCGGAAAAATCCATGCAGTCATCTGCCGTGCGTGGCAGAACCGGATCAAGGGCAGAGATCTTTATGATTATGTCTTTTATCTTTCAAGGAGCGCATCAGTCAACCAAAAGCACCTCCGGGAACGGCTCATTGACTCCAGGTACATTGCCGCTGATGCAGACTGTTCTTTGAATGAGATAAAAAAGATGCTGGCAGAGCGCTTTGAACGCATTGATTATGCACAGGCCAGACGGGATGTTGAACCGTTTATACACGACATTTCTGTTTTGGATAATGGAAGCGATCACGGGGCATCCGATGCCGGGGGAGCCGTCTACAATGGCGAGGGCACAATCGGGCGCCGCCTTGAGCATCGCCATCTTCACATCTGCGACCAGCTTTCCCGAAGTCCCCCGTCCCA
>JAAYOH010000083.1 GCA_012520375.1 Clostridiales bacterium
AAAACTGGGCTTTGAATGTATGCCTTCCAAGACCAATTTCCTCTTTGCACGACATCCGCTGATGGAGGGTGCAGCATTGTACCAAGCTTTACGGGAAAGGGGCGTGCTGGTACGTCATTTTGATCAGCCCCGGATCCGGGATTACAATCGCATCACCGTGGGAACACGGGAGCAAATGCAGATTTTACTGGGTATACTGGAGGAGATGCTATGAGAAATGCACAGATCAAGCGAAAGACAGCGGAGACCGATATCACCCTGCGCCTCACCCTTGAAGGATCCGGGCAGGGCAGCATCGATTCGGGATGTGGTTTTTTGGACCACATGCTCACCCTGTTCGCAGCACACGGGCGCTTTGACCTTGATTTGCTATGCAAGGGAGACGTACAGGTAGACGACCACCATAGCGTGGAGGACATCGGCATCGCCTTGGGCGAGGCATTTGCGGTGGCGCTGGGGGACAAGCGGGGCATCCATCGTTACGGGCACACTGTACTGCCCATGGACGAGGCCCTGATCCTGTCCGCAGTCGATCTTTCCGGCCGAGGATACCTTGAATATGCACTGGAACTTCCCGCTGCCAAAGTGGGAAGCTTTGACACCGAACTGGTGGAGGAGTTTTTCCTCGCTTTTGTTCGAAAAGCGGGTTGCACCCTGCACATCCGGCAGCTTTCGGGTCGCAATACCCATCACATCATCGAGGGCGCCTTCAAGTCGGTTGCCCGAAGTCTGCGGGAAGCGATTGCCCCGGATATGGCTTATGGAGATGAGATACCTTCCACCAAAGGATTGCTGACATGATCGCCATCGTAGATCATGCAGTTGGCCACCTGTTCTCCCGGAAGAATTCCTTTCTCATAGTATTCTTACAGTATACAGGAGGTGTGGCATGCTGATTCTACCGGCAATCGACCTGTTCATGGGACAGGCAGTGCGCCTGTACAAGGGGGATTACGCCAAAAAAACGGTGTACAGTGATGTGCCTGTGGACGTGGCTCTGGCTTTCAAAGAGGCTGGGGCTGCCTGTATTCACCTGGTAGATTTGGAGGGTGCGCGGGAGGGCGCAACCCCAAACTTTGACCTGGTATGCAGGATCAAGGAGGAGAGCGGGCTGTTCTGCCAGGTGGGCGGTGGGATTCGAAGCGGGGAAGTAATCCGACGCTATGTGGAGGCAGGCCTGGACCGGGTCATCCTGGGCACTGCGGCGGTCATACATCCCGGTTTCTTAAAAGAAATGGTGCATACCTACGGGGACCTGATCGCCGTAGGGATTGATATCCGGGACGGCCTCGTGGCCATCAGCGGATGGACACAGAATTCTCGGCACGAGGCCATGAACTTTGCAAAGTCCATGCAGGATATTGGGGTAAAAACCCTGATCGTCACGGATATTTCAAGGGACGGCGCGATGCAGGGCGCAAACCTTGATCTGTACCGAACCTTGTCCGATCGATTTTCCATGGACATCATCGCATCCGGAGGGGTCAGTAGCCTTGACGACGTGCGTGCCCTTCGGGAGCTGGACCTGTATGGTGCCATTTTGGGAAAGGCTTATTATACCGGTGCCGTAGATCTAAAAGCGGCCATTGAGGAGGCAAAATAATGACCAAACGTATTATCCCCTGCCTGGATGTGAAGAATGGCAGGGTAGTCAAGGGTGTCAACTTTGAGGACCTGCGGGAGATCCATTCCCCCGTTGATCTGGCCAAGTACTACAGTGGGAGTGGCGCGGACGAACTCGTCTTTTATGATATTACCGCTTCTTCGGACGGGAGAAAACTCTTCGCGGACGTCCTGCAGGAGACTGTCGCACATGTCTCAATCCCCTTAACCGTGGGGGGTGGGATCAGCACCGTAGAGGATTTCGAGCGGGTGCTACGCTATGGCGCCGACAAGGTGAGCGTCAATTCCGGCGCCATCGCCAACCCGGGGCTCATCCGGGAAGCCGCGCACAAGTATGGAAATCAGTGCGTGGTGCTGTCCGTGGATGTGAAACGGGTCGACGGTGTTTTTCGTGTCTTTGCCAGGGGGGGCCGGGAGAACACGGGGATGGAAGCCATTGACTGGATCCGCCGCTGCGTAGATGATGGCGCCGGCGAAGTGGTGGTCAATTCCATCGACACCGATGGGGTGAAGGGGGGGTTTGACCTCCCGCTGTTGAAGAAGGTGTGCGAAGCGGTCAAAGTGCCCGTCATCGCTTCCGGTGGCGCAGGATCGATCCAACATTTTATCGAACTCTTTGAGGCCATTCCCGCGGTGGATGCGGGGCTTGCTGCCTCCATCTTCCACTTTGGCGAGGTGAAGATCCGGGATCTGAAAGCTGAAATGCGCGCCAAAGGGATACCGACAAGAATATGAGGGGGAGCGCAATGGACGCCATCGACATCAATGCCTTGAAATTTGACGAAAATGGCCTGATTCCCGCCATCGTGATCGATGCGAAGACGGGGCAGGTGCTCTCCCTGGCCTACATGAATCGGGAAAGTCTGAGCATTTCCATGGAAAAGGAGTTGACCTGTTTTTGGAGCCGCTCTCGGAAAGAGCTGTGGCTCAAGGGAGAGACCAGCGGCAATTACCAACGCATCCTTTCGATTGCCGCAGACTGTGATGGGGATGCCCTGCTGGTTCGCGTGCTGCCGGAGGGCCCTGCCTGCCACTTGGGCAATACTTCTTGCTTCGAGCGTGAACTATATCAGAGCAAGGCTTTCCCTGATCGATTCGAATTTTCTTACCAGGGACTGATGCAGCTCATCGAAGGAAGAAAGGCGGAAAAAAAGGAAGGCTCCTATACCACCTACCTCTTTGAAAAGGGCTTGGACAAAATTCTGAAGAAGGTGGGGGAGGAGAGCACCGAGGTAATCATCGCCGCCAAGGATGGAGACAAAAAAGAAACCGTGTACGAGATTGCCGACTTGGCCTATCATGTGATGGTGCTGATGGTGGAAGCGGGTATCAGCCTGGAGGACATCCGGGCTGAACTGGCTTCCCGTCACGTGATCGACAAGAAGGTCAAGCAGGAAAAAATGACCGAATAAAAGACGGGGGCTGCTACAGCAACATGTGGAATGAACTGCAGCAGCCCCATCGCATGATCATCAGGCTTTGTAGGCCGGATTGTGGGTGTTCATGACATCGGGCAGGGGAACTTCATAGGTGATGTAGTCCATTTTGAAGCCGTTGGCCTTGAATTTTTCGTAATCGAAGGCTTCCAGTTCGTCCACCGCCAGCTTGTGAAATTCCAGGAAGTTGGGCCACCACTCGTACCCGCTGCCGAAATCGTTGGACAGATAAGCTTCAGCGATGTCGATGCCCATCTGGTGCGCGATATAGAAACCGCCCATGGACAGGACATTGCAGTTGTTGCCCGTGATGCAACGCAGGCCGGCAGCCACGGATTCCACCACGGCGGCGTGTACATGGGGACACTTGCTGGCTGCTATGTGGATGCCCATCCCGGTGCCGCAGAAGATCAATGCGCGCTCATATTCGCCCTCGGAAATCTTGGCGCCGACCCGAAGACCCACACGATGGAACATGTTTTCCGGGGTATTGTCGTTCTCGTGTTTTACGCCCAGGTCCTCAATCTCCCAGCCCCGTTCCCGCAGGTGCTTGCACACGGCCTCTTTCAAGGGATAGCCCGCGAAATCGGCGCCCACGACCAGCTTCTTGTCCTTGATGGTTTTCATGTTGGGATTGTTGACGATCTTCATGGAATAACCTCCTTACATATAGTGCGTTCCAAAGGACAGCCTATAGGAAAAGTATACCACAGAACCGCGCGTCTGTACAGACCCAAAAGCCCCTTTCGTATGTCAGAAAGAGGCTAAACAGGTTTCAAACAGGTCTCAGCGGGCGTCCGGGACGGCATAGAGCCTTCCGTCTTCGTAGGCATCCTGCCAGATGATCTGGCTCGACAGGTCCATCATGGACTCTACCTCGTACCAGTCCATCTTTTTGAAGGTGTCGAAGCGGGCGCCATCCTTGGATCGGAGCACGAAGGTTTGTACGCTGTCGTACGAGGGCGGTTCTACGGGGACAGCCACATACCACACCTCATCCTTCAGGAAAGCCGCAGCCACATCGCTCTGCACCGATGCGGATAAGATATCGAAGAGCTCCTCTTCCACGAAGGCAGCCAAATCTTTTGCGCGGGTCTTTCCTTTCAGGTCCAGCTTTTTGAGCGCCTTTTTGTATTCGCCATAGCTCATAAGCGTCAGAGCCTGCTTGGCGTTCCCAATCAGATCTTGGTTAAATGAAGCCAGGGTGCAGACCGAACACAGGAGCAAGACGATTGCCAAGAGCGCTGATATTGATTTTTTCATAAAAGATCCCCCTCCGCTATTCTGACGATGGAGGGAGGATCCTGGTTCCCGTTTTTGGTTTTACAGTTCCACCATTCGCTGGGCACGGAGCAACTCTGCCTCCCGCAAATTGTGGACACACAACAGGATGGTCGCTTTGTCGTTCTCTTTTCGGATGAACTCCGCCGTTTTTTCCAACGTGTGGTCGTCCAATCCTTTGAAGGGCTCATCCAGCAGCAGCAGGCTGGGCTTTGCAAGGACCGCCCGCACCACGGCTACCCGCCTTCGCTGTCCGCCGCTTAGTCTGCGCACGGGTTTGTCCCAGGCATCCATCAGTACTCGGGTAAAGGCGTCATGAACCTGAGCTTTTGTAATTGATTTGTCTGCAGCCAAAAGTACATTGTCCACTGGATCCATGTGCTCGATAAGTCGGTCTTCCTGAAAGACCACGCCCTTTTTCAGTCCGTCGAAGCCCTCCACGGCGCCTCGATCCGGCTTTACGAAACCCAAGATCAAATTGAGCAGAGTGGTCTTTCCCCGTCCCGAAGCCCCTGTGACGCAAACCACTTCCCCGGGATGGAGAGAAAGACTGAGGTCTGAAAAAATGCGGGTATTCCCAAGGGTCAGATCGATATGGCTCAGTTTCATGTGCTGTTCTCCCGGAATTTTTTCAGAATTGCCTGTACACAGCAGACGACGACCTTTTCAAACAAGACGCTCAGAATGATGATTGCAAGGGTCCATGCGAACAGTTCATCCGTGGCCAGAAAGAGTTTGGCGCGATAGAGCTTGTCTCCAATGGAGGCGGCGGGCTGGCCGATGACCTCCGCAGCGATTCCCGCTTTCCAGCAGATGCCCAGGGCCAGGTGACAGCCCGTTAAGAAGTATGGGTATAAAGCAGGGATGTAAACCGCACGGACCGTTTTGAAGTGGCCGATGCCAAATGCCTTGGTCATCTCCAAAAGTTTCGGGTCGGCGCTGTTCAGCCCCGCCATGGTGTGGCCGTATAGCACCGGAAGCACCATGAGGAATGCGGTAAAGATGGACAGGTTGGCAGAATTCAGCCAGACCAGGGCGAGGATCACGAAGGAGGCCACAGGGGTGGCCTTGATAGCAGATACGAGGGGAGAGAGCAACGTCTTCAGCGCAACAAAACGAAAGGCCAGAGCCCCCAAAAGCACCCCGGCACAGGCGGCCAGGGAGAAACCAAGGAGAATCCGTCCGAAAGAAAGGGCGATGGAAAGGTAAAAGTCCCTCGTCCCCATCAAGCGCAGCAGGGTAACCAGAGCGGTAAGGGGGGAGACCAGCAGGATGGGCTGCCCCACCCCCATGCTTACCAGTTGCCAAACCCCAAGCCAAAACAAGATGGGCAGGATGCGCACGGCGTATTTTTTTGCGGCGTGATATCTCATGACAGGGTCAGATAGAAATCTTCCCCGGGCAAGCTGCCCCCTACAGAGGCAGGCTCCTGGGCGTAGAGTGCGGTGAGGTACCCGGAAATTTTGTCCTGCATTTCCGTCCCCTCGATACACACGATATTGCACTGGGGGATAGCCTTCTCTGCGATTGCTGCCTTGGCGATGCCCAGTTTCTCGATCCAGGGAGCGACCTCTTCGGGATGGGCATTCACATAGTCGGTGGAAGCCCGGTAGGCTTCCATGAAAGCGGCGGCTTTTCCTGGCTGTTCTTCCAGGAAGGCCTTGCGCATCAGCACCACACCGGTGATCAACGCACTGTCCGGCATGGCTTCTTCCCAACACTCGGTCAGGCTCAGGACCACCTTGAACTCAGGGTTCTGGGCGCAGACTGCTGTCACATAGGGTTGAGGCAACATGGCCAGATTGGTCTGACCGGCGGACAGTGCTGAGGCGACCTCGGTGGCCTCCGCCTTGTATTCGATGGTCAGATCCTTGCCGGGATCGATACCTTTCGCCCGGAGCACCGCGTTCAGGGCATATTCCGGCGTTGTACCCTTGCCGGTGGAGTACAAGGTCTTGCCCACGAGGTCGGAGATGCTTTGTACCTCCTCGTTGGTGGACAGGATGTACAGGACGCCCAGGGTATTGATGGCGGCGACCCCTACTGCGCCCTGTGTCTTGTTGTAGAGGACACTGGCCAGATTGCAGGGAATCAGGGCAATGTCGAGTTCTCCCTTCACCAATAACGGAACGATCTCATCTGCAGTACCTGCGACTTTGAAGTCGTAAGCTCCGTGTGCGGCGTCATCCTGCATCATTTTGGACATGCCCATGGTGGTGGGCCCTTTGAGAGAAGCGACCCGGACTTGATCCTCGGCATACCCGAGAACGGGCAGGAACATCAGCGACAGGGCCAAAAACAACATGAGAAGCTTTTTCATTGGGGAATCACTCCTTTCATCCTCTTACCATTATATCACCCATTGTTTTCGCCTTCTAACATAGACATATTAAATTACGTACGAGCACGCATGGGCTTGACGCAAGGGTGATCCTGGGATATACTTCAATCACAGCAAAAGGCTGCTCTGCAATATGACGCATCTATCATGCAAGCGGAAGGGGAAGCGTTCAAGATTGAAAAGCCTGCAAGAAATTATTGACAAGGGAAAACGCATCGTGTTCTTTGGCGGTGCAGGCGTGTCCACCGAATCAGGCATACCGGATTTTCGAAGCCAGACCGGCTTGTATAGCGCCGGGGGCAGAATGCTCCAGGAAGGAGAGCTGGCACAGATCAAGGGCCTGACCCCGGAGGTCGTATTGAGCAACACCTTTTTTTATATGCATCCCGGTCCTTTTTTCGACTTCTATCGCAAGTACATGATCTACCCAGACGCCAGGCCCAATGCCGCCCACAAAAAGCTTTTCGAGTTGGAGCAGTGCGATAAATTGCGGGGCATCGTTACCCAGAATGTCGATGGACTGCACCGGATGGCAGGGAACAAGCGTGTGTATGAACTCCACGGCAGTATATACGAAAACATCTGCATGGACTGCTCTAAGCGTTACCCCCTGGAATGGCTTATGGCTGCCGAACGGATACCCCGCTGTGAGGACTGCGGCGGCGTGGTGAAGCCCAATGTAGTGCTTTACGGGGAAGGACTGGACAAATATACCGTAATGGGCGCTTGCAGGGAGATTTCTTCTTGTGACGTGCTGATCGTGGCAGGGACCAGCCTGACTGTGGAACCTGCCGCCTCCTATCTGGCTTATTTCGGCGGCAAGGAACTGGTCATCATCAACCGGGAAGCAACCCGAGCGGACAGACAGGCCACTCTGGTTATCCGGGAGAGCGTCGCCCAGGTTTTAGGAGCCATAAGGCTCTGATCAAAAGCAAGGAGACGAAAGACATTGCCCGATATCGTCAATCATTATCTGCTGAGCATGAAAGTGCGCCAAACGCTTCATACCACATTTCGGAATATGATTCATCTTGACGTATATGCCCTCGCCGCCCTGGGTCCAGATCCCTGGTTTTGTTACCGCTTCTGGTGTCCGCCTTTGAAATATGGGAGGGATCAGCGGGGCTCCGCCATGCACGATAGCCACACCGGTGCATTTTTGCGTGGTTTGGCCGGACGGGTTCGATCTGTCTGGCAGACAGGGAAGAGGGAAGAGGGCGCTCTGCTCTTCTCATACCTGGCCGGCCACATCTGCCACTATGCCCTGGACAGCATTGCCCATCCCTATATCATCTACCGCACGGGTTTGTACAAGGAGACGCGGGAAACGCTGGTATACCGGGGCGGACATATGGCATTCGAGCGGGCTCTGGATCTGGAAGCCCTGAAAAAAGAAGGGATGCCTTTGAAGTTTACGCCCATTCTGGGCCTCAAAAGGCTCCCAGCTTCCCTGTATGAGCATCTGAACGCTCTCTACAGCAAGATATACGGCTGGAAGAATGCTGCCAGGGACTTCAATGCCTGCATTGCTCACCAAAGGCTTCTGTATACCTTGATAAGAGACCCGAAGGGATTCCTGGATAGATTCCTGAACAGGTTTGACAACGGCCGAAGCAGGATCGATCTGCGGGTTGTTTCTTATCACGGAAAAGAGCGCGGCGACGCTGATGTATGGAACCATGCCCACAAACCATGGCGAAATCCCTGGGCTCCGGAATTATGTTCTACCCAGAGCTTTTCAGATCTTTTGGACGATGCCCGACAGAAGGCACTGCGCATGATCGAGGCCTGTGGGCGTTATATGCAGTCGGGATCTTCCAAAGATTTGGAAGAGGTGCTGGGCAACCGCAGCTATTCCACGGGCCTGGATCTGGAGGATCCGCGGAGAAGCAACCGCCCTGTATTTGCATCCGATCCTTTTGTCTACAAGAAACATTTTTTGCCGGAGAGGAGTTGACCTGATCCATGAAGAAAAAGGGAAGAAAGAAACGATTTACCCTGGTGGAACGCTCGTGGATATTGTACGATTGGGCGAATTCCGTTTGGGCCACCAACATCGCTGCCGCTATTTTCCCCATCTACTTTGCCCTGAAGGCAAGCGACACTGGGAACGCCCTGTTTGGATATATGGTATCCACAGCCAATCTGATCGTGGCGGTTCTGGCGCCCTATTTGGGCTCCATTGGGGATCTTCGGGGAATGAAAAAGAAAATGTGGGTCATGTTCATGCTGATTGGCGTAGTTTTCACCGCTCTCATGGGCCTGGTAAGCACATGGCAGATGATGCTCGTGGGTTTCGTGATCAGCAGGATCGGTTTTTCCGGCTCTAGTCTGTTCTATGACAGCTTTCTCACGGATGTCACCACGCCCGAGCGTATGGATAAGGTGAGCAGTTGGGGCTTTGCCATGGGGTACATCGGGGGCAGCACCATTCCCTTCGTTCTCTCTATCCTGGTGATGATCCTGATGGACATGTCAGACCTGAGTTACCGCATCGCCATTCTCATCGTTCCTCTATGGTGGGCTCTTTTTTCCATTCCCTTTTACCGGCATGTGGAACAGGTACACTTTATCGAGGCTACCGAAAAACCCGGCCGACAGGCATTCAAAAACATGCTGGCCACTTTTCGGGACATCATGAAAGACAAGGCTATCCTGTTCTTCATCCTGGCTTATTTCTTCTATATCGACGGAGTGGACACCATCATCAGCATGGCTACCAATTACGGGAGCACCCTGGGCCTCGGCTCCATCGGTATGATCCTGGCCCTTTTGGTCACACAGTTGGTGGCTGTTCCTTGCTCTATCCTGTTCGGCAACTTGAGCAAAAAGGTGGGAACCCTTCGGCTGATCGCCATAGCGGTGGGGATCTACGCCTTCATTACCATTGTGGGTTTCTTTATGGGATTCCTGGTGGATTTCCACGGGATGCTGGGCCTTGCCCTTGAACGTGCCAAGTCGCTGGGCACCATCCTGTTTTGGATCCTGGCCACCCTTGTGGGTACGGTGCAGGGGGGGATCCAGGCCCTGTCCCGATCCTTCTATGGCAAACTCATCCCTCCGGAACGTTCCAACGAATATTTTGGGTTCCTGGACATTTTTGGCAAGTTTTCCTGCATCATCGGTCCCGCCCTGTACGCCCTGGCGTACGGCGTCACTGGAAAGGCTTGTTTTGGGGTATTGTCTCTGATCCTGCTCTTTTTGTGCGGTGGTCTCATGCTCCTGTTGGGGCGGCCTCATTTCAGGAATGTGCAAAAGGCGAAATAACCTGTGCGTGCTATCATGACGCCGGAATCGGTGCTATAATCTGATGAGAAAAAGTTTTCATTTTTACATGCGAGGAAGGTGGACACAATGAAAAAGGCGGTTGTGTACGGCGGCGGCAATATCGGCCGCGGCTTTATCGGAAAGGTATTTGCAGATTCGGACTTCGAAGTGGTGTTCCTGGACATCATGCCCGTCATCATTGAGGAAATGAATCGTCGAGGGTCCTATACGGTGCGCATCGTGTCAAACGAAGGCCAACAGGATACCCTGGTACAACCGGTCCGGGCGGTAGACGCCTCCACCGATCAGGCCGTTTCGGAGATTGCAAGCTGCGACATCATGGCCACGGCAGTGGGGGTCAATGTGCTGCCCCGAATCGCTCCCATCATCGCCAAAGGCATCGCGCTGCGCATGGAGGAGAAGGGCGGACCCCTGGATATCATTCTGTGTGAAAACCAGCTGGAGGCGGATATCCTCATGCGAGGGTGGATCTATGACTGCTTGAACGATGCGCAAAAGGCCTGGGCAGAAAAAAATCTGGGTCTGATCGAGGCATCCATCGGGCGCATGGTCCCTCCCCTTACCCCGGAAATGCGGGCTGCCGATCCTCTGCTGATCTGTGTAGAGCCCTATAGTGAACTGCCCGTGGACCGGGAAGCCTTCAAAGGGGAGATCCCGGATCTCGTAGGGTTGATCCCCTATGCCCCCTTCGAGTTCTACATCAAGCGCAAGCTCTTCCTGCACAACGGAGGTCATGCGGTGTGCGCCTATTTAGGGAAAAGGAAGGGATATACCTACATCTGGGAAGCCATCGCAGACCCGGAGATCTATCAGGCGGCCAAGGCGGCCATGGATGCCAGCGCCAAGGCCCTTGTAGCCAAATTTGGAGAAGAGATTCGAAAAAATGTGGAAGACAATGTGGTGGACCTTTTATTCCGGTTCCAGAACCGGGCCCTGAAGGATACGGTGGCTCGGGTGGGAGCGGATCCCGTGCGCAAGCTGCGCAGAAATGACCGCATTGTCGGAGCTGCCCTGTTCTGTTTGGAGCAGGGGGTGGATCCTTCGCCCATCCTACAGGGCATCGCTGCAGCCCTTCGATTTGATCAGGAAGGGGACCCCAGCGCCCCGGCTTTGCAGAAAGATTTGGAAGAAAAAGGGATCGACCACGTGATTGCGCACTATATGGGGTTGACTCCTGACGAACCCCTGTACGCCATGATCAAAGAGGTATACGAGGAATCAAAATAACCCAAAATTGAGGAGGGGAGTCCTGTTGGGCTGCCCTCCGATCTTTTCATCAGAAAGATAGAAGGTAAGACCGATGTTGCTGCGCGACAAGGGGTTCCGACAGGAATTCAACAGCCTGTACTGGTGGATCGTCCTGCAAAATGTGGTCATTTTGAGCGTGAATCTGCTCGACAACATCATGCTGGGCGCCCATGGCGAAGTTGCCCTGTCCGGAGCAAGCGCCGTCAATCAGATCACCTTTGTCTTGCAGCAAGTGGTATTGTCCTTTGGCAATGCCCTGGTTGTATTGGGCACCCAGTACTGGGGGCAAAAGCGCAAGGAACCCATCCAGAGACTGTTGGGCTACGCCATCCTGGGGGCTGTGGCTGCTGGCCTCTTCCTGTTTTTCCTTTGTTCTCTGCAACCGGAGCCCATGGTACGACTGTTTACCAAAGACCAGGCGATCATTCGTGAAGGGATCAAGTATCTCGGCATCATCCGCTGGACCTATCCGCTTTTTTCTGTTACCACCGTTGTGCAGCTATCCATGCAGTGTGTGGGGAAGGTCAGGCTGCCCTTTGCCTGCGCCCTGATGGCCCTCGGCATCAATTTTGTGCTGAATACCCTGTTAATCCCCCGCTATGGCGTGGAGGGCGCTGCCGCCGCCACCCTGGTCTCCCGCATTGCAGAATTCCTGGTGAGCTGCATCTCCCGCATGCGGACAGATAAGCGGCACGGCATGAACGTCTGGGAACTGTTTCTCTTTGACAGGGGGCTATTGTCCGACTATGCCGGGGTGGTTTGGCCTTTGATGATCATCAATGTGATTTGGGGCTTGAACACATCGTTGCAAACAATGGCGCTCGGGCACATGGAGCATACGGGCGCCGGTATCCTTGCAGCCAATTCCATCGCCACCACTCTCTTTGCCGTGATCAAAACGGCCTCCCAAGGCTCCGCTTCTGTGGCCAACATCATGGTTGGTGCAGCGGTGGGCAAAGGGGACATCAAACGGGTGAAGGACCTGACGAAGACCCTTCAACTGATCTTCATCATAGTGGGCCTGGCCAGTTCCATGACGCTGTTCCTGCTTCGGGCACCCATCCTATCCATATACAAACTGAACCCTGAGACACGGCAACTGGCCAACAAGTTCTTGCTCGTATTGTGCTTCACGGGCATGGGCACATCCTATCAGATGCCCACCATCATGGGCATCGTGCGAGGAGGTGGGGATGCCCGCTTCGGCATGGTCAACGACCTGGTAAGCATCGTGGGCGTTGTCATTCCCCTCGGCCTGACCGCTGCTTTTGTGTGGCGATTGTCGCCAGTCCACGTGGTGCTGTGCCAGAATGCCGACCAGATACTGAAGTGCGTGGCGGCAGCGATCAAGGTGAACCGCTACAAATGGATCAGGGACATCACCCGGAAAGGGATATAGCTTAGGTTTCTTCCTTCCAGGAGCCGGGGACCGAGAGTTGCTCCACCTTGCCCAGCTCTCTGGTAATCTGACGAGACCGGGCGCCGGCAGCGTCCAGATCAGCGCCTGCCTTAGCAAGGTGTTGCCTTGTTCTGTCCAAGATTTCCCCGAAGCGAATGAACTCGCTGCGGACGCTGCCCAGCAGACGCCAGATTTCCTCTGAGCGTTGTTCTACTGCAAGGGTCCTGAACCCCATCTGCAAACTATTCAACAGGGCCGCCAGGGTGGATGGTCCCGCGACCAGTACCCGGAGTTCGTGTTGAATCCGCTGGATTGCTCCGGGCCGCTGAAGCACCTCGGCGTACAGGCTTTCCGTGGGAAGAAACATCACGGCGAAATCCGTGGTATGGGGCACCCGGATATACTTCGACGCAATGCGCTTTGCCTCTGCGAGGATGGACCGCTCCAGAGCTTGGGCACATTTTTCCACCAGGACCTTGTCCCCGCTCCCAGCGGCGTCTACCAGGCGCTGGTGGTCTTCCAGGGGAAATTTGGCATCAATTGGAAGCAATACCGGTGCGCTCTCTCCCTTGCCCGGCAGACGCACCGCAAATTCTACCCGCTCGCTTGCCCCAGGTTCCACGGGAGTGTCGCACAGATACTGGCCGGGGCTCAGGCATTCCTCCAACAGGACGCCCAAGCGCACTTCCCCCCACATCCCTCGGGTCTTGACTCCCGTGAGTACCTTTTTCAGGTCTCCCACACTGCCTGCAAGGTTCTGCATTTCCCCTAAACCTTTGTATACCCGCTCCAACTGGGCGTTTACCTGACGGAATGATTCTCCCAAGCGGCTTTCCAGCGTAGACTGCAGCCGGGTATCCACCTGCTCCCGTAGCTGTGTCATCTGTTTTTGCTGTTGATCCAGGGAAAGGGTCACCCGATTGAGCAAGCGCTCGATGCGCTCCTCTC
>JAAYOH010000084.1 GCA_012520375.1 Clostridiales bacterium
ACCAGGTTGCCCCTTCGATCCAAGGTCCTGCGGATCGCCTCGCTGAGGTCCCCGACGTAATCGGGATGCTCCTGGGGGTGCAACCTGTCCCCGTAAGTGGATTCCAGTACCAGGTAGTCGGCCTTTTGGGCTGGGGCCGGGGCCCTCAGCAGGGGCTTCCCGGAGCTGCCCAGGTCTCCGGAAAACAGGATGCGCCGGGTCTCTCCCCCTTCACACAACGTTATCAGGATACTGGCAGAACCCAGCAAGTGCCCGGCATCGGTGAAGCGAATGGTCATCCCCTCAAAAAGTTCGACCTCCTCGTCGTAGTCATGGAGTTGGAAGAGGGACAGGGTGTTTTCCACATCTCTGGTGGTATATAGCGGGGTATATGGCTCTCCTCCTGAACGTTCTGCTTTTCGGTTTCGCCACTCCGCCTCGCTCTCCTGGATGTGAGCCGAGTCCATGAGCATGATGGTGCACAACCTACCCGTTGCCCGGGTGGTATGGATCTCCCCATGAAAGCCGTTGGCTGTCAGGTAAGGAATCTTCCCCGAATGATCGATGTGGGCATGGGTAAGGAGTATAGCATCCACTTCCTTGGGTGGGATGGGCATTTCAGTGTTTTCATACAAATCTTTTCCCTGCTCCAGTCCGCAATCGATCAACAGTTTCTTGCCACAGGCTTCCAAGAGCGTACAGGAACCTGTCACTTCATGGGCAGCGCCCAAAAACGTGATTTTCATAAGGGTCGCCTCCTTTGCTCGTACCCATTATATCACAGGGAGGATACGGCAGTCATCCTTCGCCTGACATTTTTGTTGCATGCCGGATACAACGATCGCCATCTTGATTTATTCGCGATACGGCGGTATAATAAAATGGAACAGCAGGGTAACGGATACTATGGAACAAAGGATCCCAGGAGGCTTTTCATGCAAGAAAATAAAGATACGACGAAAATCATCCCGCTGATCCCTCTTCGGGGGCTGGTGCTGTATCCAGAAACACTGATCAGTATCGACCTTGGGCGGGAATCCTCCATCGCCGCGCTGGAGTATGCAGTAGACAAAAAAACATCGGTGCTTTTTACGGCGCAAAAGGATATTCGGGAAGAACAGCCCGGGATGGAAGGCCTGTATCCGGTGGGTACCATCGCCAAGGTCCGTCAAGCTATTCGTATTCCCGGCGATGTGATCCGGATCTTGGTAGAGGGCGAAAAACGGGCGCGCCTGCTGGAGATATCCACCACAGAAGAAGGGGTGCAGATGGCAACGGCCGTCCCCTTCGAAACCACGGAAAACGATGATCCCCTCCCGGTCCAAGCCATGATGCGCCTGCTTCGGGAGCATTTCTTCCAGTATGCCCAGATCAAGGGGGATGTATCCTCCGACCTGATGCAGATCGTTCAGGCCGAGACGGACCCCGGCAAGCTGAGCGATCTGGTCGCTCTCAATACCCTTTCCATGTTAAAAGACAGGCAAATGCTGCTTGCGACGCCCTCCGCGCAAAAGAGGCTAAGTGCCCTGATAAAACTGCTGCCCCAGGAAATCGCCCTGATCCAACTCACCAACAGCTTGCAGGATCGGGTGAAATTCAACTTGGAGGAGAATCAGAAGGAATATTTCCTCCGGGAACAACTGAATGTCATACGGGAGGAACTGGGGGACGATGAGGGATCTGAAAAGCATACCCTGGCCCGAAAGCTTGCGGAATCGGGGATGAACGAAGAGGCCAGAGCACAGACCCAACGGGAGTTGAACCGATACGGAAATATGGCCCCTGGTACCCCTGAGGCGACCGTGAGCCGCAACTACATCGAGACCATGCTGGAACTGCCCTGGGACAAGTCTACCAAAGACCATACCGACATCAAAAGGGCGCGGAGAGTCCTGGACCGGGATCACTACGGTCTGGAAGAAGTCAAAGAACGCATCCTGGAATTTTTGGCGGTGGGCGCCATCAAGGGCAGCTTGCGTGGCCCCATCCTATGCCTGGTGGGGCCTCCCGGCGTAGGCAAGACCTCCATCGCCAAGTCGGTGGCGCAGGCCTTAAAGCGCAAATTCGTGCGCATGAGCCTGGGTGGGCTGCGGGATGAAGCGGAGATCCGCGGGCATCGGCGCACCTATATAGGCGCCATCCCGGGCAGATTGATCAATGGACTACGCAAGTGTGGCAGCCTGAATCCGGTATTTCTGCTGGACGAGATCGACAAAATGGCCTCCGATGTCCGGGGCGATCCGGCCTCGGCTCTGCTGGAGGCTCTGGATCCGGAACAGAACGCCGCCTTCACAGACCACTATTTGGAGGCGCCCTTCGACTTGAGCAAGGTGCTCTTCTTGACCACCGCCAACAGCCTGAGCGGCATCCCTGCCCCGCTTCTTGATCGTATGGAAGTCATTGAACTGAGCGGCTATACGCAGAATGAGAAATTAGAGATCGCCCTGCGTCATTTGTGGCCCAAACAATTGAAACTGCACGGGCTCAGCAAGTCTATGGTGCGCCTGAACCGCAAGGCCGTGGCCTCCATAATCGACGGATACACCCGTGAATCCGGTGTGCGGCAGTTGGAACAGCAGTTGGCTAAATTGTGCCGCAGAGCCTGTATGAAACTGAGCGAGGGAGCGCAGCAACCCCTGCGCATCCTTCCAGGCGATTTAGAGGATTATCTGAACCTTCGCAAATACCTGTCCGAGGATCTGTTGCGGGAACCTGCAGCTGGGGCGGTCAACGGATTGGCCTGGACAGCATACGGCGGAGATACCCTGGTGATAGAGGCTGCGGTGATGCCGGGCAAGGGCGTGGTCGAGTTGACGGGCTCTCTCGGGGATGTAATGAAAGAATCAGCCAGAACAGCCCACAGCTTTCTGCGGGAGCAGGCGCCCGCCCTCAACCTGCCTACGGATTTTTTCAGCACCCACGATTTTCACGTCCATGTTCCGGAAGGCGCAACGCCCAAGGACGGACCCAGTGCTGGAGTTGCATTGTACTGCGCTATGGCTTCAGCTGCAACCGGCCGCAAGGCCAGGCAGGACGTGGCCATGACCGGGGAGATTACCCTGTTGGGAAGGCTTCTGCCCGTGGGGGGCATTAAGGAAAAGCTATTGGCTGCCCACCGCATGGGTATCCGCACCATTCTCTTGCCCAAGGCGAATGAGCGGGATTTGAGCAAGCTTCCACCAGACGTGCGAGCTGACCTCAGCGTCACCTTGCTTGCCCAAGCGGACCAGGCTTTGCCCCGGGTCCTGCACGACACCAATGGGGGCTCGCTATGAGGATTACCAAGGCCCATTTTATCACATCCATGAACCGTTTTGGCCCCTTCCCCGGTCAGGGGGCCCCGGAGATTGCCATGGTGGGCAAGAGCAATGTGGGCAAGTCCTCCACCATCAACCGGCTGTGCAGGCAGAAGAAACTAGCCAAGACTTCCGGTGAGCCCGGCAAGACCAGGCTCATCAACCTGTACGACCTGAACGAAGGACAGTTGATCCTGTGCGATCTCCCCGGCTATGGTTTTGCCAGGGCACCCCAAACGGAAAAGAAGAAGTGGGCTGCCATGATCGAGGGATATCTGTGCAGCGAAAACCTGCGGCATGTTCTGTTGCTTGTGGATATCCGGCATGAACCCACGCAAGATGATACTACCATGGTTTCATATCTGCGACATTATGGCATCACTTTCTCGGTGCTGGCCAACAAGTGCGACAAACTTTCAAAAGCTCAACGAGGCAATGCGCTGCAACTGATCTGTCGCACTTTGGTTGTACAGCCCTGGGAAGTGATCCCCTTCAGCGCATGGGACGGCACCGGGGTGGAAGATGTGATGAAGTTGCTGGAAGAAGTGATCTCGCAAGACGTTCAATAGAACGTCACCGGCGAAACAAAAAGCTGTTGCAGAAAAACTGCAGCAGCTCCTCTTTGCGGTTGCGAATGCTCCCCCACAACGGGTATCAACAAATCTTCAGCAACATGGTATGGGCCCCATCCATTTCTATCACCAGCAACCCTTCCTTTTCCAGCTTTTTCATGACATCGCTGAAACGTTTGAACCCAATCTGGCGTTCATCAAAATCCGGGTAATCAGCCTGTATGGCGCTTTTCAAAATGGATGGATTGATGCGCTCAAAGCCTTCCTGTTTGAAGCGATTGAGCTGTTCCGTAAAAGCCTCCATCCAATCTACCTTGCTCAACTGGGGGGCTGGGGTGTCCGAGGATATCAGGCTGATTTTAAGGGAAGAGTTCTCGGTCCAAACCTTGATATTGCCGGAACTCGAAGCCAGGTGGCTGAGGAGTTTTCCGAAGGTGGCAAAGCCATAGCTGCGTTCGTCAAAATCGGGACGCAGGCGGGTGATGGTATCCTTTAATTCACTGGCGTACATCATGTCTTCGTCCTGGTCAGAAAGAATGGTTTCCACCAAGGTGATGAGTTCCTGGGTGTCGTTCAGGACTTCCTTGTCCTTGGCGGCGGTTTTGGCTTTCTGCTTTGTGCTGACCACAGACTCCAGAAAGATGAACTCGTTGCAGGCCTTGATAAAGATCCTCGAGGCCACCTCACTCCTGCTGATACCCAGCACGTGTTTGCCCATGGACTTTAACTTGCCTACCAGGGGCGTGTAGTCGCTGTCCCCGGATACGATACAGAAAGAGTTGATCAAAGGATTTGTGTAGGCTACCTCCAAGGCATCTATGACCAGTTGAATGTCCAGATTGTTCTTTTGTGCCTTTCCATAGCGGATGGATGGAACCACGTAAAAGGTATTGGATAGAAGACACTCTTTGAGCTGGGTATAACGGTCGGTATAGCCATATACCTTTCCCAGCAAAATGTCGCCCCGGATCTTGACCTTTTCAATAATGTTGTTCAACATGGATTCTTTGGCGCCGGCATTTTCAAGATCCACAAATACCGCGAAATTTATCTCGCCCACATTATACCCCCATCATTTCTAGTCGCTGAATAGATTTTAGCGCAGATTCCAGGGATTGTCAAGTCAAGATGCATCATTTTGTCCTGCAGGGATAAATGCGGGCCGTGCTGACAAGACATCGTCTGAAAACAGCTTCTTGGGTGCTTCCTTGCATCCTTTAAAAAACAATACGCTGAATGGGGTGATAAAGAGGTGAAATACCTGTCCACTCCATAAAACACTCAAAAACGCGCCCTTCGATATATTGACGAGATGTTCAAATTTCTGTATAATGAAATCCAATGAAACGAAACGCCCATGGTTTCCGTCCAATTGACCGACAGGAGGAGATCCTTAATGAAAAAAACCATTGTCCTGATGTTCGTGTTGCTGTTGGCCCTGACGCTTTCTGCTTGCGGCAATAAGGAAGCCCCCAAGCCCGAGACGGACCCCAATCTGTTCACAGGCATTGCCGTGCAGGATGACAATCTGGATGACAGCCTCTCCCCCCTCCCCGAAGCGGACGAAAGCGATTCCGGGCTTCAGCCCATCATCCTGACCGAGGAACCTGAGGAGAAAGACCCTGAAGCACCCATTGAAGAGGAAGAGCCTGACATATCCGTCGAGGAGGATACTCTCACAGCGTCTATCGGGGAGGATGAGCCTGAGGGAAGCGATCCTGCCCTTGTTATGAAGGGCGGAGAGGAAACAGAGCCCGTCGAGCAGAGTACGGGATCTGGCGTTGTTCCCAACGTGCCGATCAAGAATTATGAGTACCTGGAGTATTCCAACGAGGAAATGGGCTTCAGCTGCAAATATCCTTCCCACTGGACGGTGGAGACGAGCGCCAACACCTTTACATTCACGCAGCCCGTAGCTACCGGTATCCCCATGCGTCTGGCTATCTCTGTGAAGCCCTACGAGGGCAAACTGACCGGCGCCCAGATCAAGAAGGAATTCACCAACTACCTGACCACCATCAAGGACAGTTATGACAAGTTTGCCAAGGGCAAATTCAACAGCAAACAATCCTTCATCAACCGACGGGCCTGGGCCTGCTTGTACAAGGCTCAATCTGAGGGGAAGAATCTGAACGGGTACGTCACCATGACCAGCATCGAAGAGAGCAAGCAGATCGTGGCCCTTCACTTCTCCTGTTCCAAAAAGGACTACAACAAAGAGACCCAGAACATGTTCAAAACCCTTATGTACTCTGTGCAGCGCATCATGCCCTAAACAGAAGATATCCCATGCATACAGGTCTCGGGGGGGGGCGCCCGGGACCTGTATGCGTTTTGTACTCTTGATTTTCTTTATTCTCAATAAATCGCATCCATATGGTATACTTGCCGCAAAACTCACCATTAAGATTTCGTGTGTGGCCTTGGGTCATGCATCGTTAACCTTTGTATGCTATGATGTAGAAAATATCGGAGGTGTTCCATGGCGAAAATAGATGTCGTGGGAAAAATCGGCTCCATGGCCATGATCCAGCAGAATAAGATGTCCATCGACTACAATATCATCGCCCAGGTGGCGGAAGAACTACGCCCCGGGATGATTTGGGTGACCAGCGGCGCTGCAGAGATCGGCAGGCTGGATTATATCAAGCGCTCCGGCAAAGAACTGGTTGGAGAGCGAAACGAGGTCAAAGCCGATTACTGTGCCCAGGGCCAAACCATCCTCATGAACAATTACAGGCAATTCGCTCATCCCGAGTACTCCCTGCGCCAGGTACTGGTAGAACACCAGCACTTTAACGAGCCTGAGAAGCGGGAGCATATCCGGCGCCTTCTGTTGCGCTGCCCGGAGCAAAATGCGGTACCCATCGTGAACTACAACGACCCGGTATCCGACGAAGAGGTCAGGAAGATGGAACTGCACAGCCTGCGCAGCGAAAGCGAACATGCGCATGTGGTAGAATGTGTAGACAACGACGAGACCGCTGCCGTGCTGTGCGAATTGGTGGAGGCCAGATACCTGGTGATCCTCTCCTCAACAGAGGGCATTTACCAGGATCCCGCAGACCCGAGAACCTTGGTGCGCTCGGTACTATGCTCCAACGGAGAAGAGTTGGAAGCCAACATCCGCAGACTGCAGCAAAGCTGCGTGGGCGCCAGCCGCCTGGGCGCCAATGGAGCCAGAGCCAAGCTGGAGTTCGCCATGAAGCCTGCCTTAAGGGGCACGCTCGTTATCATCGGACACGCCCGACACCGCTTGAGGGATCTGTTGAACGGTAGCGCCCCCCAGACCCGCATCGGCATACAGCTGTGATGTAGCGCCTTCCCATCCATCCGGATCGGAAAGGCTTTTTTTACTCGGAGAACACCCTGTGCCAGGCTTTGCCGCTCACGTCGCTGGGCATTGCCCAGCCTCCCCGGGGGGACAGGCTAACAGAGCCGATCCGGGGCCCGTCGGGCAGGCAACTGCGTTTGTATTGTTGGCTGAAAAAACGCTTCAGGAAAACTTCCAGCCATTTTTCAATGGTCTGCTCCGGATATGTTCCCTCGAAAGCGATGCAAGCCAGACGAAGGATTTTCCCGGGCTCCTCCATGCGCCGAACCAGGTGGTACAGAAAGAAGTCGTGCAGTTCGTAGGGGCCGACAAGTTCCTCCGTGACCTGAGAGATTGTCCCGTCCTTGGCGGGCAGCAGTTCGGGACTTACCGGGGTCTTGAGTATATCCAGAAGCACTTCCCGCATCCCCTCTTCCCTTGCCTGCTCGGCTGTATAGGCTATCAGGTGCCGCACCATGGTCTTGGGTACCCCGGAATTCACCGCGTACATGGACATATGATCCCCGTTATACGTCGTCCAGCCCAAAGCCAGTTCAGACATATCCCCTGTGCCGATCACCAAACCGCCACATTGATTGGCCAGATCCATAAGCACCTGGGTGCGCTCCCTTGCCTGGCAGTTCTCATAGGTGGTGTCGTGGCTGTTTTCATCCTGTCCGATATCCTTGAAATGCTGCCGGACGCTGTCCGTGATGTCGATTTCCACAAGCTTTGCCCCTACGCATCCGGTTAGTTTCAGGGCGTTGTCATAGGTACGCCGTGTGGTGCCGAAGCAGGGCATGGTAACAGCAAGGATGCCCTTGGCATCCAATCCCATGCGTTCGAAGGCGCGGGCAGCGACCAATAGTGCCAAAGTGGAGTCCAGCCCGCCGGACACACCGATCACGGCGGTCGTGCAGTTGATGTGCAGCATACGGGTCATCAGACCGTGGGTCTGTATGTCCAGAATTTCTTCACAGCGCCGGGCCCGGGTCTTTTCGTCGAAGGGGACAAAGGGAGTAGGTTCAATAAAGCGATCAAGATTCAGATGCTCCGGTTTTAGGTGGAATGGCACGATGGTATGGGACCCGGTTTGTTCGCCGAAGCAATTGAGACGCAGGCGGTCAGAAACAAGGTAAGACACGTCCAAATCCGCGGTGACCAGGGCGCACTCAAAGCGCTTGGAGGCTGCCAAAATGGTGCCGTTTTCTGCGATGAGGTTATGACCCGCAAAGACCAGGTCGGTGGTGGATTCGCCGTTCCCCGCGTCCGCGTATACGTAGCCGCACAAGAGCCGGGCTGAATGGCTCGCCAAAAGCTGCTTGCGGTAGGCTGCCCTGCCTACGGTCTCCACCGTGGCAGCCGGGCACAGGATGATGACAGCCCCTTCTTTGGCGTGGTCAATGGAGGGAGGAGCCGGAGCCCACAGATCCGCACTGATCTCCACCCCTACACACAGGCCGGGCATCTCGGGACAGTTCAGCAGGATATTGCCGCCAAAGGGAACCTGGGTGTCAAAGAGCATAATGTTTCGAACCTGGGCGCTGCCCGGGGCAAAATATCGCGTCTCCTCAAAAGGGCCGTGGGTAGGCAACCTGCGCTTGGGTACTATCGCCAGAATGCTCCCGGACTGCAGAATTGCGGCACAGTCGTACAGTCGTCCGTTCACCGCCAGGGGAAGCCCTACCGCACACAAAAGGTCCATGCCACGAGATGCTTTCACCACCCTTTCCAGGGCAGTGAGGGCGGCATTTTGCAGCGTTTTTAGCGCAAAAAGATCTCCAGCCGTATACCCGGTCAGGCACAACTCCGGTAAAACCAGAATTTTGGCCTTGGCTGCACGGGCCTCTTTCATGAGGCGGATGACCTGGTCTGCATTGTGTTCGCAGTCCGATACCCGAATGTGGGGGGTCCCTGCGGCGACCCTGATGAATCCGTCTTTCAGGGGAAACACCTCTTTCCTGGCAATAGTATACTGCAAATTTTATGGATGTGCAAGGGCAAAAGCAGTAATTGCCATTATCTCCCTCATGTGATATAATAAGCAAAATCATAAGCAAAACGCAGCCGAAGAGGTGTGACAGATGAGGAACGAAAGCGAACTGCAGCGAGAGCGGGAGTATACTGCCCAGGTACAGCAATTGCTGCTTGCTGTCGTTGAACAGTACAAAGGATACGCCGATTTTCATGACGAAAATATTCGTATGATGCTTTCGGATGCTTGGGAAGAACTCCGCATGAAACCTACGGCCCTGTCTCCCCAGGATCTTGAGCAGTTGTCTACAGAAATCAACCGCATCCTCGCCCGGCGCGCCTTTACCCAGGAACTTGCTCAACGCTACGAGCGCATGCTGCTGGAACCCTTCTTCGGCCGCATCGATTTCCGTGAAGAAAATGAGAGGGAAGCAGAAAAGATTGTCATCGGCTTATATAGCCTAAAAGATCAGCAGGGAAAGCTCCTGGTGCACGACTGGCGGGCACCGGTGTGTAGCCTTTATTACGATGCCATGCCCGGAAAGGTAGCATATGACAGCCCATCCGGCAGAATAAAGGGCACCATCACGCGGAAGCGTCAGTACCGCATGGAAGAAGGTCGGCTGAAATATTTTGTGGACACTGATGTTTCCATAGACGATGAAATGCTCCTCGATATCCTCTCCCGGGCAAAATCAACCCACATGCGCTCCATTGTTTCCACGATACAGCGGGAACAGAACGCTGCAATCCGTAAGGAAAATGCCAGGGTCCTTTCCGTGGTGGGAGGCGCGGGATCCGGTAAAACCAGTGTGGCCATGCACCGGGCTGCGTACCTCATGTATCATCAACGCAATCTGCTGGAAGCCAGCCGTATCGCGGTCATTTCCCCTGGAAGCGCCTTTACAGAGTATATTTCCACCGTTCTTCCCGACCTGGGCGAGGAAAACACCCAATCCATAACCACCCATGAGATCATGAAAAGCGTCATCGGGCACAGCTGCGAAACACCGCTGAAGCAGACTGAGCGCTTGATCGCCGAAGAGGGATTGCGGCACGAAAGTGTTCGCTTCAAGAGCGGCCCCGCCTTCAGCGCCCTTCTTGACGCTTTTGCCGACCGGTTCCGGACCATAGGCCCAGAGTTTGGCGACATGGCTTTGGGAAAGAGTGTTCTGATCACCAAGGCAGAATTGGAAAAACTGTACCGCAGCGAATTCCGGCTGCTCTCCCCCGCCCTTCGTCTGGTACGGCTCAAGACTGTGATCAACAGCCGTTTGGAGAGCTGGGACAAATCCCTTCGCTCCCAATATGAAGAGCGGCTGAACAAGTCCTACCGGGGACGGGATTTGGACATCGCCGTGAGCCTGGCGGTATCCCAGCATCTGCAGCCCATCCGGAAACAAATGCGCAAGGTCTTGGACATCCAGCCCCTAAAACTATACGCCATGGCTCTGCGTGATGCCCCGGCCCACATCTCAGAAGCTGCTGCGGAAAACGCCCAGGGCAATCTAATCTGGTGGGAAGACGCTCCGGCCATTGCCTATTTGATGCTGAAACTGGGCTTTTCGCAGCCGAACAGGCACATCCTGCATCTGCTCATCGACGAGGCCCAGGACTATTCAGATATCTGTCTGCGGGCCCTGCACATCCATTATCCCAGAGCTCATGTGACCATCCTGGGGGATCCCAACCAGCGGACTTGTCCGGGTATGCCTGTGTGCGATCCTGATACTTGGGGCGACTGCTTCGGAGAACGGGAGGCGCCCGTGGTGCGCTTGTCCAAGTGTTATCGCTCTACCCTGCCCATCGCCCGTATGTGCAACGCGTTGCTGCCCCTCGGGCACAAGACCGAGGAATTTGGCCGGGAAGGGGACTTCCCCCTGATCTTGCCGTACAACCCTGATCAGTTGCAGCAATCCATCGAGGAATGGCGCAAAGAGCCCAATATGCACTCCATAGCCGTCATCACCCGTACCCAGCATCAAGCGCAAGCCTTGACATCCCTTCTTCCCGACAGTATGCTCCTCACAGGGGATGCAAACGACATGCTCCCCGACGAGGATAGGGTTGTGGTGGGCGGTTACCACGTGATGAAAGGGCTGGAATTCGATGCGGTGGCAGTGGTGTGGCCCGATTGCGAGCTCAGCGAGGAAGAGCAGCGAAGGCTGTATACCGCTTGTTCCCGGGCGTTGCACGGGTTGTGCCTGTTCAGCGGTGAAAAGCTGATCAAGGAATTGGGGATCGTTCTGTGATATACGATATCGTGATCATTGGCGCAGGCGCTTCCGGTATGGCGGCTGCGCTTTCGGCTCGTTCCGGTATAAATCGTCCAAGGATCCTGCTGCTGGAACGACACAGCCGAGTGGGAAAAAAACTCCTGGCTACCGGAAATGGCCGCTGCAATCTGTCCAATCTTCAGGCAGGGATGCTGGATCATTATCATGGTTCCCATGCCCTGGCTCAGCCTTCTCTTGCAGCCTGTCCGCCGGACAAAATCCGTGCATTTTTCACGTCCCTGGGCCTGGAGACGGTGGCAGACTCGGAAGGGCGCCTGTATCCCGCCGGCGACCAGGCAGCGGGAGTTGTGGATGTGCTTCGCCTTTCCCTTCAAGAATGGGGCATCGAAGTGCTCACCGGCTTTGAAGTGTGCGGTCTTGAGCCCTCCTTTCGCATCGCGGCAAGGGATGGCAGGACAGTGCAAGGGCGCCGGGTCATCCTGTGCGCCGGGGGGCCTTCCGGAGAAAAACATGGGGGAACACGGGATGGCCATAAATTGCTGGCGGGGCTGGGTCATAGGATCACCCCCTTGTATCCCGCCCTGTGTCAGCTGAAGACCGAGCCCGAAGCCGTCCGGGCGCTGAAAGGCATAAAATATCGAGGCAGCATCACCTTGTTGGAAAATGGAAAAGCGGTCCAGAGGGAGACCGGAGAGATCCAGTTTTGCGATTACGGCCTTACAGGGATCGCTGCCATGGCCCTTTGCCGGGCCTGTGCCCAAGGGCTGGCCAAGGGCCGGGATATGCGAGCAAGGCTCGAAATCTGCCCCGCCAGTCACGAGGCACTGATGGATCTAAGGGACAGGATACCTGGACGATTGTTGGAAGACTTTCTCACCGGTCTGGTATCCAAGCGCCTGGGGCAACGGTTGCTGTTTCATGCGGGCATCGCGCCTCTGTCCCGAAGAGCGGACAGCCTGAGTGAGGCAGAATTGAGAAGGCTGGCGACGCTCCTGAGCGGCTGGACCCTGAAACTCACGGGCACCCAACCTCTCGCCGCTGCCCAGGTTACAGCCGGAGGTGCGGCAGCCGAGGATTTTGACCCG
Organism: Clostridiales bacterium; assembly: GCA_012520375.1. Classification (GTDB taxonomy): domain Bacteria; phylum Bacillota; class Clostridia; order Christensenellales; family Aristaeellaceae; genus Excrementavichristensenella. Next base: position 12,457 of record JAAYOH010000084.1, read on the forward strand.
ATGACCCTGCAATCCCGGCTGCTTCCCGGTCTCTTTGGAGCGGGAGAAGTGCTGGACGTGGACGGCGACTGCGGCGGTTTCAATCTGCATTGGGCCTGGGCCAGCGGCATCCGGGCCGGGGAATGTGCTGCCGCTTCAATGGGATAAGATTGGGAGACACTATGCGCTTTCGAATCAATAACCTGAGACAAAACCTGGAGGATCACGCGCTGCCCCCCGAGATTTTTCTGTCACGGGCGTTAAAGGTAGACCCAAAAGCTCTTCAGAATGCCCGCATCGTGAAAAAATCTGTGGACTCTCGGGACAAGGGTGACGTGCACTTTGTTCTCACCATGGAATTCGAAGGGAAGATACCATCCCTGGCTCAGCACTGCCCGAAAGGAAGCCGACTCGAAGAGGTGATGAGCAAACCGTACCGCCCGCCCCGACCCCAGAATCGTGAGACGCCCGTGGTGGCAGGAATGGGCCCGGCTGGGCTCTTCGCCGCCCTGCTTTTGGCGGAGCAGGGCCTTTCGCCCCTTGTCATCGAGCGGGGCGCTCCCGTGGAGGAACGGCTTCGGATGGTGGAGGAATTCTGGAAGGGCGGCTCGTTGGACCCGGACTGCAATGTGCAATTCGGGGAAGGGGGTGCAGGCGCATTTTCCGACGGAAAGTTGAACAGCGGCATTTCCGATCCCAGGTGCCGCTTCGTTCTGGAGACCCTTCATGCCCACGGTGCCCCTGAGGAAATCCTGTACCAAGCCCGTCCCCACATCGGTACCGATAAACTGCCGGGGGTCGTGCGTTCTATCCGAAACCGGATCCAGTCCTTGGGGGGCCATGTTCTGTTCCATACAAAACTTGAAGAACTCTTCATCGACGGCGGTACCCTGCGGGGGATACGGGCCGGGGGTCAAGAACTCGAATGCGGTTGTCTGATTTTGGCAGTAGGCCACAGCGCCAGAGACACCTTTTTGATGCTGGATCGCCTGGGCATCCCCATGGCGCCCAAGCCCTTTTCCATTGGACTAAGGATCGAGCATAAGCAGAAGATGATCGATCGGGCTCAATATGGCGCCTTTGCGGGCCATCAAGCCTTGGGCGCTGCGGAGTACCGACTGAATCTGCGTACCAAGGCGGGCCGTGGGGTGTACACTTTCTGTATGTGCCCCGGAGGGGATGTTGTGGCTGCGGCATCGGAGAAGGGCGGAGTCGTCACCAACGGCATGAGTCGTTTTGCCCGGGACGGCGAGAACGCCAACAGCGCCCTGCTCGTAGGCGTAGAACCCTCCGACTATGGGATGCATCCCTTGTCGGGTGTGACCTTTCAGCGTCATTGGGAGGAAAGGGCTTATGCGCTGGGAGGAGGCGGATACCGGGCACCCGCTCAACTGGTAGGGGATCTGCTTCGGGGCGTCCCTTCCAGAGGACCCGGTACTGTTTTGCCAAGCTATCTTCCCGGAGTGCGCTATACGGACCTGAAAGACTGCCTGCCTGGCTTCGTTTTGCAGTCTTTGCGGGAGGCACTTCCCCTGTTCGGGCGAAAAATCAAGGGCTTTGCCAACCCGGATGCCCTGCTGACCGGCGTAGAAACCCGCTCCTCCTCTCCCCTGCGCATCCTGCGGGACGCCGGGTGCCGGAGCCCGATCCGGGGCCTTTATCCCTGTGGGGAGGGTGCAGGCTATGCGGGGGGCATCCTGTCCGCCGCAGTGGACGGACTACGCTGTGCAGAAGCCGTGATGAAAGGAGATGCAGAATGACACAAAGCTCTGAATTGTTCCTGCTCTTTGTGGCGCTTTTGTTCTTTTGCTTGGCGGCTGCCCTTATCCTTTACTTTGGGCTGCGCAGCGTTCGCCTGCGGGTTCTGGACATGGAAAGGGTCCGCAGGCGGCAATACGCCGACCTCGTGGACCGCATTGAGCGCAGCAACGAACACCTGAACCACGACCTTCAGATGACCCATCAACTGCTCGAACTCAGCACCCAAGCCGGAGAGGAGCGCATCGAGCGCTTGCTCAATCGGGTGACCCTTTCCCTGGATCAACAGCAAAAACAGATGACACAGCTACGGGAGCAGGTGGATACCCGGCTGCAGTCTACGCTGGAAAGCCGCTTGGG
>JAAYOH010000085.1 GCA_012520375.1 Clostridiales bacterium
GGCCTCGCCCTCGAGGACCTGAATGAGTACCAGACGGTATATGTGCTGGCCAAAAGCGTGGACAACGTGTTGGATCTGGTGAAAGAGTTGAACGAAATGGGCCTGATGTGCTCCAGTCCCCTGGATTATCTGAACTCCTATAAAGAGCAGATCCAGACCGTGCAGGGGTTCCTGGGTTTCATCGGCGCCGTCTCCATGCTGGTGGCCGCCCTGTCCATCGCCAACACCATGATGATGTCCATTTACGAGCGCACCCGGGAGATCGGCATCATGAAGGTGCTGGGCTGCAAGCTGAGCAATATCCGTATGATGTTCCTGATGGAAGCCGCCTACATCGGGATATTCGGGGGGCTGATGGGGCTTGGCCTGAGCTATGCCCTGAGCTACGCCCTGAACAATGTGGTGTGGCTGCAGGAACTGGTGGGCTCCATCATGTCCTCGGCCGAGATCATCACCGAAGCCGGCACCACTTCCCTGATCCCCGCCAGCCTGGCCTTTGGCACGTGGGCGGGAGTGGTGATGGTGTCGGTGATCTCCGGTATCTATCCTGCCCAGCGGGCCATGAGCCTGAGTTCCCTGGCCGCCATTCGCAATTCGGACTGACAGAAAGAAGAAGGATACCTTTGGACGAGCAAAAGATCTGCGGCATTGTGGAAGCCATTCTGTATGTGGCGGGAGAGCCCGTCCCCCTGGATGACCTGGCCCACGCCCTGGACCTGACCCGGAGCGAAATGGAAAGCGTACTGGAACGCCTGCGGGACATTTGCGAACTGGAACAGCGTGGCCTGCAGCTGAACCGCTACGGGGAAGGGGTGCAGCTGTCCATCCGGGCCGAGTACGCCCCGTATGTAGAGCGCCTGCTGCAGCCCGTACAGCAGCAATCCCTGTCCCAGGCCGTCATGGAGACCCTGTCGGTGATCGCCTACCGGCAACCCGTCACCAAGGGCGACATCGAAAGGGTTCGGGGCGTGAAGTGCGACTACTCGGTACAGTCCCTGCTGAACAAGGGGTTGATCTGCGAGCAAGGCCGCCGGGAAACCCTGGGCCGGCCCATCCTGTATGGGACCACGGATGCCTTTCTGCGGCATTTCGGCCTTGAAAGCCTGGAGGACTTGCCGCCCCAGGATCAGACGCCCCTGGAAGAGATCGGCATATAAACGAGGAGGAAGCCATGTATTATCTTGACAACACGTTCCTGATCATCCTGCCCGGAATACTTGTGGCCCTGTTTGCCCAGTACCGGATCAAATCCACCTATTCCCGGTACAGCGAGGTCATGGCCCGAAGCGGGTTTACCGGCGCCCGGGTGGCCCGGGATATGCTGGATGCGGCGGGGCTTGGCGACGTACCGGTGAACCGGGTACAAGGTACCCTCACCGACCACTACGATCCCATCCATCGCACATTAAACCTGTCGGAAAGCGTATACGGCTCTTCCTCCATCGCTGCCCTGGGGGTGGCTGCCCACGAGTGCGGGCATGCCCTGCAGCACCTGGAAGGCTACGAGCCTCTGAAACTGCGCAGCGCCGTGGTACCCACGGTAAACATCGGCTCCTCCTTAAGCTGGCCCATCTTCCTGGCGGGGATGATCTCCGGCTGGCGCCCCCTGCTGCTGGCAGGCGTCATGCTCTTTTCCCTCACGGTGTTGTTCTCCCTCATCACCCTGCCCGTGGAATTCAACGCCAGCCGCCGCGCCATGGCGGCCCTGGAGGGCAGGGGCTATTTGTCCTGGGAGGAACTTGATGGCGCCAAAAAGGTGCTGAACGCCGCAGCCCTCACCTATGTGGCTGCAGCGCTGAGCGCCATTCTGAATCTCCTCCGGTTGCTGGTGCTGGCGCGGCGCTCGGATCGGGATTAGTCAAAAAGCGCCTGCCACACCTTTGCGTCCCGGGCCCGGAAGCACATGTGTATCTGCTCCGGGCTGTTTTTGTCGGTATCCAGCTCGGGCAACGCGTCTTCGGCAAAATACCCCCGGGCCGTGGTCTCCGGATTGGGGGAAAAGGCGCCGCCCAGCGCCCTGCACTGGAGGAACACTTTGCAAATCCCATAAGCGTACACCGGTTGGTTGTGCTTTGCCCTGTCCTGTACGGCGATGACCCGCCAGGGGACCACGTCCAGGCCGGCCTCCTCCTTGACCTCCTTCACCGTGTTTTCCCCCACGGACAGATCCACGTCGCACCAGCCCCCGGGGAGGGCCCATTTTCCGTTATTTTCCCGCACCAGCAGGATCCTGTCTCCCTCGAACACGACAGCCCGGGTATCGATCTTGGGGGTCTGGTAGCCTTTTTCGTTGCAAAAAAGCCCCGTGACCTTTTCCAGGGGAATGTCCGTCATATGGGCCATGATCTGTGCGGCGATCTCCCGGATCCTCTGGTAGCGCTCCCTATCGTATACATCCCTGCCATAGGTCAGGCCCGCCTGGGCCAGGCTCTGCAGTTCAATGGCCCACCGGAGCCACTGTTCCCTGTGATCCATCGCCATCCTCCTTCTTCCTCCTTTCCCATGGGGCATCCTGCAGCTCGTGCGTCAGGATGGTATCCCCGTCCCGGGCGCTGACCAGTTTCCTCCTTTCACGGCGTTCCCTTCCCGCCTTGGGCCGGATCTCTGTCTATGGTTCGACGCATCCTCTTCCCGAAAAGGTTGCGCCGGACCCGGTCTTTTCGGAAAACTTTGTACAAAACCGCCTTGTACCCACGCACATTGGGCGCTACAATAAGGGAAGCAAAGCGGAGGGAGGACGAATCAGTGGCAGCACATTGGCGCACACAGGATCTCTTTGAAAGCGATGCCCACTGGGAGGATTCCTTTGAGGCGGTGCAGGGGGATATCGACGCCCTGAGCGCCTGCGCCGGTACCCTGGGCAGCCGGGCGGGGCTGCTCCACGCCCTCACCTGCCTGTTTGCCATGAACCGCAGGGTCGAGGCCCTGTTCGTGTACGCCCAGCTGAAGCGGGACGAGGACAAACGGGTCAACTTGTACCAGGGCATGCTGTCCAGGATGCACGCCCTGTCGGCCCAAGCCGAGGCGGCGGGCGCTTTTCTGGCCCCCGAACTGCTGGCCCTGGACGCTTGCTGGTTGGAAAACCTGCAGGAGGACCCGGATTTTCGCCGCTACAGGGTCTATTTGGAGGATATCGCCCGGCAGCGCCCCCACACCCTGAGCCCGGAAGGGGAGCATCTGCTGGCCATGGCCCGGGAGGCGGGGGAAGCGCCCCGGACCATCTACGAATTGCTCACCGATGCCGACATCCGTTTCCCGATGCTCAAAGGGTCGGAAGATGAGCCCATCCCCCTGACCCAGGCCTCCTATGTGCCCCTGTTGATGAGCCCGGACAAGGCCCTGCGGGAGCGGGCCTTTGAAGCCTACTACGAAACCATGGGGCGCTTTGCCTCCACCATTTCCGCCGCCTACGAAGCCAGTGTGAAGTTCGACCTCTTCCTGGCCCGGGCCCGGCACTACCAGAGCGCCCGGCATATGTCCCTGTTTCAGGATCGCATCCCCGAAAGGGTGTACGACAATCTGCTTTCCACGGTGGAAAGCCGGCTGGATGGGCTGACCCGTTATCTGAACCTCAAGGCCCGCCGGCTGGGCCTTGAAAAGATGCGCTGGTGCGACATATACGCCGCCCCCGCCGAACATTTTGATCTGAAGCTGCCCTATGAAGAGGCGCTGGGCCTGGTGGCCGACTGCCTGGCGCCTCTGGGCCATGATTACCAGGCGCTGCTGCGGGAAGCGGGGACGGGGGGCTGGATCGACCCCTTCGAACGGCCCGGCAAGCACCCGGGCGCCTACTCCTTCGGCTCCTACGACTGCCATCCCTACGTGCTGATGAACTACCGGGAAAACCTGGAGAGCGTGCTCACCCTGGCCCACGAGCTGGGGCATGCCCTGCACACCCACTACAGCAACCATGCCCAGCCATACCCCACCGCGAACTACTCCCTCTTCGTGGCGGAAGTTGCCTCCACCGTCAACGAGGTGCTGGTCCTGCTCAGCCTTTTGGCCCGGCACCCGGAGCGGGAGGCCCAGGCCATGCTGCACTGCGTGCTGCTGGACAGCTACCGGTCCACCCTGTTCCGCCAGTGTATGTTTGCCCGCTTCGAAATGGAAAGCCACGCCATGGCGGAGGCAGGAGAGGCGCTGACGGAAGAGAGCCTGAACGCATTGTATCAGGGCATCCTTACCCGCTATTCCCCCCAGGTAGAGCCCTGCCCCCAGATCAAATGGGAATGGATGCGCATCCCCCATTTCTACAGCGCCTTTTACGTGTACGTATACGCCACGGGCTTTTCCGCTGCCACCGCCATCGCCCGGCGCCTCTTCGACGGGGTCCCGGGAGCCCGGGAAGCCTACCGTACCTTCCTGTGCACCGGCTGCAGCCTGCCCCCCATCGAAGCCCTCAAACTGGCGGGGATAGACATGGAGGACCCTGCGAGCATCTCCGGGGCCATGGACCTGTTCGATCGCCTGGTGGACGGCTACGAAGCCCTGGGCGATGCCCCGAAGGAGGCGAAAGCCTGATGTTTGCCACCACCTTCAGCCAGATGCTGGTCATCCTGCTGCTGGCCCTGCTGGGCTGGGGACTGCGCAAGGGAAAAATCCTCAGCGACCCCTTTCTGTCAAAGCTGAACCTGCTGCTGGTGCTGGTCGCCCAGCCCGCCATGATGCTTACCTCCACCCAGCCCGACGCGGCTTCCGCCTCTCCCGCCAACTTTTTGATGGCTGCGGGCATCACCACGGCCGCCTTGATCCTCATGATGGCCCTGATGTTCCTCTTCACCCACCGGCTCCCCCGGAAGGTGTACGCCGTGATTTGCAGCGCCGCCTCCCTGCCGAATTTTGGCTATATGGGCATCCCCATCGCCCAGGTGGTCCTGGGGGAAGAGAGCATTTTTTTCCTGTCCGCTTCCGTCATCGGCTTCAACATCGCCCAGTGGACCATGGGCTCCCTCCTGTTCGGCAAGGCGCAGGATACGGGGCACCGACGGAATCCCAATATCATCCTGCCCGCTTTGGGGCTGGGGGTCCTGCTGTTGGTCCTGAACATCCGCCTTCCCGGCCCCCTCCTGGGCGCCCTGAAACAGCTGAGCAACCTGAATACCCCCCTGGCCATGCTGATCCTGGGAGCCCGCATGGAGCACCTGCGCATCTCCGACTTCAAAGACCCTCGCATCTGGCTGGTCTCTTTCGCCAAGCTGATCGCCTTCCCCCTGGCCTTGCTGGCCGTCCTGCGCCCCCTGCCCCTGTCGCCCCTGCTGGTGAACACCCTGGTCCTGGGCTTTGCCATGCCCTGCGCTGCCAACGTGCAGATCCAGACCGAGCTCAAACAGGGGGATACCCTGCTGGCCGCCCGCTGCATCACGGTCACCATGCTGCTGTCCCTCCTGACCATCCCCTTGATCATGTGGATCGCAGGCTGACCCCCTCGGTCTCCCATCCGGCGTCGCGCCTCCGCTGCGTCATAAAAAACAGCCCCGGTTGCTGCTGGGGCTCTCTTCTTCATCCTGTCATCACGGCCTCCCCCGTACCGTCAC
>JAAYOH010000086.1 GCA_012520375.1 Clostridiales bacterium
CCCCCGCCAGTCGGTCACCGCCTCCCGGCCCTCCCGCAGGATGGCCATTTTCTTTCGATCCCTGGGGTGCCTGCCGATGGGCGCATCCACCCTGCCCGTTTCTTCCCTGGGCCCGCCGATCAGGAGGGCATAATAGGCCCGCTTCACACTGTGGTCCCGGATCTGCTCCGCCAGATGGACGTGGGCGGCATCGTTTTTTGCCACCAGAAGCAGCCCCGAGGTATCCTTGTCGATGCGATGCACGATGCCCGGCCGCAATTCTCCCCCGATGCCTGAAAGATCTTTCAGGTGAAACAGCAGCGCATTCACCAGGGTGCGGTCCGGGTTGCCGGCTGCGGGATGCACCACCATACCGGAGGGCTTATACACCACCGCCAGATCCCCGTCCTGGTACAGGATGTTCAGGGGAATGTCCTGGGCAGGCAGGCTGAAAGGCCGCAGTTCGGGGAGAGCCAGTTCCACCAACTGCCCTTCTTTCAGGGCCAAACCCGCTTTGGGGGCCTTTTCCCCTTCCACCAGGCAGGCGCCCTCCCGGATCAACCCTGCGATCCGGGACCGGGTCAGTTCGGTCTGCCCCACCAAAAAGAGATCCAGGCGTTCCCCCGCCCGGTCTTCGTCAACGATCCACCGCATCCTCTCTCTGCCCCTTTCGAAGGATTCCGATGAATGCCAGCCCGGCCCCCGTACAGACGGCCACGTCCGCAAGGTTGAACAGGGCAAAGGACATGAACTCCAGTTCGATGAAGTCCACCACGTATCCGTAGAGCAGCCGGTCCATGAGGTTGCTCATGCCCCCGGCGGCGATGAGGAGAAAGCCGCCCCGTGCCAGGGCCGGGAAGCCCCGCCTCAAATGCAGGATAAGGGCCAGCAAAATCAGCAAGGCGGACAGCAGGGGGATCGCCCAGCCGCTCCCGGCGCCGATGGAAAAGGCCGCGCCGGTGTTGCGCCCGAATGTGAACCTCGCCACCCCAGGCAAAAGGGGCAGGCTGCTCACGGGCAAGAGCCATTCCCGGGCCCAGGCCTTGCTCAGCCGGTCGATCAGCAACACCAGCCCGCACAGCACATACCATTTTTTCACGCCACGCGCCGCCTTTCCTTCCCCACGCAACGGTAAAAAACACCCTGCCCGGCAGGCAGGGTGGGACCGCCATGGTTCTTCAGCCCATCTCTTCCTCCCCGAGGGCATCCAACTGGGCCTGGAGCATTTCCCGAAAACTGCATCTATGCTGGGCAATCGCGCTGCGCAGCCCGTCCAGCTGCTCCTGCGCCGCTTTGGTGTCCTCGGTCAGGGTGGCCCTTAGGGTGGCGGTTTCCGCGCTGGCCCTGGCCCGGATCCCCTCGGCTTCCACCCGGGCGGCATTCAGCAACTTTTCCGCCTCTTCTTTGGCCTCGCTTACGGTCTTGTCCGCAAGGCGCTGGGCGCTGAGCAGGGTCTCCCGCAGGGTAGCTTCCAGATTTCGGAAATAGCCGGAGTCGTCCAGGACCCTGGTTTCGGGCTCGGGCTGCAGGACGGGTTCGGGCTCGGCCTCGACTTCCTGGGCCTTTTCAATCCTTCTGATCAGGCTCCTGTTCTCCCGGATGAGCACTTCCATCTGATCGGCGATCTCGTCCAGAAACTCGTCCACTTCGTCCTCGTTGTACCCGCGCTTTTGTGGATTGAATTCCTTTTCACGAATATCTTTGACGGTAATCATATGAATATCCTCCTCCGGTCGTTGTGCAGTCTATACCTTATTCCAAGTAAAATTCTTCATCCCCGGGCTGAATTCCTCTTTATTGACGTTTGTTTGATGTTAATTGTTTCCATAAATGAATATTTCCAGGGCTATCCGGCCCTTTTTGGTGGGTGTGTGCGACAAAATCCTGGCCCTGCCGCGGCCCTTCAGGGATATGACCTCCCCGGTCTCCACCTGAACATCGCATTTGTTCCGGGGGATGTGAGCCAATTTGACCTTTTCCCGGGCGATCGCTTCCTGGGCGCCCGACCGGCTGAGGGACCAAATCTGTGCAACCACCGCGTCCAGGCGCAGGGAACTCACGGTGCCCCGCACCGTCCGCCCCACGGGCTGGGGCAGGGCATCGGGCAGCCGATCCAAAGGCGTGAGGGCAATGGGCACGTTGCCTGCCCGGTCCAGGTTCAGGGCAATGTAGGCGCATAGTTCCTTCAGCACAAAGAGGTACGCCCTCTCCTCTCCCACCAGGATGTCGCCGAAACAGCCCCGGTCCAACCCCAGCGCCATCTGCGCCCCCAGGAGATCCCGGTGCCGGGGCGCGCCGGCCCGGCTGCTCCAGCGCGCTTCCATACAGCACAAAGGGTATTCCGGATCCTCCTGTGCGCCAAAAGCCGCAACGACCCGCTCAGCCTCCCCATACCCTCCGAAAAGAGAGACTTCTACCCCTTCTTCCCGGGCAGCCGCCGTGGCCAGCGCCGCCTCCGCAGGGTCCAGAAAACGGGAAAAGCGCACACCGCGCCGTAAAGCGGCAGTGTGCGCCAGGCTTTTCAGATATCTTTCTGCCTCCACACCCTAATACCGTCCGCCATCGTTTGATTCCCGGGTACTGGCTACCTTCACGCTCTTGGGAGCGATCAGGTAGGTCTTGTCGGAAGCCTTGCGCAGGGAAGCGCCCAGGGCGAAAGCGGCTCCACACATGGTATCGATGCAGCGCTGCATATTTCGTTCGTCCATGTCTTCCAGGTTGAGGAGTACAGACCTGTTGTCCAAAAGGTCGTTGATGACATCCCGGCACTCTTCCAGCTGGCGGAGGTAGTAGATCACGGTATGATGTTCGGTCTCAGGCTGCCGCATGGGCACCACGTTGCGCTGCTGGGAAACCGGCTGATTTTGCTGGAAACGGGCAGCACGCCGCTGGGCATCCTGATCAAAGGCCTCTTCAAAGGGATCCCGGGGCGGTGTATAGCGTGGCTCGGGCCTCGCTGGCTGGGGGCGATACCCGTCCCGGGCCCCGTACTCGCCCCGATAGGAAGGTTGATACCCTCCGCCGCCGTAGAGGTTGGGGTCGCTTCTTCGCCGAGCTTCATACTCCGGGCGCGGCGAGGAATAGCGGCTCTCCCCGCCCTCGTACAGGCTGCGCTGGGAGCCCCTGCGATTCTGAGCCGTCTGGTATGTCTGAGCACCCGCGGGGCGCCTCGATGGGTCCATATCCCCTTCGGGTTCATCGTCCACCAGTCCGATAAACTCGAGCAATCTATTGAAGCGTCCGCCCATAATCCATTCCTCCCGATCCGATACAGTGAAATCATTCTACCTGATTGGACGCATAAAGTCCAACAAAAAACGTGAAATCATCTGGATTTAACGCCCCTCAGTGAATCAACACCCGCTGCCCCACGTTCAGGGTCCCCTCTACCAGGGGCCGCACCAAGGCATTCCGGCTGTCCTTGGAGAGCAGCTCCACCGGGGTAAATGTGGTGCCCGCCGCATCCTGCAGCCACACCCCCATTTGCCCGCCCTCCTCGGAGAGGGCGCCCACCGGCACGGACATTCCCGACAGATAGGCGGCGATGTTGGCCTTTCCGCTGCGCAGATTCATCAAGGGGCCGGGGCTGCCGGATACCTCCAGCACCGCCATGACCTCGCTGGCGCTCTTTTGCATGGAGATCACCCGCCCCACAAAGGCAATGTCCGCATACCCCTGTATCTGGAAAGTAAAATCCTGGCCGGCGGTGGGGTTCCAGTTGACGTCCCCGGACAGGAACACAACATACCACTTTTCGGTACCCACTACCCGGAAGATATTGGTGTTCAGCCTGGAGGCGGTTCCGGAAGCCAGGGATCTGCCGGCCAAGACGGATTTGATCTGATCCGCCGTGACCGTCTCGATGGTCTCGGCGTTCAAATATTCCTCATAGCCGTCCAAATAGAAACTGACCACCCCGGATCTGGGTGACGTGGCGATGGTTTGCCAGGAGTTCAGCGCATTCAGGCGCTTGGTCTCCTGGTCGTACAGATCGTTCAGTTTGTAATCCTGCCGCTGGTTCTGGCGCAGGTACTCCTGCCTGTCCGCCATGGCCTTCTCCAACTGTTTCTCCAGATTCAGCAGGCTGCCCCCGGACTTGTTGCGGATCAGGGTCTTGACTTGAAGGGCCAGGTCCTGTACTTTGTTCTCCAGCCGATCCAGCTCGCCGTCCACGATATTGTCCAGGATCATTTCATGATAGCTTCGGATGGATTGGCGAACGGTCTCCAGCCGCTGCAGCTCTTTTTCGGAATAACCGGAGGGGTACACCTCGCAGACCTCGCCCTGTTCGGGCACTACGTCCCCCTCATCCACCGCATAGACGATGCGGGCGTTTCCCTCATATCCTGCCACCGTCTCATCCCGCACCACCACCGCGTCCACCGTATAGCTGTAGGTAGCATTGGCGCTCTGCACCAGCGCCTCGGAAGCGGCGTCCGGCAACAATTCCCGCAATATGAAATAACACCCTGCCAGCAGCAGCGCCAAAAATACATAAAACCTGCCGGTGACCCGCTTTTTGCGCATATCCTGGTTCCTTCCGTGGCATGTTCGCTCTTTCGAACACTTTATTATAGCGCCTTCGGGGAAATCCTGCAAGTCCGGAACAGGCGCCTTCACGACAATTCGGTTGATTGACCGTTAAGCCTGGGGATTTGGGGTAAAACAACGGGGCTACCTTCTTGCAGCAGCCCCGCCGGATATCCTATGAAGTTGTGGTCCTGTATGCCCGGAAAGCTTGTAACCGTATCTCCTTGTCGTACTTGGCGTCTCATGGGTTCCCTTGAACACCGTGGTCCCTTGGATCTGTCCGGTAACTTGCCAGTGACCTTGGTACCTTGGTACGTCTGCCTTTCCGCGCTCCAGGTGTCCGCCCACACGGCTTCGGACTGCCGTTTTCTCCTCGTTCCTGCTCGTCGATGTTGAAAACTTCTTTACGCTTTAAACATCCCTTGCATCACGCAGTTTCTTCTCTCACCATGAGGGCGAAACAGTCGGGCCCCGTTATACAGTGATCCAACGGCATCATTCCCTTCTGATTGGATTTCCTTTGTTAATATCTCTTTCTCTTTTCGCCCTTATTTTAACATGAGCCCCTGGCGTTGTCAAGCCTTTTTTCGTTTTTTGTTAAAAATATTTTTTGCGCGTTTTGTTCTCTATTCGATGGAGATGGACAGGCGAAGGGCTCCGTTTTCTCCCACCCATTCATATCGCAGGCCGCTCCAGCTGTAGGCTCCTATCCCCTCTTCCTGCAAGGCGCTTTTGTAGGCGCCTACCTTTTTCAGAAAATCCCTGCTCTGTTGGAGCGTGGTCACGGCACTGCAGGCGGTCAGTGCGCCGTTCATGGCATTCATCACCGAAGCCTCGGCCTCCGCAAAGCCGTCCAGCCGCCCGTCCACCACCACCCCGGTTACGTGCATCTCTTCGTCTACGGTGAGGGTAAGGGAGGACCATTCGTCCAATTCACAGCGGACTTCTCCGGGTTGGGGATCCTCGGGGAGACGCAGCTGCTGGGTGGTCCCCGCCAGCAGTTCCGCCCCGTTGAAGGCGCTCTCAAAGGCGGACAGGGAAGCGATGCCGGCCCTCCTCGTCAGCTCTTTCAGGACATCATACAGGGAAGCCGTCACGACCCCCGTCTTTTCCAGATCGAGGGAAGCCTGGAGGAACCGCACCGCCGAAGCGGTGTTGGAGCCGAAGCGTCCATCCGGTTCGTCGCTCAAAAAGCCCAACATGACCAACCGATTTTGAATATCCTCTACCGTTTCCCCCTTCGACCCCATGGAGGCGATGACGGTACTGGCTTTTTGCTTCTCCGCTTCGGGTCCTTCGGGAAGTTTGCCCTCCACGTGGTCCCGCAGCCTTGTGTACAGGGACTTCGTCACCTCTCCCGTGATGGAAAGGGCGTTGTCCGCCTGATATTTCTTGACTGCCTGACGGGTGTTCTCGCCAAAGACCCCGTCCGCCCCCCCCTGGAGAAAGCCCAGCCGGATCAAATTGGCCTGGACCTCCTGGACCACCTCGCCCTTGCTGCCCATCTTCACCAACACCGTTTTGTCGTCGACCAAGGCGGCCCCTGGCTCAAGCTCCAATTCGGGCTCAGGCTCGGGTTCCTCTTCTGGTTCCGGCTCCGGTTCCGGTTCGGGCTCCGGTTCCGGTTCGGGCTCCGGTTCAGGCTCGGGCTCAGGCTCGGGTTCAAGCTCCGGTTCCGGTTCGGGCTCCGGTTCCGGTTCGGGTTCCGGCTCCGGTTCGGGTTCCGGCTCAGGTTCGGGTTCCGGCTCAGGTTCGGGTTCCGGCTCGGGTTCGGGTTCCGGCTCGGGTTCGGGTTCCAGATCGATCAGGGTAAGCTCCCCGGCCTTCATCAGGACCAATTCCAATTCCCCCGCCTCGTTCCTGAGAAACACGGCCTCGATGGAATGGTCGCCGTATACCCCGTCCAATTCGAAACCGGCCTTCGCCCGCACCGTATACCGATCATGATCCCGGTCATACGCCCAGGATGTGCGGTCAAAGGAGACCTGGCTGTCCAGGTGCAGGGTCAGGCACGCTTTCGTCGATTCGCACAATTGCTGTGCATCCTCAAAGCTGATGCGGTAATTTTCCCAATCCTCCGGGCTCTGGGCGCTTCCCATGGGCGCAAAAGCCAAAAGCATGGCCAGCGCCAGTCCAACCCATTTATATCTCATGCTCCAAGCTCCTCTCTACAGCATCGCCGCACCGATGATCCCCGCGTCATTGCCCAGGGCAGCCAGTCCGATGGGCGCATAGGGCATCGCCTTGAAGAAGATGGCTTTCTCATAGGGGCTTTGTATCGCTCGCAGCAGGAAGTCCCCGGCCGCCGACACGCCGCCTCCCAGCAAAATGATTTCGGGATCATAGGTGCTCACGATATTCGCCAGCCCCAGGGCGATCCAATAGGCATATTCCTTGAACAAAGCCAGGGCGCCTGGGTCCCCGGACTTGGCGCAGTCCAGGACGATCTTGGCGTTGAGGGCCTCCGGATCCCCGCCCACGGCCCGGTACACCGCTCCGTCCTCCGATAGCAGCCGATTTTTCGCTTCCCGGATCAGCGCGGTGGCGCTGGCGTAGCGCTCCCAGCAGCCCCGGTTGCCGCAGGTGCAGAGTTCTCCGTCGATCCTGATGACGCAATGGCCCAGTTCGGTGGCCACGCCGTGGCTGCCGGAAAAGGGCTTTCCATTCAGGATAACCCCGGTGCCCACCCCGGTCCCCAGGGTCACCAGCACGCTGTTTTCCGTACCCCGGGATGCCCCCGCCACGTGCTCCGCCAGTGCGGCCACCGTGGCGTCGTTGCCCACGTGCACCTCTTTGCCCAAAAGTTCCCCGAGCCTTCCCCGCAGGGGCACATCCCGCCAGTACAGGTTGGCGCACAGGGGCACGATGCCGGTGGAAGCATCCTCGACGCCAGGGATTCCCACCCCCACGCCGCCGATCCCGTCCCAGTCGCAGCCTGCCTCCCGCGCCGCATCCCGGGCTGTCCCGGCGATGTCCGCGATCACTTCGTCATAATGCCGCTGGGGCCTTGTGGGGCGGGACACCTTGGACAGAATGTTCCCCTTTTCATCCACTGCTCCCGTTTTGATCCCTGTCCCCCCCAGGTCCACGCCGATCCGGATCATTTCTCTTCTCCTTCCTGCGGGGACTGTTGCCGCAGTCTGTCGTCCAGCAGTTTGGCCACATGTATTCCCCTTTGTTTCAGCCGCAGGTTCCGGGCCGCCACCTCCAGCACCACCGCCAGGTTCCGCCCGGGGCGGATGGGGATCACAAGCCTTGGGATCCGCACCTCCAGCAGGTTTGTGTATTGGTCCTCCAGCCCCAGCCGGTCATAGCTCATCTCTTGGTCCCACAGCTCAAAATGGATCACCATATCGATGGACTTGCTGTCGATCACCGCGCCGATGCCGTACATGGTGGCGATGTCGATGATGCCCACGCCCCGGATCTCCATGAAATGCCGGATCGCCGCCGGCGCCTCCCCCACCAGGCGGTTGCTGCTCACCCGCTTGATGCATACCAGGTCGTCGGCTACCAGCCGGTGTCCCCGCCGGACCAGTTCCAAAGCCGTCTCGCTCTTGCCCACACCGCTGTCCCCGGTGATGAGGATGCCGGTCCCGAACACGTCCACCAGCACACCGTGTACGGTGTCGGAAGGCGCCAGGCAGTTGTTCAGGTAGTTGATGATCCGAAGCACCAGCACCGTGGTCTCCTCCCGGGTGCTGTAGATGGGTATGCCCCGCGCCTTCGCCGCAACCACCATCTCCCGCAGGCACCTCATGCCATGACATACGATGACACAGGGGATATCGTAGCCGAAAAAGGTGTGCAGCCGCTTTGTCAGCAGCTCCGGGTCCAGGGAGTGCATATAACTCATTTCCGTCTTCCCGATCACCTGGGGCCGCTGCCAGGCAAAATAGTCCCAGAATCCCGACAGGGGCAGCCCGGGCCGGTTGATGTCCGAGGAACGGATGTCCAGCACGTCGCTATGCCCGGGGGATTCCACGGTCAACCCCAGGCTTTCCACAAAATCGGCTTCCCGGATCATTGGGCCCTTCCCGGAGCGGCAAAACGCCCCTGGGCGCAGGCTTTCTCCAGCACCTGCGCCAGTCCGTCCTCACTGTTGGAAGGGGCGAAACAAGCGGCTTTCTCCCGCACTTCGTCCTTCGCGTTGGCCATCGCATAGCCTTCCCCCGCAGCCCGCAACATGCTCAGGTCGTTGAGCTCGTCTCCGAAGGCCATGATCTCCTCCGGGACGATCCCCCGGGACGCCGCCAGTTTCAGCATGGCGTCCCCCTTGTTGGCTTTGGGGGACACGATCTCCAGGTAGGTGCTGCTGGATGCCGCACAATTGGCGACGGCGCCGTAGCGCTGCCGAAAGTCCGCCAGCATCCCGGGCATCTGCCCCTCGTCCACGATCACCAGCAGCTTGTACGCATCCCTGTCGATCGCTTCCGACAAGGGTCGCCCGCACACCACCGCGGTGACGGCGGCCTTTTCCTCGTATTCCTCGGTCTTGGGGGTGTGCTTCTCACAGTAAAAGCGGTCTCCCCAAAAACCCTGGATATACAGCCCTTCCCCTTCGGCATAGCGCAGGATCTCCCTGGCGCTTGTAAGGGGCAAGGGGATCGCGTCCAGGGCTTCACCGTCCCGCTGGCCGCAGGTCAGGGCGCCGTTGTAGCAAATGATGGGCGCGTTCACCTGCAGCTGCCGGGCATAGGGCAGCACCGATTCGGGCATCCGCCCCGAATTCAGCACAAACAGGGCGCCGGCCGCCATGGCCGCGCGCACCGCCGCCAATGTGCGGGGGGTAATCTCTTTCCTGTCGTTCAGCAACGTGCCGTCCATGTCGGCGGCGATCAATTTGATGGCCATACGGTCTCCTTTTTGTGGTCGATCCTTCTTGTCGGCGGGGCATTCTACCGCCCGTCCTGTTTCCCGGCGCCCAGTTCCCGCAAGATTTTTTCCAGCGTCTCTTTTCCCCCATCCCGGGCGCCGGCGCCCACGCAGCCCGGACAGCCCGCGCTGCAGCTGCAGTCCCGGACCCGGGCGAGCACCTCATCAAACAGCAGCATGTCCATCTCGTACACCTTGTCCGACAGGCCCAGCCCCCCGGGCACCGCGTCGTTCAGGTAAATGGTGGGCTGTTTTGTGAAGGGGTCGCGAACGCGATAGGTCACCTGGATGTCGGTGGGCGCGCACATGAGGTAGGCAGGGGCGATGTGGCGCACCAAATGGGCCAGCCCCAGCATGGCGCTTTGCACCGCCTCCCGGCCGTAACATTCCTCCAGCCCTTCAGGCAGGGTCCACCAGCAGGCGCTGGTGTGCATTTCCAGCTCGGGGAGGCGCACCTGCCCCCAGCCCAGGTTTTCCTGGGTATCCAGCTTCATCTTCTTGAACATGGTCACCATGCTGCTCACCAGCACGTCGCCCCGATGTTTGATCACGTCTTTCGTCAGGGGCTGCTGCTGGCTGTCGTACAACACCTTCAGGGAGGTCACAAGATTTGCGTCGGTGTAGTAATCCACATCCACCGCCCGCACATAGGCCTTTTTGTTGTCAAAATCCAGCCGTTCCACCTGATACTGCCTGCCCTCGTTCATGTAAATGGCGTGCTGATGGAGCAGCATGGGCACGGTAAAGCGGTCCATCTCCCCGATCACCCGATGCCGGGCGGGCCTGGTGATGTCCACGATCACGAAATTCTGGTCGGCGGCGGAGCGCAGGTTGATGGCCGCCTGAGGGAACTCCTCCGCCATCCAGTAGTAGCGGCCGGACACCTCCCGCAGGATGCCCTCCCCTGCCAGATACTCCAGCATTTCCCCGGTGGACTGGTTGCCGGAGAAGGATTCCTCCCTGGAAAAGGGCAATTCATAGGCGGCGCACTTCATGTGGTTGAGCAGGATGTAGAGATTGTCCGGATTGACATAGGCCCGCTCGGGGGACTGCCCGAAGAAAAAGTCGGGATGCGTCATGATGTACTGGTCCAGGGGCCCCGAGGTGCCCACCAGGATGAGCAGGGAGGCCTCGTTCCGGCGCCCGGCACGGCCCGCCTGCTGCCAGGTCCCGGCGATGGTGCCCGGGTAACCGCACAGCACGCAGGCATCCAGCTGTCCGATGTCGATGCCCAGTTCCAGGGCATTGGTGGAGACCACGCAGCGCACCTCCCCGGCCCGCAGCGCCTTCTCAATGGCGCGGCGCTGGGTGGGCAGATAGCCGCCCCGGTACCCGCGGATGCCCTCCGCCTCTCCCAGCTGCCCCCCTCGCCCGTCCTTCAGCCGACGGACCAACACCTCCAGGACCACCCGGGACCGGGTGAACACGATGGTCTGAATGTCGTTTTTGAGCAGTTTGTCCACGATGGCCAGGGTCTCATCCTGGGCGCTCCTGCGAATGCCCAGCTGACGGTTCACCACGGGCGGGTTGTAGAAGACCACGTGCTTGACCCCGGCGGGCGCGCCGTTTTCGTCGATGAGGGTGACCTCTTCCCCCGTCAGGGCGCATGCCAGCTCCCGGGGGTTGGCGATGGTGGCGGAGCAACAGATGAACTGGGGATGGGAGCCGTAAAAGGCGCAAATGCGCTTGAGCCGCCGGATGACATTGGCCAGGTTGGAACCAAAGACCCCCCGGTAGGCGTGAATCTCATCGATCACTATGTATCGTAGATTCTCAAAAAGGCGCACCCACTTCGTGTGGTGGGGCAGGATGCCGCTGTGCAGCATATCGGGGTTGGTCACCACCACCTGCCCCGCCTGCCGGATCGCGGTGCGGGCGGGCTGGGGCGTATCCCCGTCGTAGGTATATGCCTTGATTTCGGCGCCCATGGCCTCCACCATTTCGTACAGCTCGGAGACCTGGTCGCTGGACAGGGCCTTGGTGGGAAAAAGGTACAGCGCCCGGGCCGCTGGGTCCTGCAGCACGGTGTTCAGTACAGGCAGGTTGTAGCACAGGGTCTTCCCCGATGCGGTGGGGGTCACCACCACCGGGTTCCCGCCTTGCTGCACGCAGTCCAGCGCTTTCCTTTGGTGGATATACAGGCGGTGCACGCCCCGCTGCCTCAGGGCGCCCAGGAGTCGGGCGTCCAGCCAGTCCGGAAACTGGGCATAGCGGGCGGGCCGGGCCGGGAGGTCCCGCCAAGAGGCCACGCCCGCCATGAATTCTCTGTCATTCTTCAGGCTTTCGACGTATTGGGAAAGGTTCATTCGTCATCCCCCAAAGAAAAGCATACCGGCCTGCCTTGGGCCAGGGAGGCGGGGAGGTCGATCAGTCGCTGGTTGCGGGAACCCCGAAAGCGCAGTTCCAGGGTGCGTTGAGCCAGCACAAAGGGCCCGTCCACCAACACGTCGCAGGCTGTCAGCAGTTCCCGGCAGTCGGGCCTCCTATACAACTGTTCAAAGGTATAGCCGGAATACACCCACACGTTCAGTCCCAGCGCCCGGGCTCCCCGGGCCAGGAAGGCGCTGGCAGGGACCTGCTCAAAGGGGTCGCCTCCGGAGAGGGTCAGCCCGTCCAGCAAGGGGTTGTCCGCCATTTCCCCCAAGAGCTCCCGGCAGTCTGCCGGGAATCCCCCTTCAAAGTCGTGGGTTTCGGGATTGTGGCAGCCCGGGCAATGGTGCCTGCAGCCCTGGGTGAACACCGCATAGCGGAAGCCGGGCCCGTCCACGATGGATTCATCCACTTTTCCCGCGATCCGTATCTGCATTTCCAGGGTCCCTCAGGTCTCGTGCTTGACCCGGTCGGCCTCTTCGGCGCGCTTGGCGTCGTTGAACCGGTCCAGGGTGCCCACCAGATACCCCGTGATGCGGCGGATCCGCTCGAATTTGTGCTCATCTTCGGTCCTGCCGCAGTTGGGGCAGGCGTCGCCGATCACGCCGTTGAAACCGCACACCGGATCCCGATCCACCGGATGGTTGATGGAGCCGTAGCCCATGCCGCTCTCTTTCATCAGGCGCACGATCTTTTCAAAGGCCTCCAGGTTCTGGGCGGTATCCCCGTCAAGCTCCACATAGGAGATGTGCCCCGCATTGGTCAGGGCGTGATAGGGCGACTCGATCCGGATCTTATCCACCGCGCGGATGGGATAGTACACCGGCACATGGAAGGAGTTTGTGTAGTACTCCCGGTCCGTGACCTCGGGGATCAACCCGTATTTTTTGCGGTCGATCTTTACGAAGCGTCCGGACAACCCCTCTGCAGGGGTAGCCAGCAGGGTGATGTTCTTCTTGTGCACCCGGCTCAGTTCATCCAGCCGGGCACGCATGTGGCCGATGATCTCCAAGCCCAGGTTCTGGGCTTGCTCGCTCTCGCCATGATGCTTTCCGATCAGCACCTTCAGGGTCTCGGCCAGGCCGATAAAGCCAACGGACAGGGTGCCGTGGCACAGCACCTGGCGCACCTGATCTTCCCACGCCAGTTTTTCGCTGTCCAGCCAGACCCCCTGGCCCATCAGGAAGGGGTAGTTGCGCACGACTTTGCGGGCCTGGATCTCAAAGCGCTCCAGCAGCTGATCGATCACCAGGTCGATCTTGCGGTCCAGATCCTGGAAGAATAGTTCGATATTCTGGCCTGCATTGATGGCGATCCTGGGCAGGTTGATGGTGGTGAAGGACAGGTTGCCTCTGCCGTTGGAAATCTGTTGCTGGGGATCGTATACGTTGCCGATCACCCGGGTGCGGCAGCCCATATAGGCAATCTCGGTCTCGGGATGGCCGGGCTTGTAGTACTGCAGGTTGTAGGGCGCGTCCTGGAAGGAAAAGTTGGGGAACAGGCGCTTGGCGGATACCCGGCAGGCGAGCCGGAACAGGTCGTAGTTGGGGTCGCCGGGGTTGTAGTTTACGCCCTCCTTGACCCGGAAGATTTGGATGGGGAAAATCGGGGTCTCCCCGCCGCCCAGCCCCTGTTCGGTGGACAGCAACAGGTTGCGCACCACCAGCTGCGCCTCGGGGGAAGTGTCCATGCCGTAGTTGATGGAGGAGAAAGGCACCTGGGCGCCTGCCCGGGAATTCATGGTGTTCAGGTTGTGGACGAGGGCCTCCATGGCCTGGTAGGTGGCTCGGTCGGTCTCCGCCACCGCCTTTTCATGGGCAAAACTCTGCAGCCTTTCCACATCGGCCTCCGGCCAGATCTCGAGCAGCGCTACGGACTCCGCCGCGGCATAGGCCTGGTTCTGCACAAAGCTGGGCCGGATCCCGTCCTTTGCCAAAGCCGCGCTGTATGCCTTCACCCTGGCCTCCGCGTCTTCCACCCCGGTGGTCAGCTCCAGGGCCCGCACCATGTTCTCCCGGTAGCGCTTGCAGAAGGTCTTTTTGACGCCCTCTGCCATGGCGTAGTCAAAATTGACCACCGACTGACCGCCGTGCTGGTCGTTCTGGTTGGCCTGGATGGCGATGCAGGCCAGGGCGGAATAGGACATGATGTCGTTGGGCTCCCGCAGCACGCCGTGGCCGGTGGAGAAGCCGCCGCGGAACAATTTCAAGAGGTCGATCTGGCAGCAGGTGGTGGTCAGGGTCAGGAAGTCCATATCGTGGATATGGATGTCCCCCTCCTGGTGGGCGCGGGCGTGCTCGGGCTTGAGCACGAACATCATATTGAACTGCTTGGCGCCCTCCGCACCGTATTTGAGCATGGCGCCCATGGCGGTATCCCCGTTGATGTTGGCGTTCTCCCGCTTGATATCGGATTCCACCGAGGGTTTGAAGGTGATATCCTCATAGATTTGCATCAGGCGGGTATTCATCTCCCGGGCGCGGCTGCGCTCGGCGCGATACAGGATGTAGCTCTTGGCGGTGCGCACAAAGCCATTTTTGATCAACACCTGCTCCACCGCATCCTGCACCTGCTCCACCGTGGGGACCCCGATGGCCTCGTTGCGCTGCAGGTCTTCCACTACCTGCTGCGCCAGTTCCCGCGCGTCCCCCTCGCCTTTGGCGCTTCCCGTCGCCACAAAGGCCTTCAAAATCGCAGAGGCTATCTTCTCCGCGTCAAACATGACTTCGCGCCCGTCGCGCTTGACAATCCTATCCAGCATGATCCTTCCTCCGTATATCCCTTGTTTCAGGCCTGCCAGATCATTATATAGTGGTTTTCATGGTATGTCAACCACTATATGTGGTGTTTCAGCAAAAAAACGAAAATTTATACCCAATGGAAAAGGCGAGCCAGGAGGCCGCCGCCCAGGGCCGCCCCCATGGGGATCAGCTGCTGCCGGCATGCGTACAGCAGCGCGCCCCCCACCGTAAGCTGCTGGCGGCTGGTGTACAGGGCAACCATGCCCCCCGCCACCCCCGTCAACCCCGCGGCGAGGGCGCACAGCAAGATCTTGGGGAGGGGCTTCCCGGGCCTCTTCCCCAGCAGCATCCACGCGAACGCCGCCCATTGGGCGCCGTATGCGCAGGCCATGGCGCCGTCGCACAGGTCCAGCAGCCACATGGTCAGGGCCGCCAGGACCCCCAGCAAGAGGGGCCACTTCCGGCTTCCCGTCCGGCAGGCAGCGCACAGCAGCAGGTAAATGAGGACCTGCACAAGGGCCATCACAAGGGCGCTGGCCCGAAAGAAGGGGATCCGCAACAGCGCCACCAGCCCCACAGCCAACACCATCTGCACCACGGCAGCCCGTTTGTCCCACACCTTATTGCGCATTTTCCCATCCGTTTCTCACTTGTTCTTTTTCAACAGCGCCTCATATGCGGCGTAAAGCTGGCTGTCCGAAAGAAGATCCGCCTCGCCGGACAAGATCTCGTGCTCGGCGTCCAGGGATACCTTGATATCGGGCTGTATGCCAACCCCGTGTATGGAGCGGCCGGAGGGGGTATAGTACCGGGCCGTGGTCAGCTGCATGCCCGCGCCGTCCTCCGGAAAGGTATATACGGTCTGCACGACGCCCTTGCCAAAGGTTTGTTCCCCCACGACGATGGCGGTCCCGGTGTCCTGCAGCGCCCCCGCCAGGATCTCGCTGGCGGAAGCCGTCATGCCGTTCACCAGCACGGCGATCTCCACGTCCCAGCGGCTGGCGGCAGAGAAATACTCGCTGCGGTTGCCGTAACGGTCCTGGGTGTAGGCGATCATGCCCTCCCCCATCAGGCTGTCGGCGATCTGCACCACATCCTCCAGCATGCCCCCGGGGTTGGAACGCAGATCGATGATCACCTTGTCCGCCCCTTGCCTTTTCAGGGCCTGCATCCCGCTTCTGAAGGCTTCCACGTCATCCCCGATGAATTCGTAAATGGCGAGGTATCCCACCTTGTTTTCCAGCATCCTGTACTCCACCCGCTCCATCTGGATGGTGGAACACACCATGCCCAGGGTCAACAGTTCTTCCCCCCGAAGGATCTCCAGCTTCAGCAATTGTGCGGGGCTGCTCTTCATGCGTTCCACCGCCTCGTCCAGCGTCTGCTGGCTCTTGCCGCTCACCGGGTGTCCGTTGACCGCGGTGATCCGATCCCCCACCCGTACCCCTGCCTCGTAGGCGGGAGAACCGGCAAACACCCGCAGCACCCGCACATGCCCGGCTTTGTCCGCCGAGACCAATAGTCCCACGCCGTCGTACAACCCCAGGGACCTGCGGGACAGGGCATCCATCTCCTCCCGGGTGTAGTAGAAGGTGTAGGGATCCTCCACCGAGGCCAGCATCCCCCGAACCGCGCCCAGCATCAGCGCCTCTTCGTCGGGTTTTTCCACGTACTGCTCCTCCATCCGGAGCCGCACCTCTTCCAGCCGGGCATACCGCTCGCTCCGGCCGTCTTCCTTCCCCCCCGACCCATTGCCCGGCATTCTACCGCACACCGCCATGGTGATCGCCGAGGACACGCCTGCCACCAAAACCACCATCCAGACGAGGGCAATGATCACGATCGAACGCTTGCGCATAACGCCTCCCATACAGAATAAAAGGCCACCTGCACCACGTCATAAGCGCTGATCAACAGGTGGTCTTTTTCACCGGATCCGTCAATAGTATCGGTTTTTGTCCGGGGCGCCCTTGCCCATCAGCAGCATCAGTTTGAAGGTCACGGCATCGTCAAATGCCCGCAGATCCAAGCCGATCAGGCGCTGCACCTTGTCCAGCCGATACACCAGGGTGTTGCGATGAATGAAGATCTGCCGCGCGGTCTCCGACAGGTTCAGGCTGTTCTCGAAAAACTTTTCGATGGTGTTCAGCATTTCCTCATTGAAGAGGCGCATGGTCTTGCGATTGAACATCATGCGGTGATATTTGGTGCACATCTCCGCCGGGACATCGGCCAGGAAACGCTCCAACATCAGCTTTCTGTACACAAATACGTTCTCATCCGCCCGGTAGGTCCGACCCACGTCAATGGCTTTTCGCGCCTCCCGGTAGGACTCGGACAATTGGATCAGATCCTGCTTGGGCTCGCCGATGCCCACGTACACGTTTTTGCTGGTCTCCGAAAAGAAGGTGTTCTGGATGGCTTCACCCAGCTGCTCCATCTCGTCGTACTCGGTCTGTTCCTCATCCAGTTGCTTGATCAGGAGCACGGTGTGCCGGTCCATTTCCACCACCATGTCGCCGGATTCCTCCTGCGCCACGTTGTGCATGATGGACAGGGCAAACGCCGTATCGATATCCACAAGGTGGATCATCAGCACCACCCGGTTTCGGTCCAGGGGGATAGCGTGCTCCATGGCCAGGGCCTCCAGCTCGGCCCCCTCCACCTCGTCCCGCAGGATGCAGCGCATGCCCTGCTCCCGGTTGGCGCTGGTCAGGTCCATCCGGGTCATCATATTGATGATTTCCGCGGCCAGTATGGCGCAATTGCACACGTCGGTGCTGTCCCCGGGCAGTACCAGGAACAGGGGCCGGGCGCCCTCGGTGCCCATCAGGGTAAACCCGCCAAACACCAGGGGCTCGGTGGGGTTCTGGCGGATGGCCTCGGGCAGGGTGAACTCGCGGTGGTTGTCCTCCGGCAGGATCACCTGCCCATTGTTGTCCAACAGCATGACGTTTGTATTGATGCGGTCAAGCATGCGCGATATTTTGGCTATGACACGATGATCCAAATGCATGAGAATCTCCCCTCCACGGTAAATAATCCAAAAGGTTCCTGATTATAGTATACCCGCCGCCCGCATAAAAGCAAGTGTGCTTTCAACGAGCGGCGGATAATTATAGATTAATTCGCCTTTTCCGCGCTTCCCTCAGGGCTCCAGGATGGTGGCCTCGGTGTCTATATCGAAGAAATGCAGGCGGTGGCCGTCAAAGCAAACGCGGATCTCGTCTCCGCTGTGGGCGGTGGAACGGGGATCCACCCGGGCGATGATGTTTTCTTCCTTGCCGCTGGTCTTCAGGTACAGGTAGGTCTCGGAGCCCATGAGCTCGGTGATCTCCACGGTCACGTCGATGATGGTTTCGGGAGACTTTTCGAGATGTTCCGGCTCATCGTGGACGTTCTCGGGGCGGATGCCCATGTAAACTTCCTTGCCGATGTAGCTGTCGGAGACAAACTTCTGCAACTTGGATTGGGGGACCTTGATCTTGTTGTCGCCAAATACGGCGTACACCCCGTCGGCTTCTTTGACAAGCTTCACCTTGAAGAAGTTCATCTGGGGGGTGCCGATGAAGCCGGCGACGAACAGGTTGACGGGGTGGTCGTACAGGTTCTGGGGAGAATCCACCTGCTGCACGAAGCCGTCCTTCATGACCACGATGCGGGAACCCATGGTCATGGCCTCGGTCTGGTCGTGGGTGACGTAGATGAAGGTGGCCTGCAGGCGCTGATGCAGCTTGGTGATCTCGGTCCTCATCTGCACGCGCAGCTTGGCGTCCAGGTTGGACAGGGGCTCGTCCATCAGGAAGACCTTGGGCTCACGGACGATGGCGCGCCCCAGGGCAACGCGCTGCCGCTGGCCGCCGGACAGGGCCTTGGGCTTGCGGTTCAGCAGATGCTCGATGTCCAGGATCTTGGCGGCCTCGTGTACGCGCTTCTCGATTTCCTGCTTGGGGGTCTTGCGCAGCTTCAGTCCAAAGGCCATGTTGTCAAACACGGTCATGTGGGGATACAGGGCGTAGTTCTGGAACACCATGGCGATGTCGCGATCCTTGGGCGCCACGTCGTTGACCAGGCGATCGCCGATGTACAGTTCGCCTTCAGAGATCTCTTCAAGACCGGCGACCATGCGCAGCGTCGTAGACTTGCCGCAGCCGGAAGGACCGACCAGAACGATAAACTCCTTGTCTTCAATGTCCAGCGTGCAATCGCTGACCGCCGTCACGCCGCCCGGGTAAACCTTGTAGATGTGCTTGAGGGATACGCTTGCCATGGAATATTCCTCCTTTTTCTCGTGAAAAGTGCGCTCGGGGCACACCCCAACTATCTTGTATTATACCGAAGCGCCGTTTCTCCTGCCACATCAAAACCAAACAAAATACCATGTGAAATTCTGTCGTTTCTGTATAAGTCATGATGGCCTCCGTCTTTCTTGCACACATCCATGCAAAACGCCTTTTGTGGTTTGTTTGTTTTGCACAATAATCGCATCATTCTCCCCCTGGCCGTCCCGTTGTATAAAATTCGCATTGTAATTTATCCCATTTGCCCATGTATATCTTTTCTTCTTTTCATATTGTTTTCGTTCATATGACATATCCACCTTGACAACGCGGGGCCTCGGGGCTACAATGTGAACAGAATACCGCTGGGGGCGCTGAAAAGCTGAGATGGCAGGGATTTCCCGCCGGTCCCCTGGAACCTGATGTGGGTAATCCCACCGTAGGGAAGCGGACGCCCAGAGGCTTTGGCGAGAGGTTCGGGCAGCCCGTTTCCCGCATGTTGTACGGCATGCGGTTTTTCTTTGTCCCGGCGGAAACAGGAGGGAACATCATGACCAGTCTGTTTGGGAAGATCCTGGAGGCCCCGTGGTACGCATGGATGATCATCGCCCTTCTCATCGCCCTGGGGGCATCCCTGTCCGTGTCCGGCCGCAGGGACAGCTGGACCAGCCGGCGCCTGGCTTCAGCCGCCATGTGCCTGGCTGTCGCTTTCATTCTCAGCTACATCCGCCTGTTCCGGATGCCCCAGGGCGGCTCCGTCACCCTGTGCTCCATGCTTCCCATCGCAGCCTTTTCCCTGGCCTTCGGTCCGCTTCAGGGCCTGGTGGTGGGGGTTGCATACGGGCTGCTGCAGCTTATCCAGGACCTGTACGTCATCCATCCCCTGCAGGTGCTCCTGGACTACCCCATGGCCTTCGGCGCCCTGGCCCTGGGAGGCATCGCAGGTCTTCTGCCCATCCCCGAGGGAATCAAGCTGCCCTGTGCCGTCCTGCTGGGCGCCTTCTTCCGCTTCGTCCTGTGCGTCGCTTCGGGGGCCATCTTCTTCGGGGAATATGCCGCCGAAGGGCAGACCGCCCTGGCCTATTCCCTTCTATACAACCTGAGCTATCTGGGCCCGGATGCCCTGTTCTGCACCCTCGTCTCCTGCCTGCCCGTGACCAAGCGCATCCTGCCCCTGATGCGGGACGGTCGGCCATGAGCCGGACTGCTTTGCTGCAATCCATGAAGCGAACCTGACGAATCGGGGCAGGTCCCCCTCCCATCCCAAAACCAACGGGCTGCCGTGGATGCTGATCCACCGCAGCCCGTTTCTGATGAGTACTGTCTGTAAGCCGAGTTCTGTCTTGGACGACCATCTGTCTAGGCCCGCAGTTGCCTGGGGGCTCATGCGATTACCCGGGAGCGTGACGGGCCGCCACATATACTCCCCTATCAATCTTGCACCGGATGGGGTTTACAGAGCGGACAAGTCGCCATGCCGCTGGTGAGCTC